>JABABZ010000187.1 GCA_014237965.1 Phycisphaerales bacterium | reverse complement strand
GCGGGATACGAATGGACGGAGTTCGACACCGGGACCGACAAAAAGGCCCCCGGTGCGACCACCACGGACTTTCCGTCCGACACGGTCACGTCTCCGGTCTGGAACGTCGGCCTTTCCGCCAGTTGGATCATCTTCGAGGGTTACATTCGCGAGAACGCGGTCAAGGCCGCGCGGGCCGAGCGACGAGCCGCGGAAGCGGAACTTGAAGCGCTCCGCCTTCAAGCCATCGGTGAGACCTGGGATGCCTACTTCAGGGTTCAGGCGTATCGACGCCAGTACGACTTCGGCGTGGCACTGGTGGAGAGCAGCGAAGAGGCCTTCGCCGCGGTTTCCGCGGCCTATCGCGAAGGCCTCGCCACCATCACCACCCTGGTCCAGGCCGAACGCGACCTGCAGGAATCTCAAGCGACGTTCGTCGGTGCCAGAGCCGACCTGCTGACCGCCGCGGCGGATCTCGCGTTCGCGGCCGGCGTGGAGACCGGACGGACGCCCATCGCGAATGTCCCGAGTGGCGGAACCGAGCGGTGAGCATCGCGGGCGGCATCGACGATCGAAACCACCGCACTCGAAAACCACCGAGCATCGGAAGTCTCGGATGGTCGATCCAGGCCTCGATCGACGCCCTCCGCGACTGGAGAGCCTGTCTTCGACCGACCTTGATCTTCCTCGCGACCGCGGTTCTGACCGTCCTCACGATTCACGCGTTCCATCTTCCGGGCGGCGTGCTTCCCGCGCTTCCGGTCCTGCTTCTGACCATCGTCCATCACTCGGTTCGATTGCTGCTCCAACGGATCGGCGTGATCGCCGTCGCGATCGGCGGGAGCTACCTGGTCGCAGGCGTACTGAGTGAACAACCCTGGTTGCTCGTGATGATCATCTCCATCACGTCGTTCCTCGGTTTCTATCTGTTGATCCGCGGGCTGGATCTTCTTTCCTACCTGATGGCGATCTCCATCCCGGTGCTCATCGCCTGGCAGGCGATCAACGGATTCCCGATCGGCGAAGCCGCATGGACGAGTCTTCAACAGGTGATGACCGGACTGGTGATCTCCGGCGTGGCCGGGATTCTGTTCCTGAGTTCCGGCATCGAAGATCGACTGCGTGACCGCCTCTCGGACAACCTGGCATCGATCGGACACGGTCTTCAGGAGACGATCGAAACCGAGTACAGCCAGAATTTCATCGTCTGGGATCCCGATCACTCCGCGTCATTGGAAGTCCTGATCCGAGGGCTTCGTCATCAACGAGGCCACCGGGTGTCAGTGGCCAATCTGGTGCTGGCCGGTGACTCGACGCGTTATCTCCTGGCGCTCAACCGGGTGCGACTGACGCTCATTCAGAGCGGCCGCCCGGAGATATACCGTCGATACACCGCCGAGAGTGTTCAAGTCCTCCGGGATCTGCTGGCGGCGCAACTGCTGGAGATCTCCGATTCGATCAAGACTCGAAGAGTCGCCCGGGAGGTTCCCGGGTTCCACGCGTCTGCGCGGCGATTCCGCAACGACTGCCGACGGGCGATTCGCGATGCTCCGCTCGATACGCCTGCGGCCGACCTCTCGTTCATCGCGGCGGTCTCCAAGCTCATCCTCGACGAGTCACGACTGTGCCGACTGCTCCGGCAGACCACGACCGATGACCTCGCGGTCCCTTCCGCCGGTCTGCGCATGCCCAGATGGGCGGAACGGCAGGATTGGACGGTCGGGTCGACGCTCCACGAGCTCCTGCACCATCCGGACTCCGCGGGGTTGATCTTCGCATCCAAGGGGGTGATCTCGATGTGGATCGCCTTCGCCATCACCTCCGCCTTCGATCAATGGGGTGGATCAGCCGTGCTCCTCCTCATGACCATGTTCCTCTCGACGGTCTATCAGGGCTGCCTGAGGGCTGCCTTGATGCTTCGCGCCGTGGGACTCCTCAGTGCCACCGCGGTCAGCCTCTTCGCGATGACCACGGTGTTTCCGAATCTCGACGACCCCTGGACCTACGCCGTCTTCATCGCGGTGCTGCTGGCTCCGGGTGCCATCCTGATGATGAATGCACGAACCGGCGCCGCGGGTCTGAACTACGCGATGAGCCTGTTGTTCATATTCTCCCTGAGCGATCGGCCCAGCGTTCAACTGATACTGATCGAGGAGCGATTCGTCAGCGTCGCAGTGGCATCGGTGCTTCCCTGGATGGTGTTCGGAATCATCAAGCCCACCTACGCCCGCGATCGAATCAACGAATTCCTCGGAAACGCGATACTCGAGATCCGTTTCTCGGTCAGTCTCATCATCCGTTCGGAAAAGACCAACGACGCCGAAATCCGATCCCTCTGCCGCGGACTCGATGCTCTGGCCCGCATGCGAAAGATGACGGGGGATGCGACCATGGAATTCGCCGATGACGAGGAACGAGTCGCCCTGAACCGGAGAATGCTCGATTGCATCGACCAGTTGTTCATTCTGGCGAGGTTCATCGCGAGAACCTCGTTCATCGCTCACCGGATCGGCATCACCTCGCAAGAAGCGATCGCCACTCAGAACATTCTCGAGCTTCTCGACGAGTTGCCACGTGAACTGACGCGAAATCGCGACCATGCCGAGGCTTCTCGACGGGAAGCGAATGCGACGCAGGGGATCATGGACCTGGAAGCCGGCATCGTGGCCTCCCGGAAGGCCGGAACCCTGCGGGCGATCGACCGGACATCGCTCGTCCGGATCGTCTTCCTCAAGAAGATCCTGGCCGAGGTCCTGACCTTCCAGTCTCTGCTGAAGGATCGCACCCGACTCCTCGAAAGTCGGCGACGAATCAGCCTCGGCGACGGCTGACCCTCGACCTCGCGGGGGCCGTCGAGACCACCGTCGGCACCGACTCCTCCCCGCCGCCGGATGCCCTCGGCGACGGTCGATCGGTACACTTCACGTCCCAAGTCGCCTCCCGGCCACGCCGGGAGCAGGAGTCCCCCCATGCCTCGCATCACGCTTCCCGATGGGAGCGAACGCTCGTACGACGCCCCGACCTCACCCGCTCAGGTCGCGGCCGACATCGGCCCCGGGCTCGCCAAGGCCGCCCTTGGGGCGACGATCGACGGTGAACTGACCGATCTCTCGCGACCCATCGATGAAGACTGCGCGTTGGCCCTGGTCACCGCCAAGAACCGCGAAGGCGACGTCGACGATCAGGCCCTGTTCCTGCTCCGGCACTCCGCCGCGCATGTGATGGCCGAGGCGATCACGAACCTCTTCCCCGGAGTCCAACTCGTCTACGGCCCGCCGGTCGAGCAGGGCTTCTACTACGACATGGCGTTTCCCGACGGTACCAACGTCTCGAGCGAGGATTTCGAGCGGATCGAGGCGGAGATGACCCGCATCGTGAAGGAGGATCGACCGTTCACGAGATACGAAATGCCGCTCGCGGAAGGCATGTCGAAACTCGAGGCTGAAGGCTCCAAGTTCAAGATCGACAACGCCCAGCGAGCGGCGGAAGCGGGCTCCGCGGAACTCTCCTGGTACGCCACCGGCACGCCGGGAACCGACTGGGAGGACCTGTGCCGAGGGCCGCATGTTCCCTCCACCGGTCGCATCGGCGCGTTCAAGGTGATGAACCTCGCGTCGAGTTACTGGCACGGGGACGAGAACAGCGATCGACTGACCCGTGTCTACGGCATCGCGTTCGCCGACAAGAAGCAGTTGAAGCGTCACCTCGAACTGCTCGAAGAAGCGAAGAAACGCGATCACCGCGTGCTCGGAAAGCAGTTGAAGCTCTTTCACATCGATGAGCAGGTGGGCCAGGGACTCGTGCTGTGGACCCCGAATGGCGCGGTGGTCAGACAGGAACTCCAGAACTTCATCGGCGAGGAACTTCGCAAGCAAGGCTACGACCAGGTCTTCACGCCGCACATCGGAAAACTCGATCTCTATCGCACCAGCGGCCACTTCCCGTATTACCAGGAGAGCCAGTACACACCGGTCATCGACCGGGCGCAGATCAGCGAACTCGCCACCGAGGGGTGCTCGTGCAGCGATCTGGCCAACCGTCTGGAAGAGGGCGAGATCGAGGGCTATCTGTTGAAGCCGATGAACTGCCCGCACCACATTCGCATCTATGCGAGCGAGCAGCGGTCCTATCGGGAACTTCCGGTCCGACTCGCGGAATTCGGCACCGTCTATCGATGGGAGCAGTCCGGAGAGATCGGTGGCCTCACGCGAGTGCGCGGATTCACGCAGGACGACGCCCACCTCTTCTGTCGCGAAGACCAGATCGCCGACGAGGTCCGCGGATGTCTCTCCATCGTCAAACTCATCTTCAAAACCCTCGGGATGACCGATTATCGAGTTCGAATCGGAACTCGAGACCCGGACTCCAGCAAGTACGTGGGCGATCCCGGCAACTGGGACAAGGCCGAAGAAGCCTGTCGCAATGCGGCCAAGGAACTCGGCGCCCCGTTCAGCGAGGAACCCGGTGAAGCCGCGTTCTACGGACCGAAGATCGACTTCGTGGTCAAGGACGTGATCGGACGGGAATGGCAGCTGGGAACGGTCCAGGTCGACTACAACCTCCCGGAGCGCTTCGGCCTGGAGTACATCGGCGCCGACAACGCCCGGCACCGCCCGGTGATGATCCACCGCGCCCCGTTCGGATCAATGGAACGATTCGTCGGCGTGCTCATCGAGCACTTTGCCGGCGCCTTCCCCTGCTGGCTCGCACCGGAACAGGTTCGGGTACTCCCGATCAGCGACAAGAGTGCCGACTACGCGGCCGAAGTGCTTGCGAGCCTCAAGGCGTTGGGCATCCGGGCGACCATGGACGACGGCTCCGAACGGATCCAGGCCAAGGTCAAGGTCGCGGCGGACATGAAGGTCCCCTACCTCGCCGTGGTCGGGCCGCGTGACGCGGAGAATCGGGAGGTCTCGATCCGGGCCTTCGGAATCGACCGGAACCTGGGATCGATGGGGCTCGAGGAGTTTCTCGAGACCGTCTCCACCGAGAGCCGGACTCGCGGCGAGACCCGACTCATCGATCGCTTCGAAGCGGTCGAGACCGGGGTGATCCGGATCCGCTCGTTCATGCGGGGTCCGGTGGGCCGCATGTCCTCGCGGCGAAATCCTCTGCGTCGAATGGCGATGGTACGAATCCCTTCAGGCGACCTGGAATGAAAGAAACGACCGGCCGAACGAGTCGCGCGTTCGGGGTCGAGAAGTCTCGAGGGAAGGTCTGATGACGAGAACCGAAAGCATGGGCACGCGAGGCGTGGTCATGAATTCAGCCGAGCGGATTCGTGCATGGAGCAGCGGTTCCGAATAATCGGGCCGGCAGGCGGCCTTCTCGTCGTGACAGGAGATCCGACCTTCGGAATCTCCGGAAGTGGACA
>JABABZ010000186.1 GCA_014237965.1 Phycisphaerales bacterium | reverse complement strand
GAGCCCCTGGTTCATGTTCAAGACACTAATACTGCCCTGAGGTGAGGTGATGACGGAAATCCCACGCACTCTCGAGGGAATCGAGGCGGTGTTCCTCGTTGATCGTCGCAATTGATCGGCCCCGGCTTCGAGGAGTCGAGACCGCGTATCCATCAGATCGGCGCGGATCACCACCGCCAGCAGGACTGCCAGCGGAACAATGACCGAGAGAGCGACTTTTCCGCGGAGTTTCATCGGATGAAAGAGTGAATCCGTCCTCAAAGAGGCTTCGAAATGGTGGGAGTCCACTATCGGGCTCAATTCATTCTTCAGAATAACCATCCGCCGGCTTCGAGGACGACCCTCACCGGCAAAGGAACACTCTCAGATGATCTTCACAGCACTCGTCGCCTCCGTCATTCTCTCCAACCCCCCGGCCTGCAGCGGCCAGACCTGCGACATGCAGATGTCCGAGACGCTGGCCGGAGCACGGTCGAGCGCTCCCAAGGACATCGTCGTGGTCGCCTCCGAGGCGGGAGACTTCAACACGTTGATCGCCGCGGCGAAGGCCGCCGGTCTGGTCGAAGTCCTTCAGAGCAAGGGACCGCTCACCGTCTTCGCGCCCACCGACGCAGCGTTCGGAAAGCTCCCCAAGGGCACCGTGGAGACGTTGCTCAAGCCTGAGAACAAGAAGGCTCTGGTCGAGATCCTCACCTACCACGTCGTCCCCGGGAAGCTCGAGGCCGCCGATGTTCTCAAGAAAAAGACCCTCGACACCGCGAACGGCGAGCGTGCCAGGATCGCGATGAAGGGTGGCAAGCCCACGATCGCCGGCGCGAACATCGTCGCCACCGACGTCGAGGCCTCCAACGGCGTGATCCACGTGATCGACGCCGTGATGATTCCGGAGCAGCGAGACATCGTCGACGTCGCGGTGTCCACCGGCACGTTCAAGACCCTCGCAGCCGCCCTCGGCGCCGCCGACCTCGTGAGCACGCTCAAGGGCAAGGGGCCGTTCACCGTCCTCGCTCCGAACGACGCGGCCTTCGCCAAACTCCCCAAGGGAACCGTCGAGATGCTGCTCCTCCCGGAGAACAAGGACAAGCTGAAGGCGGTCCTGCTCGCCCACGTCGCGGCGGGTCGGGTCTACTCCGATCAGGTCGTCAAGCTCAAGATGGTCCCCACCCTGGGTGGAGCCAAGAGCTCCGTGTCCACCAAGGACGGCAAGGTCATGATCGGTGACGCCACCGTGGTCGCCGCCGACATCGAAGCTTCGAACGGCGTCATCCACGTCATCGACACCGTCATCCTCCCAGACTGAGCCCCTTCCGGGGGGGAGCCTGTTTCATGACGACTTTTGACACGATCTATGGGGGTCAGCCGCGAATAACGGCTGGCCCCACTTGGAAGAGCGTTACACTTCGACGTCTCCCGTCGCGAAGTGCCGCGCGGGCCCCTGGAGTTGAGGAAATCGTGGAAAAAGAAACGCCCATTCTGGAACGCGTCGGTCGGAACGAACCTGGCGCCGTTGACGAAATGATGAGTCGATTCGGAGGCCTGGTCTGGTCTCTGGCCCGCCGATCCTGCCCGACGACCGCGGAAGCGGAAGATGCGGTCCAGGAGATCTTCATCGAGATCTGGAAGACGGCTTCCCGATTCGATGCTTCGATCGCCGGCGAGGCCACGTTCGTGGCCATGATCACCCGACGGCGGCTGATCGACCGAACTCGACGTCGTACCCGAAGGCCCGAGCCCGTCGCGTTGAGCGAATCGTCACCGGCGCCCGAGTCTTCCGAAGACCATATCGAGATCTCCGAAGAGGCCGGAATCGCCTCCGAGGCCTTCGAGAAGCTCCGGCCGGAACAACAGCAGGTTCTCACCCTCGCGATCCATCACGGTCGGTCCCACGAACAGATCGCCGCCACCACCGGCATGCCGCTCGGAACCGTCAAGACCCACGCCCGCCGAGGGCTGATACGGCTGAGGCAGTTGCTTGAAGCCAGTGGCTTCGGAAGACAAATCGCCGTCGGTGCCCTTGGAGGTGCTTCATGAGTCAGTATGAAAAAAGCGACACACCAGGAGACGAGATGAATGATCACCTCGAACTCCCACCCAAGGAACTCTTCGACCTTCTCTCGGACCGAGCCTTGTTCGGTCTGAATGACGAAGATTCGAATCGACTCGAAGAACTCCTTCGTACCAACGCCTGGGTTCGCGGTGACTGCATGGACGATGCCGTGGCGCAGTTGGCCGTGGCCTTCGATGATGCCGCCAGGAACGCCGATCAGATGCCGTCGGCTGCCGCCGAGCGGATCAGCCAGGCCGTGCACGCCGAGATCGCATCGGAATCCACCCCGGCTCCTCAGATCGCCGGCAGAATCTCCCCTGACCACGACACCGCGCCCGGTGGAAGCACCGGGTGGCTGGGCTGGGTCGCGGCCGCCGCGGCCATCGCCGTCGCAGTCATGGCCTGGCAACCGTTCACGCCGACGATCCAGAACAGCACGCAGCTCGTGTCGTGGGTCGATCAGCATCCCGATGCCGTCCGCTGGGACTGGTCACCGGGCCTCGTGAACCCGGCCGAAGGCGTCACCGGGTATGTGACCTTCAGCCCGGAGTCGCAGGAGGGCTACATGCTGATCAAGGGTCTCGAGCCCAACGATCCTCGCATCCAGCAGTACCAGCTCTGGATCTGGGACCAGGACCGCGAGCCCGACCCGGAGAACCCCACCCCGCTGGCTGAGAATGTTCATCCCGTCGACGGTGGCGTCTTCGATGTGAACGACAAGGGCGAAGTCGTGATCCCGATCAAGCTTCCGCTTCGGGTCGACCAGCCGTACCTGTTCGCCGTCACGGTCGAACGCCCGGGCGGCGTGGTCAAGAGCGACAAGGGCTCCGTGCCGATCATCGCTCAGGCCCCGGCGCCGGACGCCTGAAGCCCGGTCCGGTCGCATCCTTGAGAACCCAGCTCGGTAGCATCCGTATTCCTGCGGATCTACCGAGCTTTTTTTCGGGGATCCAGTGACGCAGGATGCCCCTCGTAACAGGGACAGTCGGATCCGGAACTGGCCGGAGTCCGATTCCCGGTCCTCCGCCCCGGCCGATGTCCGGCCCTGACTCACCCGACGCTCGGAGAAGCACATGTCCATCACGAAGCCGGCCCTCGCCGCTCTGCTCGCTGGAGGTGCGACCACCGCCCTCCTGATCACCATGCCCTCGATCGGCGCGACGGTCTCGAGCCCGACTCTGGTCATGGCCACGGCCGAGGCCGACGGTGGCGCGTCGATGTATCGCTTCCCCGACATCTCCCGTGACGAGATCGTCTTCGCCTACGGCAACGATCTCTGGCGCGTCCCGGCCAAGGGCGGCACCGCCCTGCCCCTCGCCTCTCCCGAGGGCGTCGAAGTCATCCCGCGATTCTCACCCGACGGCAGCGAGGTCGCGTTCGTCGGAAACTACGACGGCAACCGCGACATCTACGTGGTCCCCACCAAGGGCGGCATGCCCCGGCGCGTCACTCACCACCCGACCGGCGAACGGCTCAGCGACTGGACCGCCGACGGCGACCTCCTCTACAGCGCCCGCGGCATGGGCGGAGTGCCAAGAGCCGAACGGATCTACCGGGTCGACGGAGAAGGCGGCCTCCCCGAAGCGCTTCCGATGCCCTACGGCGCGAACGCCGCGATCGACCGGACCGGGACCTGGGTCGCCTACACGCCGAACCAGCGCGATGGTCGAACCTGGAAGCGGTACCGCGGTGGCATGGCCAGCGACATCTGGCTGGTGAATCTCAAGACCGGCGAATCCCGACGAGTCACCGACTGGGAAGGCACCGACACCATGCCCATGTGGCACGGAGACGATCTCTACTACCTCTCGGACGCCGGCGACGAGCATCGCCTGAACCTCTGGCGCTACGACGTCGATTCCGGCGATCGGGAACAGCTCACCCGCTTCGCGAATTACGACATCAAGTGGCCCGCGATCGGCCCCGATGACGATGGCCACCCCCGATTCGTCTTCCAGAACGGTGCCGACCTCTACGTCCACGACGCCCGAGACAAGACGACCGATCGAGTCGAAATCGAGATCCCGGGAGCGACCGCCAGCCTTCGACCGAAGATGGTCGACGCATCCGACTTCATGCAGGGATGGTCGATCTCGCCGTCCGGAAAACGGGTCGCGGCCGCGGCCCGCGGTGATCTCTGGACGCTTCCCGCGAAGAACGGCAGCCCCCGGAACCTCTCTCGGACCTCCGGCGTCGCCGAACGGTCCCCCTCATGGAGCCCGGACGGAAAGTGGATCGCCTACTTCTCCGACGAGCCGGGGGAATACGAACTCTTCGTCCGACGCAGTGACGGCGGCGATGAACCCCGTCGGCTCACCGACGACATGGGCGTGTTCAAGAACGCGATCCACTGGGGACCCGATTCCTCCTTCATCGTCTACGCCGACAAGACCGGCGACGCCCACCGGGTCGAGGTGGAGAGCGGCGAACGCACCACCTTCGCTCATAACGATCGCGGGGTCTTCCCCAAGCCCAGTCTCAGTTCCGACGGACGATGGGCGGCATGGTCGGGAACCGTCGGCGACTCGATGATGGGACGCATCCATCTCCACGACTTCGACTCGGGCGAGACGCACGTCGTGACGAGCGGCATGTTCAACGACAACTCGCCGGCCTTCGATCGCGACGGCGATTGGATGTACTTCACGAGCGACCGTCGGTTCGCACCGAGTTACTCCTCGCTCGACGGCACCTGGATCTACGACGACAGCGGCATGCTGGTCGCCGTACCGCTTCGCAACGACGTCGACAGCCCGTGGCTCTCGGAGAGCGACGAACAGGAGTGGGACGACGAGGACGCCAAGGACGAGGATGCCGAGGAGGACGACGAATCGGACGACGCCGAAGCGGACGACGCGGAGGAAGCGGACGACGAGCCCGAGGGCCACGCCGATCCGGTGACCGGCACCTGGGAGTGCATCGCGGACATCCCCCAGATGGGCGCGATCCCGATGACCATCATGCTCGTCCTCAACGACGACGATCTGGTCACCGGAACCGTGTCGACCGCCATGTTCGCCGGCGAACTGGCCGGCGCCTTCGATCCCGAATCCATGAGCCTGACGCTCGTGATGACCATCGAGAACGGCCCCAGCGTGGATATCGAGCTGGTGCTTGACGGTGAGTCGGTCACCGGCGTCGGCCAGCCCGACGACGGCGGTCCCGGCGCGGCGATCAGCGGCACGCGGAACACCTTCGGAGGCGGTGACGACGAAGACGACGAAGACGGCGACGAGAAGGACGCCGACGACGCCGACGACGCCGACAAGGTCGAGATCGATCTCGA
This sequence comes from Phycisphaerales bacterium, assembly GCA_014237965.1. Lineage (GTDB taxonomy): Bacteria > Planctomycetota > Phycisphaerae > Phycisphaerales > SM1A02 > UBA12014. The sequence continues at coordinate 132 of JABABZ010000186.1, read as the reverse complement.
GGGCTTCGAAGCCCGGGCGATGCCGCTTCCGGTCCGCCCCGGCGCCTTCCGGAACCTCGCGGTCAACGATCGCGGACATCTGATGTACGTCCGTCGCGGTCGCGACGGCGGCATCAAGTCTTTCGACATGAG
>JABABZ010000185.1 GCA_014237965.1 Phycisphaerales bacterium | reverse complement strand
ATCCGCTCATTCCTACGATCGCCGAACTGAAGATGCTTCGCTCGACCCAGCAGCAGATTCTCGATGCGACGCGTCGGCTTGATGCGGCTCGAATCCTGGATCCCACGGCGGATACGGGTGAGCGGATCGCCGACATCGCCCGGCTCCAGGCGGATCTCCACGCGGTCGCCACCGCGTTGCTCGATCAACTTCAGCCAGCACCTGCGCCGTCACCCGGGGACGGCGGAATGGGAGGACCCGACCGATGATCTTCAGAGTCTTGATGTTCGGACCGGCAAGTCGCTCGGTACCACGGATCTTCGCCGGTGGTCTGGCTGTGATGATCTCGGGCTCGGCGTTCGCAGTTCAGGATGCGCCCCCGGCTCCACCCGAGCCGGTCACCGATCCGCCGGTGGTCGAGGAACCCGTCGCACCGCCGGACCCCCCGTCTCTGGACGATCTGCTGGAGATCGAAGGAGAGTCGGACTCAGGCGCCGCCGAATCCGCGGCGGAGGCGGAGCGACAACGATCTCTGGAGGCGGCGCTCGCCGAACAGGAACCAGATCAGGCCTTCCGGGCCGCGGTCACCGAGATGCTTCAGTCGGTCGACCGGCTTCGTGATCAGCAGGCCACCGGACTCGGCACCCAACGGCTTCAGGAGCGAATCGTCGATCGGCTCCAGGTACTCATCGACAGCGCAAAGAAACAGCAGCAGCAACAACAGCAACAGCAGTCCAGTTCGAGCTCGAGCCAGCAACAGGACCCGGGCCGACGAAGCGAAGGTGAGCCACAGGATCAGCAGCAACAACAGGGCTCGCAGCGCAACGAAGGAGAAGCACAGGATGGCACTTCGAACCAGCCACCATCGCCGGATTCCGCCGACTTGGAAGGGGTTCTTGACGAGAGCAGAATCGAATGGGGCGGTCTGCCACCGCGAGTGCGTGATCTGATCACTCAGGGAATGCGTGATCAGGTCTCTCAGCTCTACCGTTCCCTCACCGAGGCGTATTACCGAAGAATGGCGGAGGAAGCGGGCGAATGAGACGTCTCGGAACACATGTGGGAATTCTGGCGCTCGTCCTCGCTGGTGCCGCGGGTGCGCTCGCGGTGACCGGACATGCCATGGCACAGGACGGTGCCGAGCCCGTGATCCTCGAAGAAGCGGCGGATCGACCGGGTGCCGAGAACGCACCCGCCAGCGATGAAATGACGCCGGCGTTGGATGAGTCGGTCCGACGGGGACTGGCAGCCCTCGCGGCGATTCAGAACACCGACGGATCGTTCGGTCGAGGCCGATACGGCCGTCATGTCGGAATCACCGCCTTGTGCGGACTGGCATTCATGGCCGATGGGCATGTTCCCGACCGTGGGCGGTATGGAACCGTGGTCTCGAAGGCGCTGCAGTTCGTGCTCGACAATGCGACCGAGACCGGGCTTCTCGCCGCCGAGACCTCCCATGGTCCGATGTACGGACATGGATTCGCCACCTTGTTCCTCGGCGAGATCTACGGAATGAACCCCGCCGACGAACGAGTGCGTGATGCCCTCGGAAGAGCGATTCAGCTGATCGTCAACAGTCAGAATGATGAAGGTGGCTGGCGATACAACCCGGTCCCTTTCGATGCCGATGTCTCGGTCACGATCTGCGAGATCATGGCGCTTCGTTCCGCTCGGAACGCCGGCATCAAGATTCCGCGCAAGACCATCGACAAGGCGGTCGAGTACGTCCGCAAGTGCCAGAATTCCGACGGCGGCTTTCGGTACATGACTCAGCAGGGTGGTTCTGCCTGGCCTCGCACCGCGGCGGGAGTGGCCAGCCTCTTCTACGCGGGTATCTACGAGGATGACGCGATCGAGAAGGGCCTCGACTATCTCGTGAAGGTCGCGTCGCCGGGTCGACCTGGAATGGGTCCGGGCAACGCCCATTACTACTACGGCCAGTACTACGCGGTACAAGCGATGTATCTGGCGGGTGGGGAATGGTGGGAGCAGTGGTGGCCGGGAGTGCGGAGGGATCTCCTGGATCGACAATCAGCCGAAGGGCTCTGGGTCGATCACCAGATTGGAGACGCCTATGCCACCGCAATGGGCTTGATCGTTCTTCAGATGCCCAAGCGATACCTGCCGATCTTCCAGAAGTGACGGCATGGAGCACCTTGTGATGCGATGTACCCATCATCTTCCCCCTCATCGCCTCTCGCTGGTGGCGCTGCCCCTCGTGCTGACGATGGGTTTCGGTGTTCGTGGACAGGATGGTGATGGACCACCGACTCCGGTGGGAGGTTCGATTCCATCGCGAGTGCTCGATCAGGATCTCGAAGAGCATCCTGCTGATCCGATCGTGATCGATGCCACCGTCGTGCTCGGCTGGGATCATCCCGGGGGAATCTCGAGAGCCGTTCCCATCGATGAAGCACTCACGGTGATCGTCGGCCCGGCCACCGAGCGGGATTCGACACCCGAATGGCGGTTCATCCGGAAGCGCGCTGGTGATCAGGTCGCACACCGCGGCCCGTACATCCGTTTCGTGGACGGACAGTTCGTTCCCGGAAGCCTCGCTGCCGACGGGACGACACCCTTGTGGCGGAACACCTGGCTGCACGATCTTCCGATCGACCTGGATCGGATCTCTGAAATGAGAATCATCGATGGTGCCGAAGTTCCCAGTGTCGAGGATGTCGACGAGGTCATTCTCGCCAATGGAGATCGAGTCCGAGGATTGATCGAGTCGATCGGGATGGAACTCGTCATCGATCGGATGAGAGGATCGGAAACGAGTCTCACGAGAATTCCCATCGATCGAGTCGCTTCCTTCGCCATGGTCAATCCGGACGAGCAACCTCGTGGAATGAACGCCTGGTTCCTCGGAGGGCATCGGCTCGCGGGCGCAGGAATCCGAATCGGTGACGATGGCTATGTTCGGATCGAACGTCCGGGCCTCGGCGGGGACATGGCCGAAGTGCCCGTCGAGTTTCTGCGGGGGATCGTGTTCGACGCCGGCCGTGTGGTTCCGCTGGCGACGATTCCGGTGGTCATCGATGCGGGCGATGCTTCGTCCGTCCGTCCCTGGATCCCCGAACCGACGGTGAGTCCGGGCAACTGGCCCATCGATGCCGCACCGATCCGCCTTGACGGTCCGCTTCGAGCGACCTGGAGACTCCCGGCCGCCGGATGCCGGTTCAGCGCGACCATCGAACTTCCCGTGGACTCGACACGGGGGAGCTTCGATCTGGTCGTCCGCGATGATCAACGGGAGGTTCGACGCGTGGTGATCGACGCGTCGAATCCGGTGAGTCGGATCGTGACGCCCCTGACCTCCGATCGTCTGACGATCGAGATTGAAATGGGTGCGGACGGTCCGTTCATGGATGTGGCGATGTTGCGTGAAGCGATCATCATCAGGCCGGAGAACTGACCACATGCCGACGCTTCGGGACGAAGCCGTCTGTGTGCGGCACTGGGACTTCAGCGAGACGAGCCAGACCGTTTCGCTCTTCCTCCGTGATCACGGAATGCTGCGGGGGCTCGCCAAGGGTGCCCGGCGGGAGCGAGGCTCCTTCAGCGGCGGCTTCGATCTGTTCACCAGGGGCGAGATCGTCGCGATCGTGAAGCCGGGAAGGGAACTGGCGACCCTGACGGAATGGACACTGCTGGAGACGTATCCGATTCTCCGCCGACAAGCACCGGCGAATCGGTGTGGCTGGTACATCGCCGACCTGGTCGGTCGATTCCTCCATCAGCCCGAACCACATCCGAAGACCTGGGATGCGATGGTCATCGCCTTGCGTGAACTCGAGTCCGGGTGTTCGACCGACCGGGTGATCCTCGCGTTCCACTGGCGTCTGCTGTGTGATCTCGGTTACCGGCCCCGTCTCGATCTGGAGGGATTCCCGGGTGAGACGGTGGCGTTCAGCGCGGAGTCGGGTGGTGTGGTGGCAGACACGGGCGCCGCGGATCGTTGGCGGGTCAGACGCCCCACGATCGAGCTTCTCGCTTCGGTGAGTGAAGAAGACGGGGTCGTTCCGGAAGATGCGGATCCAGAGGCGACGACAAGGGCGAACCGCCTGCTTGCGACGTGGATTCGAGAACTTCTCGGTACTGAAAGCGTCTCGATGCGCCTCCTGTTCGGGTCGTGAGGTGTCGGGGTCGGTTTCCGGACCCAGCCATGACCCGCACCAGCGCGATCTCTCTTCACCTCCGATCATGGCGGGCCGAAGTTGCTGGTGCGACGATGTGGTTCCAATCGAACCAGGCGTCGCGGGGAGGAGCAGGAGATGAACGACACCGCATTGGCGCGGATCATGGAGAGTCCCCAATTGCCCACGCTGCCAGCAGTGGCGGTCCGGGTGTTGGAACTCACGAGTCGGCGGGATGTGGAGCTTGGTGAGATCGCGAAGGCGGTCGAGCACGATCCCGCCATCGCCACCAGGGTTCTCACGACGGTCAATTCGAGTTTCTACGGACTCACCCAGCGAGTGGGAAGCATCCGACAAGCACTGGCCTATCTCGGACTGGAGACGGTCAAGGGTCTGGTGCTCGGCTTCAGTCTCGCTCGAGCATTCAAGGGCGAGGAAGAGGTTCTCTTCGACTTTGAAGACTATTGGCGACGAAGCATCTACTCCGCCAGTGCGGCGCGGGCGCTCGCGTCGATCGTGAAGTGCGGCGATGCCGACGAGGCGTTCCTGGCGGCCTTGATCCAGGATGTCGGCATGATTGCGCTCTGGAAGCACTACGGAGACCGGTACATCCAGGTTCTGGATCTGGCGGACGGTGATCATCAGGCGGTCTCGGGATTCGAGCGTCGGCACTTCGAGCTCGACCATGCCGAGATCGGTGCCGCGATGCTTGATGGCTGGAAGTTCCCGACCCACATCGTGGATGTCGTCCTGTTGCATCATCACGGCCCGGAAGTCGCAGCTCAGGATGAAGACATGCGTCGTATCGTGCTTCTGGCGAACATGGTCGCGGAGAGCCTCGGTTCGGATCAGGAGCGAGCACAGCAGGCACTGCGTCAGTACGAGGAGTGTTCCGCGACGTGGTTCGATCTGCGCCGAGGGACCGCATTCGCGGTGCTCAAGTCGATCACCCAGCACGCCGACGAGCTCGGGCGGATGTTCGATCTCAAGACGAGTTCCAATCCCGACGTCGATGCGATTCTGGAAGAGGCCGACCGGCTTCGACGAGAGAATAGAGTCAGCGCGCCGGCGCCGGAGTTCGCGGAGAACATGGATCAACTGACCGGTCTTCCCGATCGAAATGCGTTCCAGGAGCGATTGTTGTCGGTCTTCGAGGAGGAATCCCCGACGGCGATCCTGTTGCTCGGCATCGATGGGATGCGCGAGCTCAATCGTGAAGGCGGGCCGGGCAGCGGAGATGCGGCGCTGGCCAAGGTCTCCGAGGCGGTCTTGAGAACCTGCCGGGAAGCGGTCGGTGCGCAGGCGAGTGTCTTCCGATTCGTCGGTGCGGAACTGGCGATCGTGCTTCAGGGGGACAGCGTCGCCCGAGTCGAGGTTCTCGCAGAACGGCTTCGAGCTTCGATTCGTCTGGCACCGCTTGCCGACGAGCGACTTGGCCTGCTCAAGCTCGGGGCGTCACTGGG
>JABABZ010000184.1 GCA_014237965.1 Phycisphaerales bacterium | reverse complement strand
GGTCTTCATGGAGTCACCGGGGTCGGTGACCTTCGAAATGCAGGATGTCCCCGCGATCGCGGCCGCGTGTCGAGAACGCGACATCGTCACGGCGATCGATAACACGTGGGCGACTCCGCTCGGCTTCCGGCCGATCGAACATGGAGTGGACATGGTGGTCCACGCACTCACCAAGTACGTCGGCGGCCACTCGGATGTCATGCTCGGCGCCATCACCACGCGGACCCGGGAACTCTGGGACCGCGTCAAGATCACCGCGATGGACCTCGGCCACGGTGTGAGTCCCGACGATGCCTGGCTCGGCCTGCGCGGGCTCAGAACCCTGGCCGTCCGACTCGACGCCCAGGAGCAAGCGGCGCTTCAGCTCGCCCGATGGCTGCAGACCAGACCCGAAGTGAAACGGGTGTTGCACCCCGCCCTTCCAGAAGATCCGGGGCATGCGATCTTCAAACGCGACTTCGATCGAGGAACCGGATTGTTCGGCGTCGTCCTGAATTCGGTCGATCGTGCGTCTCTCGCTCGAATGCTCGAGGGAATGACCGTGTTCGAGATGGGTTACTCGTGGGGGGGATTCGAAAGTCTGCTGATCCCTCAGCACCCGCTGAGCGAACGAACCGTGACGCCGTGGACGGAGCGCGGAACCCTGCTTCGAGTGTCGGTCGGGCTCGAGTCCGTCGAACACCTGGCCCGGGATCTCGCCGACGGTCTCGACCGACTCACGAAGTGAGGCGTTCGCGAACGTGGCCGTCAGTCGGCCGCGACGCCACCACGGATCAAATGAAGCCCGTTCTCGTGCGTCACCGCGACCTCGTGCTCATTCGGTGAGACCGCGAGGCCGCTCGATTCCGCCGATGTCGCATGGTCGAAGCCCGCGAGCTCTGGCAAGCACCGAAATCAAGACCGGAACACGACCCCGCTTGATGGCCTTCCGTTCCCGAGCATGATCGATCAGGAACTGCTCCATGGCTCGGATGGCGGAACCGAAGAAATGTCTCCGACTGTCCCACTTCTCGGGACTGCTGCGTGACATGCGAATGAACACCTCGTGCACCACCTGGGTCACTTCAAGGCCGGATGCGGGAGAATCACGTCGGACCGCGGTCGCGGCAAGATGCCGCATGTCTTCGTAGATCAGCCCCACATTCGACGCGCCGACTTCTCGTCACCGCCCAGTGCCGCGTTGAAGATCTGTGTCAGTTCTTGTGGTTCTTCTTCACTCATTCAAGGCTCACCGGACTTCACCGGGATGCCAATGGCAGTGAATCGAAGATCATCAATCCGCCAGTTTCCGCCACATCGCGCCTCGCTTCCCGGCACAATGGCCTGCATGAAAGATGCATGGACGTGGCAGGTATTGAACGCGGGCAGTTTCCGTCTCGACGGTGGTGGAATGTTCGGGATCATCCCGAAGTCGATCTGGTCGAGGTGGACGAGTTCCGATGAGATGAATCGCGTCGGCCTCAACACGAACTGTCTGCTTCTCGAACAAGCGGGCCGCCGAGTCCTGGTGGAAGCCGGATGCGGAGACAAGTGGACCGAGAAGGAACGGGACATCTATCAGCTCGAACGCCGCTCGGTCGTCGATGCGTTGCGAGAGATCGATGTCGAGCCGGAGTCGATCGACACCGTCGTCACCACCCACCTTCACTTTGATCACGCGGGGGGGCTCACCACCTGGGATGGCCGGGATCCGAAGGAAATGGTGGCAGAGGGCATTTCTCCTCGTGTCGTCTTTCCGAATGCGGAGATCGTCGTCCAGCGTCAGGAATGGGACTACGCGCTCGCGGATCGCAGCACCATGACTCGGACCTATCTCCGGACCCATCTCGATCCGATCGCCGATCGGGTTCGGTTGATCGACGGGGCACAGGAGGTGCTTCCCGGCATTCGCGTCAGACCACTGGTCGGCCACACCTGGGGGATGCATGGGATCTTCATCGAGTCGGCGGAGGGGACCGTCGTCTTCCCCGGTGATCTTCTCCCGACCGTTCATCACACTCACGCATCATCAAGCCCCGCCTACGACATGCTCCCGTTCGAGACGATGCAGACGAAGGCGGCCTTCCTTCCCGAGGCCGCCCAAGAGGGCTGGATTCTGGTGCTGGATCATGAGCCCGCCACTCCCGTCGGTCGAATCTCGCAGAGGGAACGCGGAGGCTACGAGGTGGTCCCGATCACCTGAATCACGTCTTTAGACCTCTAAAAGGACGTTTTTCCGCCTGCTCGGCGCGAATCTGGAACCTTGACCCGGAGTTGGTGAGTACAGGACTCTGGATATTCTGCGCCAGGGGCAATGGCATGCAGCGCAGTTCCGAACGGTCACCTCTGTCAGGACGCTCGAATCATGAAGAAGATCCGAACCATCGCGATTTCATCCTTGATCCTTGGAAGCATGGCATCCCATGCGGCACTCGGACACGGAACGCTCTCGAACCCACCCAGCCGCATCTATCGAGCCTGGGAGGGCGGATGCATGAACAACCCCGATCCGTTCCTTCAGGGCGTCATCAATCAGAATGTCGATGCCTGCTGGAACTGGAACGAGCTGGTCAACTTTGCGCCGGTCGAGAGTTTCGACCAGTTCAACGTGCCCTTCGATCAGATCATCCCCGACGGGAAACTGGCCAGCGCCGACAATCCGCGATTCGCGGCGTTCGACACCGTCAGCGAACTCTGGCCCACGACGCCGGTGGAAGCAGGTCCACTCGAGATGACCATCTTCGCGACGACGCCGCACAATCCACTCAAGATGTACGCGTTTCTGACCACGCCGGACCACGACTGGGGCCAGGAACCACTCACCTGGGAAAAGATGCGGCCGATACCGGTGGGGCCCGTCACGCTGGAAGGAAACGAGTACACCTTCACCGTCACGCTCCCCCCTCGGGTGGGAAAGCACTCGATCTACGTGATCTGGCAGCGAATCGATCCGGTCGGCGAGGGTTTCTACATGCTTGCCGACGTCGACTTCGGAGTCTGCAGTGACACCTGCGACTGCATGAGCGACCTCGACCTCGACGGTCGGGTCGATGGTGCCGATCTTGGCATGATGCTCGGTGCCTGGGGAAGCCCCGCCGGCGACGTGACCAATGACGGACTGACCAACGGGGCGGACCTCGGCATGCTCCTCGGCGAATGGGGATCTTGCGGCCCCGACTGTGACAATGACGGCATCTCGGACTACGAGGAAATCGAAGCCGGTGCGGCGGACTGCAATCTGGACGGCATTCCAGACGAGTGTCAGGAACAGCCGGATTGCGATGGCGACGGAATCTGGGACGTCTGTGCGATCCTGGATGGTTTCGTCGACGACTGCAACCTCAACCTGATCCCCGACTCGTGCGAGATCGCCGATGGGGCGCTCGACGAAGATCGGAACGGCATCCTTGACGAATGTCAGTTGGACGGCTTCACCTACGAGTGGGAGATCGCCAATGACTGGGGGACCGGTTTCATCGCCAACCTGACGATTCACAACGATTCCGGACAGTGCCTGAGCGGTTGGGAGGCCTTGTTCACCGCCAAGACGTTCGCGGTCGACTCCGTGTGGAACGGAGTGCTGGTGCCCCGAGGCGATGGGGTCATCAGAATCGTCAACGAGACCTGGAATGGCGACGTCTGCCAGGGCGAGAGTTTCACGATCGGCTTGCAGGCCACGGGGACGCCGTCGCTCCCGGTGGGGCTCCTTCTGAATGACAGCCCGGTCGAACAGGCCCCCTGATCGCCTCCATCGCCAAGGCAAGGCGATCCACCCCCTGCAGGATGTGGATCGCCTTGCCTTGGGACCTCTTGAACCGGTACCTTGGACGACATGCAACGCTTCATCCGACCTCTCATGGCGATCACGCTCGCCCTCCCGTTCTCCAGTACCGCCATCGCACTCGCCCAGAATGCGCCCCGGGATCCCTCCATCGGCACCCGATCGCCGATGTGGCTGGGATATCTGGCAGCAGCCTTCTTCGCCGCGATCCTCCTGGTGCTGACCCTCTTTCCGTCGAAGCGGCAGCACGAGGATCTCTGATCCCCGGCATCGCACACTGCACTCGACTCATCGCCCGATTCATACCAAGGGCCGCGATGTCTTTCTCCCCGGGGGAGATCTGATCACGCCGGCCATCACGGAGACCAGAATGTCCCCACGAAGCATCAAGGGCCTGCTCGTACTCAACGGGCTCCTCGTCGCGTCCGTCGCGGCGATCACCTTCACGCCCGCGGCCGACGCACAGGAACGGTTCCGAGGGAAGTACGCCATGGTCGCGGGTCGTGCACAAGGCTCGTCGCCGTACATCCTCTACATCGTCGATCAGAACTCCCGGCAACTCGTCGCCATCCGCTACGACACATCGAAGCGGATCCTCGAGGGCATGGGCTACGCCGATCTCGCCACCGATGGTGCCACCGTTCGACAGAACCGCAAGTGACGCCGGGAGGCGAACAGGAGAACCCGACCATGACGACCGACCATCATCAAACCGATACCGGACGAAACACGACCGTCCAACCAGCCGCCGCGATCCTCTGGGCATCCGCCTTCATCATCGCGACTCTGGCGATATTCCAAGCCGGACATCTCTCCCCGAATCCCGCGTTCGCCGGCATGGCGACGTCCACGGACGAAGGCTTCTCGCTGGTGACCAGTTCAAGCGGAAACGGACCGAAGGAGAACCCCTACGAGTTTCTCTACGTCATCGATTCGAATGACGAGAGTCTCCTGATCTACGAGATTCCGAATGCGAACAACCCGACCGCGAGCAAACTCGTCCTCATCGACGGCGCCTATCTCCCGCGGCTCTTTTCCGCTGGACGCGGTGGTTGAGCATTTCTCTCGCTTGAAGCGATCGACCACGAGGGCGTCGCCGACCGCGACGCCCTCGTCTCGCATTCCGATCTGACGGAGTTCTGACATGCGTCCACGCACAGTCGACCCGGTGATGGCCCAACGTCGCGCGGCCGAATTCACCACCCGTTCGATCAAGACCTCGACCAAGGCCCGGGGAATCCGACTGGCAATCTCCATGGTCGACCTGACGACGCTGGAGGGCTCGGACACCCCCGAGAAGGTGCGACGTCTCTGCGATCGCGCCGTGAGACCCCTTCACAAGGACCTCGCACCGCCGATTCCCCCCGTCGCCGCCGTGTGCGTCTACCCCTCGATGGTCAGGGCTGCGAAAGACCGGCTCGGGAGCGCTCCGATCAAGGTCGCCAGCGTCGCCACCGCTTTCCCGAGCGGCCAGACGCCCATCGAGACCCGACTCGAGGAAGTCACCACTGCTGTGGACGCCGGGGCGGATGAGATCGACATGGTGATCAATCGTGGGGCATTTCTGGCCGGCCGTTACGACGTCGTCCAATCGGAGATCGCCGCGATCAAGCACGCATGTGGGGCTGCTCATCTCAAGATCATTCTCGAGACCGGGGAGCTGGGAACCCTGGATCAGGTGCGATTGGCCTCGGATCTCGCCATCGAAGCCGCCGTCTCGGCTCCGGCCTCCGATTCCGGCATCGAAGACGGAGAGATCTTCATCAAGACGTCCACCGGGAAAATCTCCCCCGCTGCCACGATGCCCGTCGTTTTGGTGATGC
>JABABZ010000183.1 GCA_014237965.1 Phycisphaerales bacterium | reverse complement strand
AGGGGCGGTGTACGAGACCGGCGGTGTCCGCGAAGAGTCGGCGATGCTTCTGGAGCAGCACGAGGGTCTCTTCGACCCAGGGAGCGCCGATCCCGCTGAGGACGACCGAAAGGTTGGGAAGCGATCTGGCGACTTCATCCCAGGCCAGCGGGCGATCGAACTCGAGGATCGCACCCGGGCCGACGGGGCCGGGCCGTGAGACGAACACGGGGAGTCCGAGCGCTTCGCATCGTTCCCACAACCGCATGGCGGTGGAGTGCGTCGGATGGAATCCCTGATCGGACGGGCAGACGGTGATGCCGACGAATCCCATTTCGACGGCTCGGTCGAGTTCGCCGAAGACATCGGGGGCGAGCGGGTCGATTCCGGCCACGCCCATCAGCACCCCTCGGCTCTTCGAGACGATCTCCGCGACCCACTCGTTGGGAATGCATGCATCTTGTCGGTCGGCCCGGTAGGCGAAGACCATGGCGGCATCGACGCATTCGAGGCTGGCCTGCAGTTGCTCGGGCTCGGCGGACTCCTTGATCCAGCGATCGGCTCGAGCTCTCCGGAGGATCTCGGAGGTTTCTCGTCCCAGTCTTTCGACCGAGGGCCAGATTCTGGTCTGTGCGTCAATCACCATTGTTGATTACTCATATCCCCGATGGAAGGCAGGACGATCGGGTCGTCTGGACCAACCTGGTCCGTGTGATGGGCATGGTACTCGACCACCCTTGGTCCAATCGAATCTTCTGAGTCCGACGGTGCATTTCTGCGTCCGGAAACCCCGTTCCTGACCATTCCATCGGCGAAATGGTCGCCGGGCCTATACTCCGGCCATGCCCGACACGTCCCCGAATTCCCAGCCCCGGGATCCCATCGCCTGGAATCCCGCTGAATTGGCCGAGAACCCGCATCAATCGGCCGAGAAGGCCGGCAAGGTTCGATCGATGTTCGCATCGATCGCGGGATCCTACGACCTCAACAACCGCCTCCATTCCTTCGGGCTGGATCAGTCCTGGCGGAAGCGTACGGTGGCGTTGGCAGGGGTCCGGAAAGGTGATGCGGTACTCGACATGGCGTGCGGCACGGGTGACCTGACCGAGGCGTTCGTGCAGACCGAGGCCGCGGAAGTGGTCGGTGGCGACTTCACCCCCGAAATGCTCGATCAGGCTCGCCGGAAGGCGGCGCGACTGCCGGAAGCGACTCGCCCCGTCTACGAGCATGCCGACGCCATGGATCTCGACTACGAAGACCAGCGTTTCGACGTCGTGACGATCGCCTTCGGCATCCGCAATGTCACGGATCCCGCCGCCGCGATAAAGGAGTTCGCGCGGGTCCTGCGGCCCGGCGGCCGTCTGGTCATCCTCGAATTCGCCGAACCTCGGAATCCCCTCATTCGATGGGGGAACCGTTTCTACACCACTCGGGTCATGCCCTGGACCGCGTCGATGGTCGCTCGCGATGGTTCCGGCGCCTATCGGTATCTGCCTCGGTCGATCGAGACCTTCCTCGATCCGCAGCAACTTGCGGAACTGATGCGCGGGGCGGGTCTCGTGGTGCAACGGCAGATCCCGCTCACCTTCGGAGTGTGCGTGGCGTCGTTGGGCGTCCGGGAATCCTGAGCTTCCCGGCCCACAGGCGATCGGGGTGTCGATTGTGCAGGGATCCGTTGGGGCGAACACCCCCAAAGTGATTCGTTGTGAAACGAAAGGGCCCGGCCATCGATTCTACAGGTGCCCCCCCTCGACGGTGGATGCCGTCGCTCGCGACCCAGGCGCATGGCCGGAGGATCCGACCCCTCGCGCTACTTTGTGGAGTGAACACATGTCCCACGACACGGATGTCGAACGTCTTCTTGAACTCGCCCTGCGGGGTGAGCGGGTGGTGCTGCGGCGCTACCTCGATGAATGTCTTGATCGAAAGAACTTCGATCCCGGAAAGTTTCTCTCCGAAGTCATCTCGCCCGCGCTCTCGCGCATCGAGCAATGCCGGCGGGAGGATCGCGCCACGGCCGCGGCGATCTCCATCGTGATGGTTTCGTTGCGGCTCGCCGCCGGACGGGTGATCGAACGCATGGCCGACATGTCGAACGTGGACTCGAGTCACGGTCGAAGAATTCTTCTGTTCTGCGGTCACGGAGGGGCGGAACAACTTGATGCGGAAATCATGACCGCGGAACTCGAGCTCGATGGACACGAGGTCCGTTTCGGCGGAGATGGTGTTCCGAGCGACGAGATTCTGGCCGATGTCGGCCAGTGGTCGCCGGATGTGCTTCTCCTGTACGCGTCCTGTCCGAGCGACACGCCGGGTATTCGAGAACTCATCGACACCATTCGTGACATCGATGCGTGTCCGAACCTGCAGATCGCGGTGGGGGGTGGTGTCTTCACCCGTGCCCCTGGTCTCGCCGAAGAGATCGGAGCCGATCTGTGGGCCGATGACGCTGCGGATCTGCGTGAGGCGCTCATCGATGATCCGGAGCGTCGGGCGATCCCCGAGCAGCGGACCGTCGGTCGTGGAAGGCGGACGCCCAAGGCCGCGTGACGAGCGATGACGGCGGAGGAACGGAGCATCCCGTGGATCGGCGAGCATCTGGAGTGCCGTCGGAGCTCGGGGTGCTCTCTTTCGCCGTGCGGCGATCATCGCCGATGACGATGCTTGCAGGGCTGATTCTTGAGAATCGATCGCGTTTGCGGATACACTCCCGGTCATGGAGCGGAACTTCGAACTCGGTTTGATTCGAAGAGCGAAACGTGGTGACGCCGCGGCGCTTGAGGCCTTGATCGATGGTCACCGGCGTTCGCTCCACCATTTCCTGCTTCGCCTGACCCGTCGGGAAGACGTCGCGGAGGACATCGCCCAGGAGGCGTTCGTCCGGGTGTTGCGGAATCTCGATCGATTCGACGAGCGATTTCGATTCAGCACCTGGCTGTTCACCATCGCGCGGCGGCTGTGGATCAATCACATCCAGAAATTCCGGCCGGTTCCCGACACCGACACCGTGGGTGGGCGTGCCGGCAGAGGCGACGGCCCGAGGGACGTCGCCGAGATGGAGGAGCGTCGAGGCCGCGCGTCCGAGGCGGTGGCCCATGCGCTGGGCTCGCTGAACCCGCGTCAGCGTGAGATCGTGGAGTTGTTTCATGGACGCCAACTGGCGATCCAGGAGATCGCATTCCGGCTGGGACTTCCGCTCGGAACCGTGAAGAGTCATCTGTTCCGGGCACGACGACGAATGGGCGCCGCCTTGATCGAAGACGGCCGATTCGGTGATGAGGCCGCCATTCTTGGGATGGAACAGACCGAAGGAGTCGGCGAATGACTCGTCGGCCGGAGGATACGGAATCGTTCGCTGACACCGTGATGGCCCGGTTGGACGGTGTCGAGTCGAAGGATCGGAGACGGTGGCTTGATCGGGACGCCCGGCGTGGCTTGTGGGTGGTGGGATGCCTCTTCGCCGTGATCGTCCTCTTCGCCGGAGTGAGTTGGATGGTCTGGCCGCCTGGATCCACGGTGGGGCCATCGGCTCGGCCGGGAGTTCAGGACGCCTTCCGGAGGCTGTCGGTCGACCCGGCGGCGGTTCCCGGTTCCGCCGACGAACCGCTCGAGAATTCCGATGGATCGGCAACTTCGGATGAGCCCGACCGGTATGACCCGACGGTGGCCGCCGGCCCCGGGCGCTCGACCTGAATCGGGGACCGGAACCCCTGGTTCTCCAGTTCTTCCGCCTTCCACACCCACGGCAGTCTCACTCGAACTCACCCGTGACCCTCATTTCGCTCTCTTCCAACGCGACCATCGCCCTGACCCGAACACGCCGTGTGCTTCTGGCATTGGTCATGGCATCGATCCCGGCCGGCGGGTTCGCGGCCTCTCCGGTGGAGGCTCGAGCCGCTCTGGGGGACGACGCCCACGCCGCAGCGGGGTTCGCGCCGGACGATGCGGTCGCGATCGTACGGATTCGCGCCGGAACGGTGGGACGAGATCGCTGGTCGGCGGTCATCCTGGACGCGATCGGGATGGGATCCGTCGACATCCTGCGGCATTGGAACGCTGCCGCCCGAATCACTCGTGAGCTGGTCGCCCCCGATTCCGAATCGATTCACGCCGTCGATTCGTCCGGGGGAAACTGGTTGCACGCGGTTCGATGGAACGACCCGAGGTCGCTTGAACGTCGCATGCAGCGTCTCGGGCCACGCCCGCTCGGGCGGGGACGATTCCGCTTCGTCGATTCCTCCATCGAACTGGTGATCGCGGGGCCGTGGCTGGTCCTCGCGCCGGTGGGATCCGCGTGGCTTGACCAGGCGATGGAACGGGCGCGGGTCGACGACTTCGGCTCGAGAGGGAATCGTGAAGAAATCAGGATCGACGACTTGCCATCCGCGCCGATCGAAGTCCTGCTTCGGCATGCGCCGCCGACGGGGGGCGAGACACTCGTCAGTCTGTCGCCCGAAGGTCCGAGCAAGGCGTCGGTCGAACTCGCCGGGCGGTATGCGGCGAGCCCGCTTCCGAGCCGGCCTCAAGGCCAGTTCGCCGCACGACTCATCCCTTCGTTGCGGGGGCGGGTGGCTCTGGCGGTGCTCGAGTCGGGCGTCGGCGTGCTCGATCCCACGCTGATTCGGATGTCCGCCGATCTTCCCGCAATCATGCCCGCCGGAGAGGTCCGTCAGGTGCTCGCCGGTCGTCGCTTGCTGGTCCTCGACGGCGAGACCATCAGGATCCCTCGGGTGGGTCTCGTCGATGTTCCAGCGGTCTGCGTCGCGATTCCCTGTCGAGATGCGGTCGGATCCGAGACGGTCACCGCCATGGTTCACGAGCAGGCGATTCATGCCTGGTTGACCGACGCGGGTCTCGCGATTCGAGCCGGCTTCGCCTCTCCGGCCGAGGAGATCTCAAGCCGGCCGACTCCGGCGGAAGTTCACCCGTCCATCGAGATCGCTCGAGATGGGATTCGTCACCTCGAATTCGGACCGGACTTCATCGCCTCGATGGGTGGGCATCCCGCCTCATTGGCCGCCAGTCTGAACTGGACCATTCGACGGATCGGAGACGACGGTGCCGAAGACGTGGAACGGTCTTCGATGTCCGGGGCCTGGATGCTGGTGGGAAGCTCCCCCGGGATCGTCCGGCGAGTCGGCGACGCGATCCAGCGTTCGGAAGCGGCGGAACTCGAGCAGCCGATCTGCATGCAGGGTGTGGCGAGTCCCGCGAGGCTGGGACTCCAGTTCGCTGACCTTGCGGTGCTTCGCGCCGATGGCGGCGATCAGGATGCCCCTGCGGATGCGAAGGTTCTCGAGCGCCTCTCGCGCCTGCTTCGACGACTGGATCGAGTCGAATGGTCGACGTCGCTCCAGACCGAGGATGCCGTTCGTGGCTCGGGCAGGATCACGCTGATTCCGGATTCCGTGGACCCGCGGGTGCGCCCGGCGGGCGGTCGGCGAGTCGACGATGAAGGGTCGAAGCCGTGACCGGGTGTCCGGAGGGCGTTTCCGATCGTTCGAGAATCGAGTTGGTGGCTTCTCGGTCGCCCTTGGCGGAACTGCTTGATCGAAGGCTCGAGCACCATGGTCTTCAGGACGCCTGTCCGGTGCTGGTGGCGGTCAGCGGCGGCGTCGATTCGACGGCGCTGCTCGCGGTCGCCGCGGCGATCTCGCGCCGGCGGGTTCCGGGACGCATCCGGCCCATCGTCGCTCATGTCGATCATGCCCTGCGCGCGGAGTCGGCCGATGACGCGACGGCGGTGGAACGA
>JABABZ010000182.1 GCA_014237965.1 Phycisphaerales bacterium | reverse complement strand
TGCGCACCAGAGCCTGGCGCACCGGCGCAAAGCGCTGCGCCTCTTCCTCGCTGAAGTCGGTAAAGCCGATTTGCAGACGCGAGAACATCTGTGAGTGTTCGCACACCAGCCCTTCGACCTCGGCCTTGCTGTTCACCCACTTGTTCACCGGGACGTCGCCCTTGCCCGGATCGAAGGGGCGGGCCTCGATGTGGGCGAGGGGGCGACCATCCGCGGCGAGGCACTCGATCTTGGCGATCGGGAAGTTCCCAGTACCGGCGATCGAGTCGTTCGCGGGAGTCAGGGCCTCCACCTGGAGTCTGACCGGCGTTCCGGGCCGGATCTTGTCGAGCGGCACCACCTGCTGCATGATCGAACCGGCGTAGGGTTCGCCGAACGGACCCCACGACTTGAAGGCCCGCTCGTTCCCCTCGAGGTCCACGGCGAGCGCGTTGTTGTAGACCGTCCAACCGGTGGCGCCGCCGTCCGAAGATTCGAATTTTCCGGCACCGGTGAGCAGGTCGAGTGGGGGGGCTTCGCGGGTCGCGGAGACCTCGTCGATCAGTACCTGCAGCGTCCCCTTTTCGCGGGCGGGCACCAGGACCAGTGCAAGATCCGCGGAGGAGGCGGAAGCGGGTACCCGGGCCTCGAGCGTGGTGGTCTCCCACTTGCCCTCGCGCGCTTCGCTGATCGCGGCCGGGATCGCGGCCTCGCCGACCTTCTGGCCCTTGACGTCCTTGAACTCGAGCTTGAGCACGAAGGTGGCATCGGAGGGCGGCCGGCTCATGATGCGCCAGACCGCACTCGCGGTCACGATGTCGTTGGGTTTGATTCCGCCGCCGAGGGGGGTGAATGCGCCGGCGTAGGCAGGCTCCGCGAGCCCGCCTTCGGTCTCGATCATCAAGCCGCGTCCCTTTCGACCCGTCGTTCTGCTGCTGGTCCCGCCGAAGCAGGTCCAGTCGGCGAGGTCGTCGTTGCGATCCTCGAAGTCGTCTTCAAAGACGAGGGTCCAGTCTTCGCCGGCGATGGCTCGAGGCGCTTCGGCAAGTTTCGGGACGGCGGGGACGTTGGAGAGGGCCAGGCCGATGAAGAGAATCGAGGCGGGCAACATGAGTCGGCTCCTTGAGGTGCGGTCCAAGATCGTAGCGGCCCGAAGTCCCTGAAATGACGGAGGATCGAGTCCGTTTCTTGTTCTGTGGAGGGGCACCGTCTGCTGATCGCCAGTGGCTGGTCTGCTAGGCTCCGGACCTTCCTCACTCGCGGGTCTGGAAGCCTCATTCCGCTCGCCGGTGGGAGGAGTAGTCTCCAGTAGTCTTCCGTGTTCATCCACTCTTCAGGTCGGAGTTCTTCAACATGAGTTTCCCGGACGACTTCCTCTGGGGTGCCGCCGCCGCGGCGTATCAGATCGAAGGGGCTGCCTTCGAAGATGGCCGAGGCCGGTCGGTCTGGGACGACTATTGCGACACGCCGGGGATGGTCGAGCAGAGCCACACGGGAGCGATCGCCTGCGACCACTATCACCGATACCCCGAAGACGTCGCCATCATGAAGTCGATGGGGCTCCATGCCTATCGGCTTTCGATCTCCTGGCCTCGGGTTCTTCCAGATGGTGTGGGTGCGGTGAATGAAGCAGGTCTCGATTTCTATGATCGATTGATCGACGAGATCATCGCGGCCGGAATCACGCCCTACGCCACGCTGTTCCACTGGGATTTTCCATCGTCCCTGTTCGCGGAAGGCGGTTGGCTGAATCGTGACAGCGCCGAGTGGTTCGCGGAATTCACGACGTTGATGGTTCGTCGATTGGGTGACCGCGTGACCAACTGGATCACGCTGAACGAGCCACAGGTCTACATCCAGCATGGACATCGGGACGGAGGACATGCGCCGGGTCTGAAGCTTCCGCTTCGCGAGCAACTTCTCGCCGCGCATAACACGATGCGAGCGCACGGGAAGTCGGTGCAGGCGATCCGCGCCGCGACGCCGGGCCCGGCGGTCGTCGGGTACACCGGCGTCGGTTGTGCCGCATGCCCGATGGACCTCGATCCCGCCACGATCGAGGCGGCAAGGCGAGCGACCAATGGAGTCGATGCATCGAATCACTTCAACAACACCTGGTGGTTCGATCCGGTGTGCCTCGGTCGGTATCCCGAAGAGGGGCTGGAGGTGTTCGGTGCGGATGTCCCCGATTTTCCCGATTCGGATCTGACGGAGATGAACCAACCGATCGAATTCCTCGGACTCAACATCTATCAGGGTGGACGCATCAAGATGGGTGAGGACGGCGTGCCGGTCGAAGTCCCTCACGGGGTCGGACATCCGATCACTTCGTTCGACTGGCCGGTGGTCCCGGAGGCCTTGCGGTGGGGACCTTTCTTCGCTCACGAGCGTTACGGCCTTCCGATCTACATCACCGAGAACGGTCTGGCGAGCATGGATTGGATCTCCCGGGACGGGAAGGTCCACGATGCCAACCGCATCGACTTCACGGCCCGATACCTCGAGCAATTGCAGCTCGCCATCGCCGATGGCGTTGATGTTCGCGGCTACTTCCACTGGTCGATCCTCGACAACTTCGAATGGGCGAAGGGGTACACCAGGCGTTTCGGTCTGGTGTACGTCGACTACGCCACGGGAGCGCGGACCGTCAAGGACAGTGGTGAGTGGTACGCCGAAGTGATTCGGACCAACGGGGCGAGCATCGCCGGTTGAATCGGACGACCGCTTCGATCAACCGAGGCGTTCGCCGGATTCGCTGTCGAAGAGATGCAGCGTTCCGGGTTTCGGGCCGAGGGTCATCGTCGATCCGGCCGCCGGCACGGCATCGAGCTTCAAGCGGGCGGTGAAATCGGTTCCGCCGGGTCCGTCGAGCATGACGTCCGTCTCATCGCCGAGCGGTTCGCAGATCCTGACCGTGAGTTCGACACCATTCGCGGTCGGCTCGAGGTGCTGGGGCCGAACCCCGAGGGTGACCGACCGTCCGGCCGCGTTCTGCACGGCCGTTTCGTCGAGCGGGATGGAGATCCCGCCGGGGCCTTCGAACGTCGTCCCCGAACCATCGATCGCCCCTTCGAACAGATTCATCGCGGGGGCGCCGATGAACGTGGCGACGAAGAGATTCGCCGGTCGTCGATAGACCTCGAGTGGAGGGCCGACCTGCTGGATGAGACCATCCTTCATCACCACCACGCGATCTCCGAGGGTCATCGCCTCTTCCTGGTCGTGGGTGACGTACACGCTCGTGGTCGCGACGCGGCGATGAAGTTCCTTCAACTCGCCGCGAGTCCGATGCCGGAGTTTGGCATCGAGATTCGAGAGTGGTTCATCGAATAGGAACACCGCGGGATTCCGGACCAGAGCGCGCCCGAGGGCGACGCGTTGCTGCTGGCCGCCGGACATCTGGCCGGGTCGGCGGTCGAGCAGTTCCTCGATGCCCAGTTGGCGGGCGGCTTCCGTGATCCGTTCCTGGCGTTCCGCTCGCGGGATCTTTCGAAGTTTCAGTGCGAATTCGAGATTCGCTCTCGCCGTCTTGTGGGGATAGAGCGCGTAGTTCTGGAAGACCATCGCGATGTCCCGATCCTTCGGTTGCACGGCATTCACCACCCGGTCTCCGATGGAGATGGTGCCCGAGGTGATGTCCTCGAGCCCGGCGATCATTCGGAGAAGGGTGCTCTTTCCGCAGCCGGAGGGGCCCACCAGGACGAGAAACTCGCCATCGGCGATCTCCAGCGCACACCCGCGGACCGCGTGAGCGCCGCCGGGGTAGATCTTCTCGACATCCGTGAGAGTCAGTGAGGCCATCTCCGAAGTGTACGAGGTTCGCGTGTGTCCGCCCATTCGCGGAAGCCGGTCGGATGAAGCAGATTCAGAGCCCGAGTTCCGTGATACACCGGAGATCTCCCGGAACGTCGGTGGGCTGCGGTTTCCAGCCCTGAAACCGCTACCATCTCCGAGGCTTTTCGAGAGTTGATTCCAGACCATGACCATCGACGCGAAAACCATCACGCGACGCTCCGCGCTGGGGCTCCTTGCCGCCGGCGCCGCCGGCTATGCCGCCTTCGGGCCGGAACGTCGGCGTCTGAAGAGTGGAGGGCGGATCGTTCTCGACTACTGGGAGAAGTGGACCGGGCACGAAGCCGCGGCCATGCAGGTCGTGGTGGATCGATTCAACGAGTCGCAGAACCGGATCTTCGTCAACTATCTCACGATGGGTGGGATCGATCAAAAGGCGAAGGTCGCGATCGCGGCGGGGGATCCCCCGGACGTGCTGGGACTTTGGAACCGCAACCTTCCATTCTTCTCCCAGTGTGGGGCGGTGATGCCGCTCGACCAGCTGAAGGACTATGGAATCACGGAAGCAAGCTACGCCAAGGCGGTGGCTCCTCTGGTCTTTCGCGGTGGCCGTCAACTCGCAGCGCCGAGCACTCCCAGTTCGATCGCCCTCTACTACGACCGCAAGATCTTCAAGGAGGTCGGGCTTGATCCCGATTCGCCTCCACGGACGATCGAGGAATTCGACGTCGCGATCGATCGACTGACGATTCTCGACAAGGACGGGAATGTCGAGCGAGCCGGCTTCCTTCCCACCGATCCGGGGTGGTGGTCATGGTGCTGGGGAGGCTTCTTCGGCGGTCATCTCTACGACGACAAGACCGGCCGTGCGACGGTCGACTCGCCTCAGAACATCGCCGGCTACGACTGGTATCAGAGCTTTCCGAAGCGATGGGGACTCGAGAATCTGCGGCGGTTCCAAGGAGCACCGATCGACAATCCGTCGCCATACCGGAACTTCTTCAGCGGCCGGCTTGCGACGACGATTCAAGGACCATGGCTTCCGATGTTCATGGATCAGGAACTCGGCCCCGGAAACTTCGACTACGCCGCGTGTCCTTTTCCGGTACCCGCGGCGCTGGCCGACCAGCCTCCCTACGGGCCGATCGAAGCCGACATTCTGGTGGTCCCCACCGGCGCTCGGAATCCGGACGCGTCGATGGAATTCATCGCCTTCACCCAGCGGCCCGAGAACATGGAGACGCTCTGCACGGGCCATGCGAAACCGTCGCCGCTTTCGACGTCGAGCGAGGCGTTCATCCGGGAGCATCCGAATCGCGCGGTGGCGGTGCATGAGGAGATTCTCCAGAGTCCCAATGCCTACACCACGCCCTGGATCACCGGCTGGGCGGAGTTCGGGATGGCGCTCGGCGCCGGTCTCGATCAGATCTGGAATCTCAAGAGTCCGTCGGCCGCCGGGCCACTCGCCGAAGTTCAGATCGAGGCATCGGAGATTCTGCAGCGGGAATCCGATCGTCGCCATCGTCGCGGTCAGCCTGATCCATGGGAGAAGGCGTGAAGCACGATTCCCTCGGAACCGGCTTGCTCTGGATCGGCCCCTGGGTGCTGGGCTTCTGCATCTTCACGGTGCTGCCCGTCTCACTCGCCGTCTATTACGGATTCACCGACTACACCCTTCTGGAGTCCCCGATTCCAGTGGGAACCCAGAACTACGAGCGCATGCTCGACGACGAGATCCTCGGAACCGTGCTCTGGAACACCGCGGTCTTCGGAGTGCTCTCGATCGTCTTCGGCACGATTCTCTCGATCTCGCTCGCTGCACTGCTGTCGAAGCCCGCCCGTTTCCAGTCTTTCTGGCGAGCAGCGGTCTTCGCGCCGTCGGTTCTCCCCCTGGTCGCGATCGCGGTGATCTTCAAACTCGGCTACGACCCTGATCCCGAAGTCGGGCTGGCGAATCAGTTGATCGACTGGTTCACGTTCGGCGCCTTGAAGGGACCCAACTGGTTCGGCAGCGGCTTCTGGGCGATGACCGCACTGCTC
>JABABZ010000181.1 GCA_014237965.1 Phycisphaerales bacterium | reverse complement strand
ACGGCCGCACCACCGACAGTGCGATGGCGGTCGAGAACGTCGCGTTCGACCTGACCTCCGAACATGCCTACTACTGCAAGATCCAACTGAATTCGACGTACACCTCCCGAAGCGAGGCGGACGACGAGGAGATTCTCGCCCTCTTCGAAACACAGGTGACCGACTTCATGACCGTGCTTCTGCCCGAACTCGCGAGGATTCTCCCCGACTGGCGCGACTTCGAAGGCTCCTGACCGGAGGCTTCGTCCCCACGTTTTCCGTCGCCGACCCGGGTTGGGTGTTGGACCGAAGACCGTCGGCTCGGGTACCTTTCGCGTCATGTCCATCAAGGTGATCGACAGCCATACCGAAGGCGAACCCACCCGGGTGATCGTCGAAGGAGGTCCGGACCTCGGCGACGGCTCGATCGCCTCGCAGGCCGAACGGCTCTCAGCGCAATTCGATCATCTGCGAACGGCCGTGGTTCTCGAGCCACGAGGATCAGACGTCCTGGTCGGCGCCCTCCTTTGTCCGCCAGAGAATCCCTCTTCGGACTTCGGCGTGATCTTCTTCAACAATGCCGGCGTGCTGGGAATGTGCGTCCACGGCACCATCGGCGTGGTCCGGACGCTTCAGCACCTCGGAAAGATCTCTTCCAGGCTTGGCGAAACCATTCGACTCGACACGCCGGTCGGCCCGGTGACCGCGACCATCGGCCCGGATGGAAGCATCTCGGTCGAGAACGTCCCATCGTGGCGAACAGGCCGGCGAGTCCCCGTTCAACTCGACGACCGACTGGTTCATGCCGACATCGCGTGGGGAGGAAACTGGTTCGCGCTGATCGACGATCACGGCGAAGACATCGAATTCGAACGACGACGAGAACTCACCGAACTCGCTTCACGCATCCGCCGGACCATGAACGCGGCAGGGCAGGACGGAACCGGAGCACACGCCGGCCCGATCGATCACGTCGAACTCTTCGGCCCGCCCACGGATGGCGGCCACGGGCGAAATTTCGTGCTCTGCCCCGGCGGCGCGTACGATCGCTCCCCCTGCGGGACGGGCACCAGCGCCAAGCTGGCGTGCCTCGCCGCCGACGGTCGACTCGCGGCGGGCGCAGTGTGGATCCAGGAGTCGATCATCGGTTCTCGCTTCAGCGGTTCCTGGCGAGCGGGCGAAGAACCCGGCGTGGTCATCCCCACCATCTCGGGCAGCGCATGGATCACAGGGGAATCGACGCTTCATCTTGATCCCGATGATCCGTACCGATTCGGAATCGTCTGACCAACGACCACGAGACGCGAGGGTCTCCGCTCTTCGAGTACCCTTCGCACTTCAGAATCGAGGATCAAGACCATGAATCGCACCAGCTGGCAGGGCGTGATGCCCGCCATCACCAATCCTTACCACGCGGATCTCACGATCGACCATGCCCGGCTTTCCGAGCACGTCATCCGGATGGCCGACGCCGGCAGTACCGCGATCGTCACCCCCGGTTCACTGGGCGAGGGCGGCGCATTGTCGATGGACGAGAAAGCGGCGGTCTGGACCACCTGCGTGAAAGCCGTCGGGGACCGCATCCCGATCGTCGCCGCGGTGAGCGCCATCTCCACCGAACAGTCGGTCGCGATCGCGAAACAAGCCGAACAGTGTGGTTGCCAGGGACTCATGGTGCTTCCGGCCTATGCATATTCCGGTCCATGGAGCGAAACGAAGACCCACTTCGCCACGGTCTTCGAGGCGACCGAGCTGTCCTGCATGCTCTACAACAACCCGATCGCGTATCGGGTCGACGTCCGACCGAACGAGCTTGCGGAACTCGCTTCCGACCATGACAACCTGCACGCCACCAAGGAGTCGAGCGGCGACATTCGAAGATTCAGGGAGATCAAGGGAACGCTCGGCGACCGACTCGCGATCTTCGTGGGAATCGACGACATGGCGGTCGAAGGCGCTTCGGCCGGCGCCGACGGCTGGATCGCGGGGCTTGTGAATGCGCTTCCGGAAGAGTCCATCCGCCTCTGGAACCTCGCCGTCGACGCTCGATCCACGGGTGAACGCGAGGAGCTCGAAGCGCTCTACCAGTGGTTTCTTCCGCTCCTGCGACTCGACGCCGTGCCCGAATTCGTCCATCTGGTCAATCTGGTGCAAGCCGAATTCGACATGGGCGATGAACTCGTCCGAGGACCGCGTCGGCCGCTCGATGGACCTGTCCGGGA
This sequence comes from Phycisphaerales bacterium, assembly GCA_014237965.1. GTDB lineage: Bacteria > Planctomycetota > Phycisphaerae > Phycisphaerales > SM1A02 > UBA12014. Next base: position 3,615 of record JABABZ010000181.1, on the reverse strand, counting down.
ACACGCGCTGGCCGTGATCGCGGAAGCGAAACGCACCCGCTCGAAGTGACCCCCGGGGTCATGACGGACCGGGGCGTTCATCGGAGCCATGCGGGGAGGCGACCCGAAGCGACGCCGTCCCAGCAACGAGCCATCGCGAATCGATGCACGCTCGTCGGAAGTCCGACCGCCGTGAAGCCCGGATGACCGGTCGCCGGAAACGGGCCACCGTGCACCATCGAGGGAACCACCGCCACACCGGTCGGCATCTTGTTCTCGATCAACCGGCCGCACTTCACCCGGAGAATCGGCTCCAATGCCGCCCAGTCCGCGTCATCGTCTCCTCCGGTGTACATCGTCGCCGTCAACTGACCGCCGAATCGAAGAGCGATACCCGACGCTTCATCGAGGTTCTTCACCCGAACGACGAGGCCGACCGGGCCGAAGAGCTCCTGGGAGAGTTCGTCGAACGACTTCAGAAAGTCATCTCCATCCACCTCGAGCAAGGTCGGTTCGAACCGAGACCCCGGGCTCCCGGAAGCACCACCACAACGGAGCACCGCACCCGCGGCTTCGACCGCATCGATCCCTGAAGCCAGCCGATCGACGCCGGCGGCGGAGAACAGGACTCCGGGAGCGGCTTCCCGCAAGGCCGATGTCGCGGTCTCCACGAATGCGTCGCCGCCATCACCGACGACGATGGCGATCCCCGGTTTCGTGCAGAATTGCCCGGTGCCCATCAAGAGCGACGCGGCCCATTCCCCTCCGATCTGATCGCCCCGCTCGGCGAGCGCCGACGGGAGGATGAACACGGGATTCACACTCGACATCTCCAGAAAACACGGCGTCCCGGACGCGTCCGCGGCAGCCTTGATCGAAAGCCCCGCCTCGCGGCTCCCGGTGAATCCGACCGCGGCGATTCTTCGATCGGAGACCAGGCGGAGGCCGTCCTCCGGCTCGCACTGATGAAAGTACTGCACCGTCGCAGGATGCAGTCCCGCTTCCGCCACCGCCTCCGCGGCGCACCGAGCGAGCATCGCTCCGGTCTCCGGGTGAAGAGGATGTCCCTTTGCGATGACGGGATTCCCCGCGGCGATCGCTGCCGCGAAGTCTCCACCGGAGACGGCATGAAACGCGAGGGGGAAGTTGTTGGGTCCGATCGTCAGGACCGCCCCACCCAGTGGCCCGAAGTCGCTGCGGATACCCGAAGCCTCGTCGACCAACGGGGCCCGCCACGACGTCGCCGATACATCACGAGCCGCCTTGGCGGCTTCGCGAAGTTGCCCGAGCATTCTGCCGAATTCGATCTGGGCGAGACGAGTCTCGAGCGGAAGCCCGGTCTCCTCGTGCGCTGCCAAAGCGATGTCGGATCGATTCGCATCAAGACGATCCGCGAAGACTTCCAGGAACCGTCCGATGCGGTCCGGCTCCGCATTCGCGGGATGTACCGATGCGGCCATCGCCGCTTCGGCCATCGAGTCGAGATCCTTCCAGTTCGAACAAGGAAAGACCCGCTCCCGAATCTCCCCGGTGGATGGATCGATCGCTTGAAATCCATCCGTGGAAGCGGAGGAATCAGCCCAATGACCATTGATGAGAATCTGCTGCATATCGGGAATGGTACCGCCTCATGGATCCGCAGCCATCTCTAGCATGAAGGAATGAAGACCCCCGAGAAATCACCGACGCCGCCGTCCTCCGATTCCTTCACGGACGGGGAGCAGAATGACATTCCGGAACTTCGCTTTCTTCAGGGGCCACAGACTCGAGGATTCGAGTTCGCCAGACTTCTTCGGATCGGGAACGAATTCCTCAGAGGGTTTCGAAGGCTTCACTTCGTCGGCCCCTGCGTGACGGTGTTCGGCTCGGCCCGATTCACCGAAGAGAATCCGTACTACCAACTGGCTCGAGAGACCTCCGGACTCATCGCGAAGGCCGGATTCACGGTCATGACCGGCGGCGGCCCCGGGATCATGGAAGCCGCCAATCGAGGCGCGAAGGAGGCCGGTGGCCGGTCGATCGCCGCGACGATCGAACTTCCACACGAGCAATCATCGAATCCCTATCTCGACCTTGAAGTCCCGTTCCACTACTTCTTCGTTCGCAAGGTGATGCTGGTCAAGTACTCCTACGCATTCGTGGTGATGCCCGGCGGCTTCGGAACCCTCGACGAGCTCTTCGAAATCGCGACGCTCGTCCAGACCGGAAAAGTCGTCGATTTTCCGATCGTCCTGATGGGGCGTGAATTCTGGGAACCGATGATCGATTTTCTTCGCGATCGAATGCTCAAGGAAGGCACGATCTCACCGGAAGACCCCGATCGACTGATGATCGTCGATGATCCCCGAGAAGTGGTCGATCTGATCTCGACCATCGCTCGCGATCGGTTCGGAATCACCTACGGCCCGGCGGCGAAACCGCGGGGGTATCTCTTCGAGCAACCGTTCAACGCGCGTCGTTGAGCATGTCGCCCACGCGAACACGCTGACGCTCGAACACCGCGAGCGCCTCCCTTCGCAGGCCGTCGATCGATTCAAGGTCTCCGGTGATCGAGAGGCGTTCGACGAGCAGACGTTCCGACGCCGGCATATCCCGATCCAGATACCGGAATCCGAAATCGAACCGATCGGGACAGTGCTCCATCCGGAGAAGGTCGACCAACGGTCGCAGCAGGAAGTTCTGATAGGCATGGACGGCTTCCGCGACGAAACCTCGATCGATCGCCTTCGATATGAGAGGGATCAGAATCGGAGCCGCATCGACGATCTCCTCGTATCGCGCGCGAAGGCGGTCGTCATGCGCCTCGCGATCGAGCGGAACGGACCGGATGCCGACCCCGCGATCGAAGAGCACGAGTGGTTCTCCGTGACGCTCGAACTCGAGCAACCGATCCTTCACCGACGCGCGAAGCACCACGAGATCGATGGAGAGATCGTCGCTGGCGCCGACCAGCAGATAGTAGGCCTGGGCATTTCCATGCCGGGTGGGCTCGGGCACCCGGTAGCGATGCCTGATTCCGCCAAGTGATGCAAAAAGGGACTCCAGCGAATCGAACGTGTCCTCGACCCGATCGTCGTGGACCAGGCAGACGAGATCGAGATCACTTCGAACGTCGATTCTTCCCGTCGCATCCGCCCCACCCAACCAGGCCGCTTCCAGCCACTCGAGTCCGGAGACACAAGCGGTGATCGCGGCGATCAGGTCTTCTCGTTCGATCGATCTGTTCATGCTCGATCCGACCTCACCATCGATCTTCGTGGGTCGCGGGAAGAAACTCCGCACGCGGCCCCACCACGTCGTTGACCCGGACGCCGCCCTGGATCGCAGATGGCTGAGCCATCGCGAGGAAGGGATGGGGGAAAGAGTGACTGGGTTCGGACACGTCGTCGAGCCGCCGGGTCTGATCACTGGAGAGAGAGACCTCCAGTGCTCCGAGATTGTCGAGCAACTGGTCACGACGACGGGCGCCGATGATCGTGCTGGCGACACCCTCGCGACTCTGAACCCACTTGAGCGCCACTTGCGCCGCACTGACCCCGAGTTCCTCCGCGATGGACACCAGCACCTCGATGATCTCGTAGTTGCGATCGTTGAGATGAGGACTGTCGACCTTGACCCGGGTGGTGCCGACTTCCG
>JABABZ010000180.1:3072-5865 GCA_014237965.1 Phycisphaerales bacterium | reverse complement strand
GACCGAGGAATCAGGACACGATGCCCAGCAACCCTCGAACCGCCACCGATCCGCCTGACCGCCGACGACTGATCGTCCTCGGATCGACCGGGTCCATCGGGGTCGGCGTGCTCGATGTGGTGACGCATCTTTCGACCGCCGATGAACATGGCCCCACCTTCAAGGTGGTCGGTCTCGCTGCAGGACGCCGCGGCGATGTTCTCGAAGCACAGGCATCGAAGTTCCATGTCGACGACCTGGCACTGGCGGAGACCGCCGCCTCCGCGTCGGTCGGAGCGTCGCGATCGCTTCGAACCGGACCGGATGCCGCCCTCGAACTGGTCCAGGACATCGCCCGACCCGGTGATCTCATCGTCGCCGCGATGGTGGGCGCCGCCGGCATACCCTCGATCCTTGCAGCCATCGATCGAGGTTGCGACATCGCCCTCGCGAACAAGGAAACCCTGGTCGCGGCGGGTGAACTGGTGACGGCGGCAGCAGCCCGACGCGGGGTGGAGATCATCCCCATCGACAGCGAACACGCGGCCCTCCATCAGTGCCTGCGTGCGGGCCGAGGGCCTTCGGAAGTATCCAAGCTCGTGCTGACCGCATCCGGCGGACCCTTCCGGACCTGGCCGATCGATCGGATCCGATCCGCGACCGTCGAAGAAGCACTCGCTCATCCCACCTGGAAGATGGGCCCCAAGGTGACGATCGACTCGGCCACGATGATGAACAAGGGCCTCGAACTCATCGAAGCCCACTGGCTGTTCGGCATCGACGCCGACCGACTCGACGCCATCATCCATCCCCAGTCCGTGGTTCACTCCTTCGTCGAATTCAAGGATGGGTCCTCCCTCGCCCAGCTCTCTCCCCCGGACATGCGGATGCCGATCCAATACGCGCTCTGCCATCCGCATCGAGTCGCCGGCTGCGCTCCTTCTCTGGACTATTCGGAACTCCGTGAACTGGTCTTCGAACCCGTCGACCATGAGCGATTCCCCTCCATCGGACTCGCCCTCGGAGCGATTCGTGCCGGTGGCACCGCCGGGGCGATCTTCAACGCCGCCAATGAAGTGGCGGCCGAGTCGTTCTGCGACGGACACATCCCGTTCGGGCGGATCACGGAGGTGGTGGCCGACGTGATGAACCTGATCCCCCCCATCTCCGCCACGGATCTCGAGTCGATCCTCGCCGCCGATTCCGAAGCCAGATCCGCGGCCCGGTCTCACGCCGCGATCGCCCCGACTCGAAGCTGAGCACGGGACGCACGACGGAATTCGAGCCGTGACCCGGCTATCCTTTCGATCACCCACCGTCCTTGATCCCGGAACGATGGATCTTCGGCGACCGTTCGACCAACACCTCATTCAGGAACCCACCGCGTGGAAATCCTTGGTACCGGAAGCAACATTCTCCTGATCATCCTCGGCTTCGGCCTGCTGATCGCCCTCCACGAACTCGGCCACTTCATCGCGGCCAGATGGGCGGGAATCCGAGCGGATGGATTCGCCATCGGGATGGGCCCGGTGGTGGCGAGCTATCGAGGCGGGGTCGGGTTTCGATTCGGCGCCTGCGACGACGTCGTGAAGTCACGGCTCGGTCGATATCCGATCGAACTCACCGACGAGGAACTCGCCAAGGAAGGCCTCGGCGAGACGCAGTACTCGCTGCGACTCCTTCCCATCGGCGGTTACGTGAAGATGCTCGGCCAGGAGGATGGCAACCCGAGTGCCACGAGCGAGGACTCACGAAGCTACTCCAAGGTCTCGATCGGAAAGCGGATGGTGGTCGTCAGCGCGGGCGTCGCGATGAACATCGTCACCGCGATCATCATGTTCATGATCGCGTTCATGGTCGGCGTCCGATTCGAATCACCCGTGGTCGGACAGGTTCAACCCGGATCTCCCGCGACCACCGCGGTGCCGCTCGTCGACGGGGTGCCGCCGGGAATCGAACCGGGTGATCGAATCACCCGCGTCGATGACTCGAAGGTCCTCACGTTCAGCGACATGATGATCGCTTCGGCCATGAGCGTCCCGGGAACACCACTGCAGATCGAAGTGGATCGCGAAGGCCATCCCGACCCTCTGATCTTCGAGGTCGAACCGATCTACGACGAGATCGCAAATCTTCGCATGATCGGAGTCGCGCCCGCCTCGAGCGCCGAGCTCGTCGACGATGCGGCACTCGAGGCGCCGCTGGAATCCCTGGTCGGCGCCAAGACCGGTTCGACGCTTCCCGGCCGGACGATTCTCGAGGCCGGCTCCTCGACCATCTCCACCTGGGACGATTTCGACGCGGCGATGATCGCCGCCTCCGGAAAGCCCATCGACGTGGTTTTCGGCCCTCGCAACGATGGCGGTGCGAACGAGACCATTCCCATGCAGGCCACTCCGGTCTATGAACAGATCGAGTACCCGGAGGCGCGACCCGCGGGCACCGGCGACTGGGAGATCGGGCTCGTGGGTCTTTCTCCCCTCGTGGAGATCACCGGCGTCGTCGACGGAAGTCGAAACACGGGCGTCTTCGAGCCTGGAGACATCGTGCTTCAGGTTGTCGACGTGGCCGGCCCGAGAATGTCGGAGTTCCGCGCCGCCCTCTCGGGGCGTCCCGGACAGTCGATTCCCATGCTGGTCGATCGAGACGGGACCGCCACTCAAGTGGAGGCTCGAACCGATTCCTCCGGCCGGCTCGGCGTCGCGATCAACTACGCCTTCGACGACCCGCGAATCGCCCGACCGTTCAGCCGCTCCGGACTGGACGAACCGACGCCCACCCTGGTCGCCGACCTCCAGCTCATGCCCCGCCCTC
>JABABZ010000180.1:0-3062 GCA_014237965.1 Phycisphaerales bacterium | reverse complement strand
AGGTTCTGATGATTGTCGCAAACGACCCGTGGCAGAAGACCGCGATCTCGAGCGTCACGCCTGCCGACACTCGGCTCGCTCTGAGTCATACAGCGTTCGACTCGGTCGACGGCCTCGCCGTCACCGACTGGCCTTCGTTTCGATCGGCTCTTCGGACCGCGACGGCGACCGCCCATGAGAACGGCACCGATGCGACGGTCGATCTCGTCTGGACGCTTCCGGTCATCGGATCCACTTCCGAACAGGGCGCGATCGCGTTGAGCTCCGAGCAGGTCGGCGAACTGCACGCACTCGGATGGACCGCACCCCTGCCGGGCTCGTGGTTCGAACCACTGCAGACGACCCTGACCGCCAACGGCAATCCGATCGTCGCCGTCTCGATGGGATTCAGACAGACCTGGAAGATGGTGGTCCTCACCTACCTGACCATCGACCGGCTGATCGGCGGTTCCGTGAGCGTCAAGCAACTTCACGGCCCGGTCGGCATCGTCCACATCGGCACCCGAGTCGCGGATCGCGGGTTCATGTACCTCGTCTTCTTCCTCGCGATGATCAGCGTGAACCTCGCGGTGCTGAACTTCCTTCCGTTGCCGATCGTCGACGGGGGTCTCTTTCTCTTCCTGCTCTACGAGAAGATCTTCAAGCGACCGCCGTCGATCGCATTCCAGAACGCGGCGACCCTGGTCGGCCTCGCGTTGATCGGCACGCTCTTCGTCGTCACGTTCTACAACGACATGATGAGGCTCACGGGATGAGCGGAGGCAGGTCGAACATCGAGGCCCGGGTCGCGATCATCACCGGCGCAGGGTCCGGGGTCGGGAGAGCCACCGCGATCCTGCTGGCCAGGGCCGGATGGCACTGCGCCCTGCTCGGTCGGACCGAGTCGAAACGCGCGGCGACCGCCCTGGAAATCGACTCGTCTTCGCCGGCATCGCTCACGATCGAATGCGATCTTGGACGGGCGGACGAAATGCCTCGCATCGTGCAGACGGTCCTCGACCACTTCGGCCGGATCGACGCGATTCTGAACATCGCCGGCGTCGCACCTCAGGCCCTCATCGCGGATACCGACGCGACGCTGATGCGATCGACCCTCGATCAGAATCTGGTCGGTCCGACGATTCTGGTCGCAGCGGCCTGGCCCGAACTCCTGCAGCGAAGCGGCGTGGTGGTCAACGTCTCCTCGATGAGTTCGATCGATCCGTACCATCACTTCACGGCGTACGCCGCGAGCAAGTCCGGACTCGACTCGTTGACCCGCTCGATCATGGCCGAATCGGCCGACAGCGGTGTCCGGGCATTCACTCTGAACCCGGGAGCGGTCGAGACGCCCCTGCTCCGCAGCCTGGTCGATGAGACGACGTTCCCGACCGAACTCGCGCTCACTCCGGAAGCCGTCGCGAAGGAGATCCTCGACTGCATCGAGGGCTCGCGCGATCACCGGATGGGGCGGTCGTTTCCAATGCTGGTGAACGACGATCAATCCGATTGACCGCTGCGGTCAGCCTCTTCGATGCATCGCCCGGTCCATGTCGCGTTGAGCCTCGCGCTTGGCGATGTCCTGCCGCTTGTCCGATTTCTTCCGGCCTTGGGCGACGCCGATCAGGACCTTGGCTCGCCCATCGACGAAGTAGATCTTCAACGGAACAAGCGTCGAATTCTCACCGTCCTGAGCACGTGCGAGTTTGAGAATCTCCCGCTTGTGGGCGAGCAGGACTCTGGGCCTGACCGGCTGATGCTGACGATGGGGTCCCGCCGGCGGATACTCGCCGACATGCACCCCTTGAAGCACCAGGGACGGCGGATCGGTCGTGGCCCGGATCCAACCTTCCGCCAGACTCGCCTGGCCAGCCCGAATCGACTTGACCTCGGTTCCGAGAAGTCGAAGCCCGCACTCAAGGGTCTCCCCGATGAGATAATCATGCCTGGCGCGTCGATTCTCGATCACCATGGCGTCCGGATTCGAGGTTTTTTTGCGTCCGTTGGCCATCCGAACCCGCCAAGGTAGATCGCCAATGGGGGTAGCACAAGGTCCCTCACCGCTCAGAACCAGTCCTTCCGAGCTCAGATTACCGATCCTGATTCCCACGAAACCACGATTTCCGGAACTGCGTACTTGTTCAGACGTCTAGTCGGGGCAACAATCTAATGGTTACGGAGTAGGATTCGCACCAGATCGAATCAAACGACCTTTCGTCCCTCGAAGATCAGGAACCCAAACCGATGCTGCTCAAGCACACCGCCATCGTCGCCTCACTTCTGGCGATTCCCAGCCTCGCCTTCTCCATGGCCGAACGAGGCCCCTTGGAGAATGCTCGCGCAAACGCAACATCCAAGGCGGCAGACATCCTCGATTCAGGCTCTGCCGAGTCGGATGCCGGATGGGCGACCTTCCAGAGCAAGCACCCGGGAACAGGTCGGACCCTGATCGACGGACGGATCGAACGCATCTACGGGCAAGCCTTCTCACATGGCGCGAATGCCAGCGACAGTGCCGGCCGCTTCATTGAAGAGAACGCTCAGGGACTCTGGGGCGTGACGCCCGAGCAGATGCTCCCGATCGGACCCTGGGGCGGCGCAGACCACGTCCTTCCCCTCATGACCGATCCGGTGACCGGTGACGCGAAGTTCATGCTCGTCGGATACATCCCGCACATCGACGGCGCCCCCGTCTTCGACGCCGCCGTCCGCGTGCTCGTCCGAAACGAGCCCGGTTTCCCGACGGTGTTGATCTCCTCCCAGATTCCTCAAGTCGAGGGCTTCACGATTCCCGGAGGTCTTCTTCCCCGCGATCTCAACGCCACTCGTTTCGCAGGCGTGGCGGTCACCGAGTTCGCCAATGCCGAAATCTTCGGCGTCCGCCCCGTCGTCTTCGCCGGAGTCGGCGGCGTTTCCGAACCGCCCCGTGCCGGCGTCGACTTCTTCGTCGAAGGTACGGATGCCGCAACCGGCGCCGATTCGTTCTGGCGATTCGTCGCCGACCCCGCGACCGGCGAGATCTTCCATCGCGACAACCAGATCCTGCACGCTGATGTCAACGTGCAGGTCCAGGCCAACCGAAC
>JABABZ010000017.1 GCA_014237965.1 Phycisphaerales bacterium | reverse complement strand
CGGCCACGCCGGCGGATACGTGATGGGCTGCCGCGGGCGTGGTGGGCGCCGCCATGGTCGCGGTGTCAGTCTCCGATGCAGGGATCGAGATCGATGGTCAGGAGACGTTGGTGACCCTGCTGCGTGAAGAAGCCGAGAATGGATTCGGCGAATCCAAGATTCGAGAATTCGTCGGCCGTCAGAGACTTGAGCAGACGGAGGAGGAAGCGGGGGCCATGCTGGACCTCAACGGCGATCGACGTTTCGATGGTCGCGATTCGGAACTTCTGGGGACGGTGCTGGAAGTCGGGATCGGGCCGCGCCCCGATCGACTCGCCGGATCTCGGCTCGTTCTGGCGCTCGCGCTCTTCGGGGCCGTCCTCGGCTTCCTTCCATTCAACTTCAACCCCGCAGTCATCTTCCTCGGCGATGCTGGAAGCCTGTTGCTGGGATATGTCTGCGCCGTTCTGATCCTCTCGCTCGGCGAAGAAGGACAGACCCACTACGTGATCGCCGGTCTGATCATCTTCGCCCTGCCGATCATGGACACCGTGCTCGCGATCCTTCGACGCAAGATCGCGGGCGTTCCGATGTCGGTGGCGGATCGAAACCACATCCACCACATTCTTCTTCGGAGTTTCGGCTCCGTGAAGAAGGCGGTGCTGGTCCTCTACGCGATCAACATCGTCTTCGTGCTGCTCGGCGTGGGACTGGCGGCCGCGGTCGCCTTCGGCTTTGCGCGATACCTCCTGGTCTATGGCGTGGCGACGATCTTCTTCGGGCTCGTCGGGGCGGCCGCACTCAAGGCTGGTCTCAGGCACCGCTGGATGATGCAGACCCTGGAGGCCCGCGGGCGGGAGTCGGTCGAGGGAGCATCGACCGCATCCAAGGACACGAAACCCCGCCGCGACGCTGGTTGAGTTCGGTTCGTCAAGTGGATCAGCGGAGTACCGAGGCGACTTCGGTCTCTTCATCCGGCGGCACGCCGAGATACTCGAGGGCGTGGTCCAGAACGTCGCGAACCACACGGCCGGCGGAATAGCCTCCGCCATATCCATGCCCGTTGTGATCGAGGTTCGCACCCGAGTGCTTGTCGGGGTCGTTGAGGCCGCAGGCCACGATCAGCCGAGGCTCGTGGAAGGGACCGGCGCCGACGAAGTTCGGGTTGTATCGCTCATCCCAGTATCCCTTTCCAGCCCAGGTCCCTTCGCCGAGTCGACCGTCCGCGTCAGGACGGGGCGGAACGAACTCGTATCGCACCATCTGCGGAGTTCCCGACTTGCCCCAGAGGCGGTACCCCTTCTCGCTGATCGCATGTCGGCCGGTTCCGGCGGGACTGATCACCGTCTCCAACGCCTTTCGGGTGGCCATGACATCGGCGTGGGCGAGCACTCCGGCGGTCGGAACGATCCTGGCGGGCAGTTCGGAGGCGGGTCGGACGATTCGCATCGTCGGTAGGCGGCCGTCGTTCCGTGCGATGGGGCAGTAGCTTCGAGCGAGTTGCAGGGGTGTGACGCCGATCTCCTGGCCGAAACTCACGCTGAGCTGGCTGTAGAGCGGTGTCCAGGCGGAGAGCGGGGTGAGCATCGCGGTCTGCTCTCCCGGCATGTTGATTCCATTCTCATTGAGGAATCCGAAAGCTCGGAACATCTCCCTCATGCCGGTTCCGACCGGGTGTCCCTGATCGCGATCCCGATCGGCCATCCGGAGCGCGACCATGGCCATCGCGGTGTTGAGACTCTTGACCAGAGCCGTCTCCCAGGTCACGTTGGAGTGTCCGTAGGCATCCTTGATGCGACGGGTGCCTCGCTGTCCGGGATAGCTGAAGGTGCGCCCGCTGGTTCCGAAGCCTCCGCCCGGCGTGCCCCGTCCCTTGGTGTCTCGGATGGTCTCCGCGGGATCGGCGAGCCCCCGGGAGACCGCCCACGACCAGAAGACCGGCTTCATGGTCGAGCCGGGTTCCACGAGATCGGTCCAGACGCGATTGCGTCCGAAGGACCTCCCGAGTTCGTCTCTGATGGGATCAAGGGAGGACTCCGGCCAGCCGCCGCGCCGTCTTCCCTCTTCGTTGTCGATCAGGTCGTGTGCGGCAAGGACGTCGCCGGACACCGGATCGATCACCACGATCCATCCGCCGACCGCATGGTGTTCCGCGACGGCGCGGGCGAGTCGCGTCTCCACGTAGTCCTGAAGGAGGAGGTCGATGGTGAGTTCGATGTCGCCACCGTCCTGCCCCGGTTCGTAGTCGCCTTCGCGTACGAACAAGGGTCGGTTCTTCACATCCTTCTGGAACCTCATGCTCCCGTGGGTCTGCTCCAAGGCGCGATCCCGCGCGGCTTCGACGCCGGAGGAACCCCGTTGCCTCCGCTTCGACCTGGACGCCTGCTCGTTCGCCCGGTCGGGGCTGATCGGCAAGGCATCGTTCGCATTCCAATCGGCCGCGGGACCGAAGTCGCCGACCGAGCCGAGTATGGCGCGTCCGGCGATGCCGTCCACCGTGCGGCGGGTCGTTCGTTCGCTGAGAACGACGCCTCCCGGCAGCACGGAGCGGAGCATCACCCGATCGACGTTCAGGAGTTCCTCCGCTTCGGCGATCTTCACGTAGCGGGCGTCGAGATTTTCGAAGAGTCGGTCTTCGATCACTGCAGAATCGAGACCGGTGTGCCCGCCGATGAGTCGTGCGAGGGGCGTGAGGGGATCATCGACGCCTTCGTCTCGGGCGCGGTCCATGATGATCTTCACATCGACGGCGAGGTCGTATCCGATCACGCTCATCGCCATCAGCCGTCCCTTGGCGTCGACGATCGAGCCTCGAGATTTGATTTCCGAGACCGTCGAGTGTCTTCGCCCCATGATCTCGGCGATCGTGGGGTCCGGAGCGATCTGCAGTTGAAGGGTCCGACCGAAACCGACCGCAAGGATCGCCGCGGTGCTCCAGAGGATGAACCGGGCGATGCGATCACCGCGTTTCAGGTCGGGTGCTGCGTCTTCCGTGTGCTCGATCGGTTCTTCCGACGGCTCTAAGCCTGACTTCATCCCATCAACTCCCGAGGTTCGAGGCGTTCGGATCGTCTTGTTCGCTCGCCACCAGATCCGTCGGCATGGCGGGAGTCTTCATGGGTCGATCGAATTCGGGGGTGAACGGAAATGGAATCCAGGTGAGTTCCCCGTCTCGTTCGGTTCGCTTTCGATACTCATCGAGGCGTTCCAGATTGGTCAGCTCGCCGATTCGGAAGGCCTTGGCGCGAAGATCCTTCTCCAGCGAAGTGATCTGGCGTCGGAGGGTGCTCTGGGTGGCAAGGACATCCTGCTCCTGTTGTCGCAGCACCAACAGCCCGCAGGCGGTTCCGCCGAGCGTGAGGACCACGAGAGTGAGCTTCCAGAACATGGGTAGGGGATGCCTTCCGGGAGAGTCGGTCAGCGAGCAGGAATCCTGAGGACCTGACCGGGGTGGACCTGTGTACCGCTCAGTCCGTTGAGGGTCTGGATATCCCGCCATCGAGATTGATCTTCGAGTTCGCGCTTCGCGATCCTGCTCAGGCTGTCACCAGGGAGAACCCTGATCTCACGCGTGTTCGACGTCTCCGGCCTGAATGCGACCGCGCGGGCACGCGTGGTTGATGTGACGTTGCGATCCGGAATGACCAGCACCATTCCGACCCTGAGATCGTCGGCATTCGGGAGTACGTTGCGATTGGCGTCGGCGATCGCCTTCCACTTCCTCGTCGTTCCGAAGAACTCGGTGGAGATCGACTGCAGGGTCTCGCCCGAGGTGACCTCATGGGTCAAGGGTCGGACGGCAGCGGGGCGAGTCGGTTCCACGGCGATGCGGCCGGAGATCTCGTCGGCTCGAGCGATCTGGATGGCCTCGGGCGAATCGACCTTCGGGGTGTTGAAGGTGATCTCAGCCTGAGGACTGGATTCGATCCTGTGGTTCGATGGGCTGGATTCAGGCTCGCGATATGCCCGGTTCGGGGACGCTTGAATGCTCGACGGTGGGCGGTATTCACTGGTCACGGAGTTGGTCGGCAGCGAATCGTGCACCCGCGTCGAGGTCGTCAGATGATCGGTGATGAGGATTCCGACGAAGAGAATCAGGCCGAAGCCCACGACGAGTGCCAGTTTGTGATCTCGAGTCATGTGTCGTCAGCGTCCCTGCTGTCGGGGTGGTCCTTGTCGAACCACCGTTGTCACGTACCTGCTTCGACCGGGAACGGCGAGTTGCCGCCCTCAGATCCGACCGGATCGGCCGCCCACCGTGGCGACCCGAAGCTTCGCTGATCGCGACCTGGAGTTGGTCGCGACCTCGGTTTCGGAAGGCAGAATCGGCATCCTTGCCGGCTGCGATCCGAGACCGCGTCGATCGAGTTCGACGAACGCTCGCTTGACTCGTCGATCCTCAAGGCTGTGGAAGGTGAGAAAGGCCACCCTCGCACCATCTGCGAGCCAGGTCGGTCGGTCGGCCCCAATCGCTTCCGCGCCCTCCATGATCTGCCGAAGCAGTCCATCAAGGGCTCCGAATTCGTCGTTGACCGCGATTCGGAGCGCCTGGAAGGTGCGGGTAGCGGGATGGAGTCGGCTTGACGCGGCACGCTGCCCGTAGGCATCACGAACAAGTCCGGCGAGATCCGCCGTTGTAAGAATCGGCTCGTCGGCTCGCCGACGGACAACATTTCGAGCGATGCGTCGCGCCAGCGGTTCTTCGCCGTATTCGCTGATGATCCGGGTCAATTCTCGCTCGTCGCTGCCGGCCAGAATGTCCGCCGCGGTCATCCCGCCGGTCGGGTCCATTCTCATGTCGAGCGGGCCCTCCCGCATGAAGGAGAACCCGCGAGCAGGGTCGTCGATCTGAGTGCTGGCGAAGCCGAGATCGACCAGGACGGCATCCGCGAGAAGCCCCTCGGCGCGCAGATCCCGGGGGACCCGAGCGAACGAGCCTTGGAAGGGCATCACCCGGGTGACTCCGGTCGCCCGGACTCGATTGGTTGCGAAATCGAGGTTTTCGGGATCGAGATCACAAAGTACGACGGTTCCGTCGCTGCCGGTGGCCGCGGCCAGGAGCGAGGCGTGCCCTCCTCGGCCGGCGGTGCAGTCGAGGACCACATCTCCCGGCGTGACTCGCAGCCCGGCGATGACTTCCGTCGGCATGACCGGTGCGTGGCCGGGATCGGGAGATGGGTTGGAGGAGGCGGTCACGGATCCATTGTCGCAGGTCGATTCCAAGCCTGCTCGCCGGTCATCTCGGTGGTTCGGATGTCGCGAGTTCAGGCCTCGGATTCGGATGGATCCAGCGACGCCAGAGATCGACGAACGCGGGATCATCCGGGCCGTCGTAGTAGAGCCGACGGGTGGGGACGCCGACGAGGTCGACCATGATCCGGTCGTCGAGGCCCAAGGGACTGACCATTCGTCGGACGAACAGGATCGACCGGTCGGTTCGGATCACCCGGCCCGTGCCGCGGGTTCGAAGGAACCCGGTGCCCATCGTGAATCGGGGCATCACGTGCGACCAGAACCGACTGAGCCCCGAGAGGATCGGGGTGCCGCACAACGGCCCGACGATGAAGAGGATGTAGAAGGGGCTGAAGATCATGGTCGGCCCCGCGGCTCCGAAGAGCGATCGCATGCCGGCGAACATGATCAGCATGCTTGCCGCGAGGACGAGGGAGGATGCCGCTTGCGGTCGCCATGAACGCCAGGCGCCGTGGACGAGGGGTTCCTCCTCGAGCAGATCGGGGAGGATCGGGACCTTCTCGAGGTTCGACCATGTTTCGCTGTCGGCCACGGCCCGAAAACCCCTCGGCAGGTCATCCTCGAAGATCGCTTGGAGTCGCTCGAGAATGATCGCATCGGTGCGCGGTGACCAGGCTGGAAGATCGACGTTCGTCGTCGCGGTCCGGTCGTGGCCCTGGTTCCGGGCGCCCCCGGCGGGCGATGGCGGGTTGCGTGCGAGGCGCAGCAGGCCGGAGACCCCGAGCATGAGCACCGAGAGGCCTCCGGCGAGCCCGAGTCCGATGAATGCGAGCGTCGGTGTACCGGCCGTGACACCGGTTACCTGGAGGACGAGGCCCACGGCCGCGATCCCGTTCAACACCCACAGTGGTCGGTCGAACCGTCGCATGCGTCGGTCATGCGCTGACCATTCCCGCCATTCGGGACCGTCGGACGTCGGAACGACGCGGACGAGCGAGTGGTCAGGCCGTGCCTCGCTCAAAGGTCAAGCAGCATCCGTTCCGGAGTTTCAACGCATTCCTTGATGGTCTTCAGGAACGTCACGGCTTCGGTGCCGTCGATGATCCGGTGGTCGTAGCTCATCGCGATGTACATCATCGGACGCAAGGCGATGGTTCCGGGGTTGTCCGGATCCTCGATCGCCCGCTTCTTGATTCCGTGCATTCCGAGGATGCCCGACTGAGGCGGGTTGAGGATCGGCGTGGACATCATCGAGCCGTAGACGCCGCCGTTGGAGACGGTGAACGTGCCGCCGGTCATCTCTTCGACCGAGAGTTTGCCCGCCCTCGCTCGCACGGCGAAGTCCTTGATCCTGGCCTCGATCTCCGCGAACGACATTCCTTCGGTGTTTCGCAGCACCGGAACCACCAGGCCCTTGTCGGTGCCGACGGCGACGCCGACGTCCAGATAGTCGTGGTACTCGATCTCGTCATCGACGATCGAGGCGTTCACGATCGGTTGAGCCTTGAGGGCTTGGGCGGCCGCCTTGACGAAGAAGCTCATGAATCCAAGTCCGACGCCGTACTTCTCGGCGAAGGCCTCCTTGTACTGCTTGCGGAGGGCCATCGAGCGGGTCATGTCGACTTCGTTGAACGTGGTCAGCGTCGCCGTGGTCCGCTGGCTTTCGACGAGCCGCTCCGCGATCCGGCGGCGAAGCTTGGTCATTCGAACCCGTCGGACCTCGCGACTGCCGGGGGCGGCATTCGACGTGGGGATCACCACCGGTGCATTCGGGGTCGCGGGTGCCGCTGCCGCAGCGGGTGCCGCTGCCGCAGCGGGTGCGGACGGCGCGGCGACCGCGGCGGCCGCGGCCGCGAGAACGTCGGCCTTGGTGATGCGGCCGGAAGGCCCGGTTCCCTTGATCGATGTCAGATTCACGCCTTCATCGGCGGCGATCTTTCGAGCGACGGGCGTCGCCTTGACGTCTTCCGCATCGGTGGAGGCCGGAGGTTCGGCGGCGGTCGTGGTCTCGGCGGCCGGTGCCGAAGCGGCTGGTCTGGTCGCCGAGGTGTCGATGGCACCGATCACCTCGCCGACGGCGAGTTCGTCACCGGTGGCGCCGGTCGCGGTGAGAAGCCCGGCCGCGGGGCTGGTGATCTCGAGCGTCGCCTTGTCCGACTCGATCTCGAGCAGGATGTCGTCCTTGTCGACCCAGTCTCCGGATTGCTTCATCCAGGTTCCAACGGTGACTTCAGTGATCGATTCGCCGGGGCTCGGGATGGTGATGTCCACGCTCATGGCTTGGAGTTTCCCTCTGCTGGGGTTCTGTGCCGTCTCGGACACGGGGTGCGATCTGATTCGTGTGAATGCCGCTTGTTCACGGCGGGTTCACTTCGATGGCAGGCCATCGGATGCTAGAACGTTTCAGTTGGAAGGGGCGGTCTTCTTGCCGCCACTGGCCTTCTTGGAATTCTGCGGCGACTTTCTGGCGGCGGTACGGGATTTTCCTCCTCCACCGTCGATGGCGGCGAGGACGATCTCCTGCTGCTCCTGTTCGTGCATCGCCGTCGAGCCGCCGGACGGGCTCGGGCTGGCGACTCTGGTGATGTCGTCGATTTCGAGTTCGAGCATCTCCCGCATGCATCGTTCAACGAAGAAGAACGCGGCATGGTTCCGGGGTTCTTCCTGAACCCAGGTGATCTGCTGGTGATTCGGATATTGGTCGAGGACTCTCTGGACATCGCCGGCCGGGAACGGGGCGAGCTGTTCGATCCTCACCAGGGCCACGTCCTTCCGATCGACGGTGTCTCGTCGGTTGGCCAGGTCGTAGTAGACCTTGCCCGAGCAGAGGATCACTTGACGGACATCGCCGCGATCGCCACCGGCCTCTTCGAAACGGGTGTCGTCGATCACGTTCAGATAGCCGCCGGAAAGGAACCTTGAGATCGGACTCCGCGACGCCGGCAGCCGAAGCATGCTCTTCGGGGACATCATGATCAGAGGCTTGCGGAACGTCTGGTTCATCTGCCTGCGGATGAGGTGAAAGATCTGCGACGCTCGGGTCGGGGAGCAGATCACCATGTTCTCGTCGGCGAAGAGTTGAAGGAATCGTTCCAGCCGGGCGGAGGAGTGTTCCGGTCCCAGACCTTCGTTGCCGTGGGGGAGGAAGAGCGCCAGTCCGGAGGATCGCTGCCACTTCTTCTCCGCGGAGGAGATGAACTGGTCGACGATGACCTGGGCGCCATTGACGAAGTCGCCGAATTGCGCCTCCCAGATGATGAGCATTCGCGGATCGGCGAGTGAATAGCCGTATTCGAACCCGAGGCAGGCCTGTTCGGTCAGCGGGCTGTTGTGCACGCAGAATTGTGCCTGGCCATCGCGGATCTCGTTGATCGGCATGTGGCGTTCGGCGGTCTTCTGATCATGGATCACCATGTGACGGTGACTGAAGGTGCCTCGTTCGACGTCCTGACCGGTGAGCCTGATCGGATGCCCTTCCAGAAGCAGGCTCCCGAACGCGACCGCTTCGCCGGTGGCCCACTCGACCTCGCCGGCGTCGTAGAGCTTTCGCCGGTTCGAGAAGCCGCGGCTGAGCGTCTTGTGGTGGGCGAAGTCCGCGGGAAGACGTTCGATTCCCTCGAAGACCTCGTCGAAGGTCTCTCGGTCGATCCCCGTGTCGATGGAGGTGATGTCGTACTCGTCGGTCAATCCCTCCCAGAGCGAACCGAACGGATTGATCCGCGGATCTTCCGGATTCTCGGTCGCCCGCTGCTGGGCTTCGTCCATGGCATTCATGTATTCGGTCTGCATTTCCCCGAATCGGCCCTTTTCGATGACGCCGTCGGCGACGAGTCGGTCGCGGTAGAGCTTGGCGACGGGGGGATGCTTCTGAATCCGCTCGTACATGAGTGGCTGGGTGAATTTCGGTTCGTCCGCCTCGTTGTGGCCTCGCCGTCGGTAGCACCACATGTCGATGACCACGTCGTTGTGGAACGTCTGGCGGTACTCGACGGCGAGCCTGGCGACCCACGCGACGGCCTCCGGGTCGTCTCCGTTCACGTGGAAGATCGGTGCGTCGATCATCTTCGCGATGTCGGTTCCGTAGTGTCCGCTGAAGGAGTCGGTCTGTTCCGTCGTGAATCCCAGTTGGTTGTTCACGATGATGTGGAGGGTTCCTCCGACCGTGTAGCCGTCGAGTCCCATCATGTTGAAGCACTCGGCGACGATTCCCTGTCCTGCGAATGCGGCATCGCCGTGCATCAGCAGCGGGACGACCTGTTCGCGATTCCGGTCGTCACGGAGTCGTTGCTTCGCGCGGGTGCGTCCGAGCACGATGGAATCGACGAACTCCAGATGGCTCGGGTTCGAGGCGAGGGCGAGTCGGACTCTCTGGCCGCTGCGGGTCGTCCGATCGCTCGAGTAGGAGCCGTGGTATTTCACGTCGCCGGTGCCGGCGATGAAATCCTCTTCCCAGCTCTCGGCGAATTCGGTGAAGAGTTGCCCGTAGGTCTTGCCCAGGATGTTGCAGAGAACGTTGAGGCGGCCGCGATGGGACATGCCTATCACGAATTCACTGATTCCGTTGACCGGCGCCAGTTCGACGATGCTGTCGAGGAGCGGAATGAGTGATTCGCCGCCTTCGATGCCGAATCGCTTCTTGCCGACGTAGCGGGTCTGGAGGAAGGTCTCGAACGCGTCGGCGGAGGCGAGCATCTCGAGCAACCGGATCCGGTCCTCGTCGCTTCGCGGTGGCTCGTTGGCCACGCCTTCCATTCGCTTCTGCAGCCATCGCCGCTTCTCGCGGTCCTGGATGTGCATGTACTCGGCGCCGATGTGCCGGCAGTAGGTGGATTCGAGAAGGCCGATGATCGATCGCAGGGTCGCGGGATTCTCCAGCGGAAGCACGCCCGGGTCGAACTTCTGGTCGAGTTGTTCATCGCCGAGATCGAAGCTCTCCAGCGTGAGCGTTTCCGGAAACGGTCGAGGGCGATCGAGCGGATCGAGATCGGCGGCGAGATGCCCGATGTCCCGGTAATGGTAGATGAGCGAATCGACCTTTCCCTGGAGGGAATGGGCGACTTCTGGTTCCCCGGCTTCGGATCGTGCGGCCCCGAGTTCGAAGCCTTCGAAGAATCTCTGCCAGTCGGCGTCGACCGAGGTCGGATCGGCCTTCCACTGGCGGTAGTTTTCCTCGACGAACTCGGCGTTCCAGCCGTTCAGCGACATGCGTTGACCCTTCGAACCAGCTGCTCAAGCGGTGACTTCTGAAGATTCGGACGAGACCTGAAACGGGCTCGTTCCGGCGACTTCGGATTCTATCCGATCACGGCCCGATTTCGTGGGTGGATGGCCTCGGAAAAGGTGGGTTGTGCAGGTTTCAGGACGTTGGGCCGGATGGCCTGCTCGGGTCACATGAGCGAGGTCGGATCAACGTCGATGGCCACGGCTTCGCCAAGGGCGAGCGGCCCGGTGAAGACTCCGCTCGCTCGAGCGTTCGCGATGAATCGGGAGCCCTCGCCGGCACTTCGAGCGAAGATCTCCAACTGCATCCGATACCGGGACGCGATTCGAGCGATCGAGCAGGGAAGCGGGCCTCGAATCTCGATGCCGTCCTGATGCTCGAGGGCTCGGAGGCGATCCGCCAGCGCTTCCGCGGATCTGGCGGCCTGGGTCTCGCCGGCGTCGCGGATCACGACTCGGGTCAGCCGCCGGGTGGGAGGGAGTTGGAATCGTTCGCGATCCGCCAGTTCCCGTTCCGCGAAGCCTTCGTAGTCATGTTCCGCGGCTCGGCGGATGGCCGGGGCATCAGGCTGGAACGTCTGGATGATGGCCTCCCCGGCGGATGTTCCGCGTCCGCAACGCCCGACCACCTGGGCGACGAGTTGGAACGTGCGTTCTCCGGCTCGGAAGTCGGGCATGTTCAGGGCCGTGTCCGCGTTGACCACCCCGACGAGCCGGACGCCGGGAAAGTCGAGTCCCTTGGCGATCATCTGAGTCCCGGCGAGGAGCCGGATCTCGCCGGTTCGGAAGCGGTCCAGGACGTCATGAAAGTCGTCCCCGGTGCTCATGGAGTCTGAATCGACTCGAACCATGGCCCCCTCGCGGGCGAGATCCGGGTGGAGGCGGCCAAGATCCTCCTCCACTCGCTGCGTCCCGAGTCCGAAGACCGTCGTCTTCTTGCTGCAGAGCGGGCACGTGGGGGGGAGTCGGAGTTGCGCGTCGCAATGATGGCAACGGACCCAACGCTCGCGACCGGAGGACCGGGCGTTCTGATGGCAGACCATCCCGGCATCACATTCGGTGCACGTCATGACCCATCCGCAGCGGTGATCCGGGCAGGCGATGTAATTGGCATATCCCCGCCGATTGAGCAGGAGCATCACCTGGCCACCGCCTTCGAGCGTGCGTTTGATGGCCCCTCCGAGTCGGGGGCCGATCAATCTGACGCCGGTCCGGTCGAGGTCTCGGCGTTCCTCGGCGAAGTCGACGATCTCGACCCGGGGGAGCGTGAGCCCCGGGGCTCTCTCCGGAAGGCGGTGGATGGCGCTGCGCGCGGTACGGGTCGCGTTGTGCCAGCTCTCGAGGGCTGGTGTCGCAGAGCCGAGGACCACCGGGCAGTCCGCGAGTTGAGCGCGACGGATGGCCGCATCTCTCCCTTGATACCTCGGCGCCTGGTCCTGCTTGTACGACGGATCATGTTCCTCGTCGACGATGACCAGTCCGAGTCGGCCATCGGGAATCGGCGCGAAAACCGCTGATCTGGCGCCAAGGACGATGTTGGCCTGGCCATCCGCGACCCGTCGCCATTCGCGGTGCCGCTGGGCCGCGGTGAGGCCGGAATGGAGGACGGCGGCAGGGGCGCCGGGGAATCGAGCCAGGACGCGGGCGGTGGTCTGAGGCGTGAGGGCGATCTCAGGGACGAGAATGAGCACGGTTCGGCCCGCATCGAGGGCTTGTCGGGTGAGTCGCAGGTAGACCTCCGTCTTGCCGCTCCCGGTCACGCCGAAGAGGAGATGGCTCGAGAAGCCTCCGCCGAGCGTGGCTCCGATCGACTCGACGGCGGTGGCTTGCGATGCGTTCAGTTCGACGTCGCGATCTTCGAGGCCGGTGCCGGCCCTCGCGCGGGCTTCGACCGTGGTGACGGACTCGATTTCGATGAGTCCCAGTTCCGCGAGTCGCTTGAGGATCGCCGTTCCCCCGACGCCGGTTCGCTCGGCGAGGTCGTTGGAGGCGATCGGCAGATCCGCAGCCGCCGTGGAGAGGACGGCGTCGTAGACCGCTCGTTGTTTCTTGCCGAGCCGAGGCAATGGATCGGGCGTGACCTCGGCCGGTTTGATCAGAAGCCGCTTGGACGATCCGATGCCCTTCCGAACCGCGGCGGGCACGATGTTGGCGAGGGTGATTCCGATCGGGCAGGCGTAGTACGAGGAGATCCAGGTCGCGAGTTCAAGCAGCTCCGCGGGAAGTGGAGGGAGGTCATCGGTGCGTTCGATGAGCGGCTTGATGCGGTCGGGATCAAGACCTTCCGAGGACGCTGCCTCGGCTCCGAGACGTTCCACGACGGTTCCAGGGACCGTTGCGTTTCCGCGGCCGAGTGGCACCAGGACCCGGTGCCCCGCCTGGATGTCCTCGCAGGTCTGCGGCAGTGAATAGAGAAGCCCGGCCGGATACCGATCGACCGCGCGTTCGACCGCGACACGGACGAACTCGCCGGAGATCAGAGGAGGTGCGAAGAGATCGCTCACGCGGCGAGTGTACGTCTGGTCCCGTCGCGGATCGGGTCGACCGGCGTTTGTGGATGAATGTTCAGATCCGACTCGGATCGACTCTTCGGCAGTTGGTTCGCTACACTCCGATCCGATGGTCATTCACGGCGGATACGACGTTCTGATCGAAGGCCCCACCCGGGTTCGAGGGGTTCGTCTTGCGCTGGAGAATGGTGCGATCTTCGAAGGCCGAGGATTCGGAGCCACCGCCTCTTCGGCTGGCGAAGTCGTCTTCAACACGGCGATGGGTGGCTATCAGGAAGCCCTCACCGACCCCAGCTACACCGGCCAGATCCTGGTGATGACCGCACCGGAGATCGGGAACTACGGCATCAATCTCGAAGATCTCGAGAGTCCGTCGATCGCGGTGGCGGGGTTCGTGGTTCGGGATTACTCGAGAGTCCGCTCCAACTACCGAGCGAGCGACCATCTCCATCAGTGGATGGCGGAGGAAGGAATTCCCGGCATCGAGGACCTCGACACCCGGGCGATCGTTCGCATGCTGCGGACCGATGGGGCGATGCGAGGGGTCCTCGAATCCGACCCGAGCGTCTCGGATCAGGATCTCCTGGCTCGGGCGCGGGGAATCGATTCGATGAGTGGGTGCAATCTGGCGGCGACGGCAGGTCCTTCGGAGCCCGGAGTCTTCACCGAGGGGCTCGGCGAGTGGGCGGCCTTGACGACGAAAGAGACCCCTGAGAAAGACCGCCTGGTGGTTCTCGCACTCGATTGCGGCGCCAAGCGGAACATCTATCGTCATCTCACGGAACGAGGCTGCGAGGTTCGGTTCATCCCGCATGACACCTCTGCGGAGTCGATTCGGGCGGCCTTCCAGAACGGTGCAGTGCATGGCCTGTTCGTCTCGAATGGACCCGGAGATCCTGCCGCAGTCGAAGTCGCGATCCAGACGCTGAAGGAAGTCGCCGGGGAGGTTCCCACCTTCGGAATCTGCCTCGGGCACCAACTCCTCGCGTTGGCGATGGGAGCCACGACCTACAAGTTGAAGTTCGGCCATCGAGGTGCCAACCAGCCGGTTCGGTGCAGCCTGACCGGGCAAGTCGAGATCACGAGCCAGAATCATGGTTTTTGTGTGGACGAGGCGTCGCTTGTCGCGGCCGGCGGCGAGGTGACTCATCGACACCTGAATGATGGCACCGTGGCAGGGTTCCGAGACCTCAATCGGCCGATCTTCAGCGTGCAGTATCACCCGGAAGCGAGCCCTGGTCCGCATGAATCGGCCTACCTCTTCGATGCGTTCATCCGCATGATGAAATCGCGGAAGCCATTGCAGGCAAGTGACTTAGGCGATGGCCCTTCAGGCCAGACGCAAGGTTTGGCGTCGAGCGAGGCGTAGCCTCCTCCGGCGGTTTCATGGCCTGTTTGTCAGGTGCTCGGACGGCTCCGGGGGGGCATGTCCGGTCGGCATGCCCGCCGGACGTCGATCTTCAGGGGCCGGAAGGGATCCAGTTCCTCGAACGCTGCGTAAAACGTCCCTCTAGGCGATTCGGAGGGGTTCAGCGGAATTGGATCACGGGTTGTCTCGGGAGAAAGAAGGAGAGAAAAATCCGGGTTCGGTTCGCGCGTGTGGCGACTCGATCCGGAGGCTCTCAGGTTGCGGTGCTCAAGGGGGCGAAGTAGTCTTCCTCATCGCTCGTCGACTGACGGGGTTTCCGCCAGCGACAGACATGACTTGGTACTCAGCGGCCTGACGTTCTGATTTCGTCTGGCCGTCGGGTGATGTGCCCCCCGTTCACGCACAACACCACTCAGAGGAGTGTGATCGACATGGAATTTTCTTCGAGATCTTTCGTCGCAGACCTTGGCCGCGGACTTGCCGTCGCCGTCCTTCTTGCGACGTTCATCGGATCGACCACCGCTTGGGCCATGCAGGATGCGCCTGCCGAGCCCGCGCCCGCCGAACCGACTGCGGATCCCGCCCCCAGTGACGATCCCCCTCCGGCCCAGGAGCCGGCCGCCACTGAAGAACCGGCCGCCACTGAAGAACCGGCCGCCACTGAAGAACCGGCCGCCACTGAAGAGCCGGCCGCCACTGAAGAACCGGCGCCCTCCGATCCGCCTGCCGCGGAACCGCCCTCCGTCGATGACGCCATGGGCGACGGCGGTCCGGCGATCACGCCTCCCGCGTCGACGCCCGCGGCCGGACTGAAGGATGCCATCGAGTCGGCTCAGAACGCGATGTCCAGCGCCAACTGGCGACAGGCGATCGACGGATGGACCTCGGTCCTCGCCATCGATCCGGGCAACCCCACTGCGACGGCCGGATTGAAGCAGGCACAGGCCATGCTTGATCAGGCTTCCACCATCGACAACGTCCAGGAGGACTTCTCCCTTCGTCGCGAGCGACTGAAGGTCCAGTTCCAGGACGACATGGTGCGATCGAATTCGTCCTACGACCAGGGCGACTACCGCAAGGCACGCGAGAACGCGGTCACCGCTCGGCTTCGCGTCGACCGGGACCGAGGCGTTCTCCCCGCCGACCAGTACGCCTCCATGATGAAGCAGATCGACACGATGCTTGATCGGGTCGCCGCTGCCGAACAGCTCGAGTCCCTCGCCAAGGACGAAGCCAAGCGTGAAGAGGCACGATCCGCCGCTTCCGCCGAGCAACGCAAGGAGAAGGCCGAACGTCAGCGAACGATCAACGAGAGCCTCCAGCGTGTCCGCCAGCTTCAGATGGAACTGAAGTATGACGAAGCGATCCAGGTGCTCGACACCGTGCTCTTCATCGATCCGAACAACCCCGCGGCGAACGCCCTCCGGGACGTGATCTCGACCAGCCAGATCTATCGCGAGTACTCGCAGACCCTGCGACGACGCGACTACGCGTTCAGCCACTTCACGCAGGAGAATCTGGAAGCCACGATTCCTCCGGCGACGAACTTGAGCGGACCTGGTCCGAAGTCGACCTCCGGACTGATGTCCTATCCCGAAGACTGGCCGCAGCTCTCGATTCGTCGGGACGCGGCCGCAGGCTTCCGGGAGACCGAAGAAAACCGCCGGGCGATGTCCACGCTGGACAAGACCGTCGCGGTCAACTTCAAGAACAACTCGCTCGATCAGGTTCTGGCCTACATGAAGAACGTGACCGGTCTGGAGATCTATCCCGACTGGAAGGCGTTGGACCTCATCGGCATCCGTCCCGATACGGAAGTGGATCTCGAGCTCGGACAGATCTCCGCCGAGGCGGCGCTCAAGCGAGTCCTCGAGCAGGTCGGCGACGATCTGGATCGCCCGGAATTCGCCGTTGAAGACGGCGTCGTGGTGATCTCCAGCGACGAGGCCCTCCGCAAGAAGACGGTCACCATCGTCTACGACATTCGCGATCTCCTCTTTGAAGTTCCGTACTTCGACAACGCCCCCGAGTTCGACCTCAGCAGTTCGCTCTCGTCAGGTGGCGGTGGTCAGGGTGGCGGCGGTCAGGGTGGCGGCGGCGGTGGTGGCGGCGGCTTCGGCGGCGGCGGAACCGGCGGCGGCGGCGGCGGCTTCGGCGGCGGTGGCGGCGGTAGCGGTGGTGGCGGCAGTGGCGGCGGTGGCGCTCCGTTCGGCAACCCCGAGGGCGAGCCCGAGCGAAAGGACCGCGAGGAGCTGATCGAACAGATCGTCACGATCATCCAGGAGCAGGTCGATCCCGAAGGCTGGCGTGACCTTGGTGGCGACACCGGATCACTCCAGGAACTCAACGGCAACCTGATCATCACCAACACGCCGAAGAACCACCGGGAAATCGAAGGTCTTCTCAGTCAGCTCCGAACCATCCGAGCCCTTCAGATCAACATCGAAGGACGTTTGATCAATGTGGCGATGGAATGGTTCGAGCAGATCGGTGTCGACTTCGACATCTACTTCAACACGAACAACGGCATGTACGACGCGGCTCGAGCAGTCGACCCGTCGATGCAGCTTTCCGACTTCTTCTACGGACCGCAGCAGGCCGGTCCCGCCGGCACCCCGAAGGAAGCCGTGATCTTCAGTGGCCTCGGCCAGGAGACGACCTTCGAGAACACGACGGCATACGGCGCGGCCTTCGGCCTGCCGGATGGTGACGGTGGCATCGCCTACGAAACGGGTGCTGTCGGATCGCCGATTCGTCAGATGAAGCGTGGCACCCAGTACGCCAATGGTTCGACCTCGAACGGTTGGGGCATGGTCGGTGTGAATCAGCAGTCCAACGCCCTGATCGACACGCTTGCCGGTACCGCGGTTCGCGGTGCCCTGGGTGTGGCCGCCCTGGCCAACCCGGCATTGACCGTCGGCGTCAGCTTCCTCGATGATGTCCAGGTGGACCTCCTCGTGCAGGCGACGCAGGCCGATCAGCGGAATGTCATCCTCACCGCGCCGCGTCTGACGCTCTTCAACGGGCAGCGGGCCTGGATCGCGGTGGCCAAGGCCACGACCTACATCTCGAACCTCGTCCCCGTCACGGGCGACAACTCGGGTGCCTTCCAGCCGGTCCCCGGCGTCGTCTATCAGGGCTTCGTCCTGGACGTCGAAGGTGTGATCTCGGCAGACCGACGATACGTCACCATGACCGTGCAGTTCGGTCTCAATGAGAACGTCCAGTTCCGAACGATCCCGATCACGGGTGCGGCCGGTGGTGGTTCGGACTTCGGTCGTGCTTCGAACTTCGAGGGCGAGATCCAGCTCCCCGAACTCGAAGGTACCCAGATCGCGACGACGGTCAGCGTTCCTGACAAGGGCACGGCACTTCTCGGTGGTCAGCGAAAGGTCGCTGAATTCGAGATCGAAGTCGGTGTCCCGGTCCTTTCCAAGGTCCCGTGGCTCAACCGTCTCTTCACGAACCGTGCCAGCGAGAAGGTCGAACTGACCACGCTCTTGCTGGTCCGTCCCGAGATCATCATCCAGCAGGAGAACGAGGCCATCCTCTTCCCCGGCCTGGAAGACCAGATCGGTTCCGGGTCCTACCTCGGCTACTGATCGATCGGGTGTCATGACTACGAGTCTCCGCCGTGACGATGCGTCGTCACGGCGGTTCTCGTTCCAGAGGCCGTCCGGAACCGACTCGGGCGAGGCATCGAAGTTGAATCCCCGCCATCGTCCAATTACGCTGGCATCGCGAGCAGCAGGAGCGTGACCATGAATCCAGAATCCGCCGGACTTCGAGTGAGCGACCAGAACGGGATCACCCGGGTCGAATTCATCGAACAGAACATTCTCGACGAGGCGAACATCCAGCAGATCGGCGAGGCCCTCGGTGAAGTCATCGATGCACAGGACGATCCTCGCCTTCTCATCTCATTCCGGGACGTCGCACACCTCTCGTCTGCCGCGCTCGGGGCGCTGATCACGGTGAGCAATCGGGTCAAGTCGAAGAACGGAGAGCTGCATCTCTCCGACATCGATCCCAAGATTCTGGAGATCTTCAAGATCACCAGACTCGATCGATTGTTCGAGATTCACGACACGACCGCAGAAGGTCTGGCGGCGTTTTCCTGACGGTCGGTCGAAGGTCGCTCCCGAGCGACCCCACGCCGAGTCTTCGATCGAGTCGCGTCCGCAACGAGGTACGCATGGCGCCAAACGGAACGAATTCGCCGCATCCGGATGATGATGCCGAAGTGTCGTTGACCGGCGAGACGACCCTTCAGCAGGGCGATACTTCGGGCCTCAGAACCTTCGAGTCGGCCTTCTTCGACGCACTCAAGAAGAGCGGCTATGACGAAGGGCAGGTCTTCGCGATCCGTCTCGCGGTGGAGGAGGCGATCGCCAATGGATTCCGGCATGGCAATGAAGGCGATCCGGGGAAGACGGTGAAGGTCGTTCACGAGATCACCGAATCCGACCTTGCGATCTCGATCGAGGATGAAGGCACCGGATTCGATCCCGAGTCGGTTCCTGATCCGACCGAGGATGCGAATCTGGAGATTCCGTCAGGTCGAGGGCTCATGCTCATGCGGGCCTACATGACTGAAGTGAATGTGATTCCGCCCGGGAACCGGATCGAGATGCGTTTTCAGCGCGACGCCTGAATCACCACGGCCGCCATCTGATCGAACGACCATGCAGACGTTGACTGAAATCAAGGAACTGCTTGCGTCTCGTGGCCTCTCGCCCCGCCATCGGTTGGGCCAGAACTTCCTTCACGATCACAATCAACTTCGGAAGATCGTCGAAGCCGGCGAGGTTTCCGCGGGTGACCTCGTGCTCGAGGTCGGACCGGGGACCGGGACGCTCACCGAGGCGCTGGTGGAGGCGGGGGCCGAGGTCATCGCATCGGAAATCGATGAGGAGATGGCCTCCATCGTGGAATCTCGACTTGGAGACCGTGTCCGTCTGGTACTCGGAGACTGCCTGGATCGGAAGCGCCATCTGTCGCCGGCGATTCTCGAGGCGTTGGCGGATCGCCCGTTTCGACTGGTCGCGAACCTTCCCTATCAGGCGGCGACACCACTCCTGATGGACCTTCTCATTCGTCGCCCGAACTGTCTGGGGCAGGTCGCCTTGATCCAGAAGGAGGTCGCCGACCGCCTCGCGGCCGGTTCCGGAGGACGGGAATACGGCCCCATCTCGGTGATCACCGCGGTGCTCGGTTCGATTCGAAGAGTGACGGTGGTCCCGCCCGGTTGCTTCTGGCCGCAGCCCAAGGTGACCAGTGCGGTGGTGGCCATCGTTCCCGATTCCACCCACGGGGTCGAGGATCCGGAGGCATTCGCGGACTTCGTTGGAAGTCTCTTCCGGACCCGCCGGAAGCAGATCGGGACGATCCTCGGCCGGGACCGAGTACCGGAAGGCTTCGATCCAAGCAAGCGACCGGAGGAGTTCCCGCCGGAGGCGCTCTTGGCCATGTTTCGGGCGATGAGTACGGCTTGAGCATGGACGACGCCATCCAGGCTCCGCATGGAACCTGCATGGCGTCTTCGGTGATGCGTTCCGATCACCAGGTGTAGCGAACGGTGTAGCGAATCGTCTTCTCGCCCTCGGGCGCGACGGAGAGTCGCCATTCGATGGTGTTGGCATCGATCTTCTCGAAGGGAAGGTTCCGCTCGGTCATCTCCCAGTTCCGCCATCGGTAGAGGTGTTCGCGGACCACGATGCTCTGGATCGTGTCCTTCTGGTTGCGCACCTGGAGTTCGATGGTCTCGCTCATGGTCTTTCGGGCCTTGTCGATCTTGAAGTCGACGACCTTGCGTTCGCCGACCACATCGAACGAATTCCCCAGCTTGATCCGCACCGTCTCGTTTCGAGGAGTGTGGTCGATGAGATCCTCGCCCACGAATTCGAGCGAGCCATCCGCCGAGTCCTGCTTGTAGGCCCGGATTCGTCCCTTCGGAAGTGGAACGCCCAGACGGTTCTCCTCGTCGTTCTTGAAGGAGATGAACACGCCGATCTTGTCCGAACCACCGGGGACGAAGCCGGGGTTCATGTACGGCTCTCGACTCCATCCCATCGCGGCCGTCGGATCGTAGAGGAGTTCCTTCGAGATCTTGACGCCCGAAACCGCAGGAAAGAGGGTCAGCTGCTGGGTGCTGTTGCTGGCGATGGTGGTCTTGCGAGGGAGCGTGTAGAGGTGGTACTCGAAGAGGGACTTCTCTTCGAATCCGCCGCCCCCGCCGACCCTTCCGTCCGCCATCATCTCGACGCCACGACTTCGCATGGTGGGGGCGGACTGGATCTTCTGGACGTCGCCTGCGACGAGTTTGAGTCTCGCATCCGGGTAGGCGATGCCCGAGAGATTCAGAAGGGTCACCCAGGCGGTGAGATCCGCAGCGGTGTCGTCATCATTGAGGACGAGGTTGTAGTCGGCGCGCCAGGTGATGCCGGCGGTCTGGTAGGTCGACTGGACCTCGTGGGTGCCGGCCGTTCCCGCGTCGAGGAGCCAGACCAGCGTGGGCTTGGTCAGGAATCCTTCGGGAAGATCTCCCAGTGAGACCCGCGCGTCCGCGGCATTGATCATTTCGAGGCCGGTCGCGGTTCGGATCACCAGTTTTCCCTGGTTGGATGACAGGAGTTCGCCCGAGATCGTCCGCGTCTGATCACCTTCGGGGATGGTCACGGTGATGGGCTTGTCGAGGAACTTCTCCAACAACTTCGAAGGACTGACGAGGTCGAACTTGAACGCCTGTTCGAGCACCGAGGTCCGCGCATCGGTGAGGTCCTTGAAACCGACGGTGGTGGGGTCCAGGAAGGCCGCCACATCGGTGAAAGAGACCTCGTTCAGTCCTTTCTTGAGCTCGAATTCACGGGTCTGTCGGACCATTCCGAACCCCGGTACCTGCCAGGACGCTGAAGGATTGTTCCCGTTGCGTTGCTGGTCGATGAACCGCTGAGGATCGAATCCGCCGGGATCCGCGGAGGAGTAGATCGTGGTGCTGGTTCCAGAGTCTTTTTCGGCAGCGGGCCAGGGGGACGCGTGCACCCCGGTCGAGGCACAGAGAATCAGGCTGCAGGCCAGAAGGCAGGGCGTGGTGATCTGGTTCATCAGGGGGCTCCGAAAGAAACGAGAGTCGGGGTCAATCGCACCGAAGGCACGATACCTCTGGTTCATGGCCGGCTGGAGGAGTCCGTCCACTCAAATCCACGGTTCACGCGAGCGGTGGTCGTCGGAGTGCGATTTCGTACCATGGACGGCGGCACCGACCGTCGTCGGTGTTTCGAGCCGGCCTCCTGAGAGTCCCTCCGTGAAGATCCTCGTCACCGGCGCTGCCGGCTTCATCGGCCATCACGTCACCGCCGCGCTGCTCGCGCGGGGGGACGATGTGCTGGGAGTCGATTCGCTCAACCACTACTACGATCCCGCGCTCAAGTCGGGCCGCCTCGAGCAGTTGCAGGCTCATGATGGATTCACGTTCGAGAAGATGGACCTCTCGGATCCGTCAGCAGTGGGGGTGCTTCGAGATCGAGGCATCGATCGAATCGTCCATCTCGCGGCGCAGGCCGGGGTCCGGCATTCCATCGAAGCGCCATTCGACTACCTGAACGCCAATCTCGCGGCGACGCTGGTGATCCTCGAACTCGCCCGGGCCATCAAGACCTCGCACCTCGTCTTCGCGAGCAGCAGTTCCGTCTACGGCTCGAACGAGATGATGCCGTTCGCGACGGAACATCCGGTCGATCATCCCCTGTCGTTGTATGCCGCCACGAAGCGCAGCGGCGAGTTGATGGCGCACGGGTACGCCCGGCTCTACGGAATCCCGACCACCGGTCTGCGATTTTTCAGTGTCTACGGCACGTGGGGTCGGCCGGACATGGCGCTCTGGAAGTTCGCCGATGCGATTCGGGCCGGTCGCCCGATCGAGCTCTACAACCACGGTCGGCATCGTCGCGACTTCACCTGGGTCGACGACGTGGTCGATGGCGTGCTGCGCGTGCTGGATCAACCTGCCGAGGCGGATCCGACCTTCGACCCGGCGAATCCTCGTCTGGATCGGAGTGACGCGCCCTTCCGGCTCTACAACCTCGGCAACGACACCAACGTGGATCTCCTCCGTTACGTGGAGTTGATCGAACAGGCGATGGGATGCACCACGGAACGCATCCTGCTGCCCAAGCAGCCGGGCGATGTCGAAGCGAGCGCTGCCGACGTCGGTCCGATGCGACGTGATTTCGGCTGGGAGCCCACCACGCCGGTCGAGGTCGGTATTCCGACCTTCATTGACTGGTGGCTGCAGTGGGTCGAGCGGGACTCGTCGGCATCACGCTCCTGATTCGGGTCTGGCGAATTCAGTCGTGGTGCGAATACCGGGGAAGAAGCGAGATCGCATCCCAGGCGCCGAGCGCGTCGCCGCACTCCGGGCATCGATCGGAAAACGGGGGGTGAAGTCGATATCCGCAACCGGCGCATCGTGGCAACGTCGTGGCGCCGATCGGTGACATCGTCCGGAGTCGCTTGATCGACGCGCGGCCGCCCCAGATCGCGGCGATGCCGAAGAGTCCCACGATCACCAGCCTTCGCCCGTCGATCGGCCCGCCCCGGCCGAGCAGCGGTACCGCCGCGACGACCGCCACGGGAACGAAGAGCAGAGGCCAGAGCATCCGCCACCATCCGAGGGTCCATCGAATCGACTGCTGCACCGGCTTGGCGGAGGGGTGCCTCAAGGAGGTGCCGAGAGGCCCACGCCCGCGTTGCCACGCATTCCGTGTCTGGGACTCCGGTCGAGACCACGCCGGCGTGATCCCCACGTCGCGCATCGTTTGAGACCATCCGGTCGGAGGGTCACTCCTCCCGACGGCGATTTCGTGCCAGAAGCCGTGAAGGTCGAGTCGCGACCATCCCTCCGGCGCGAGCCGGCAACACGAGGCCGCCTGGAAGGGCGCGGTCCCGCATCGCGGGCAGGTTGAAGTGCCATGCTCGGAGAGGTTGTGGGTGATCAACCGCAGGCGTCTGCGAATGCGGAGCTTGCGACCGATCTCGAAGGAGATCACCGTCGCCGCGAAGAGCAGGATGAAGCCGACGACGGGATGGAGGTCGGGGACGTCGAGCGACTCCCAGACCGGGAGGAGCGTGATGATCGCCAGGCTGAGCAAGACCAGCCCCACGACTCCCTCCAACGCGATCGTGAGAAAAGTCACCGTTCGATACAGATGAAGGGCATCCCCGGCCTTCCGCGAATCGACGGGCCACTTCTCGATGACCTTGTCGAGCATCGCCTCGTCCCCGGGATCGCTCGCAGCGGTGTCTCCAGGCTCGCTCATCGTCGAGAGTCCTATCTGGCGACGGCTTCGGCCCGAACCTCTCGAAGTACCGTCACCTTGATCTCGCCCGGGAAGGTCATTTCGTCTTCGATTCGCTTGGCGACATCTCTGGCGATCTTGTGGGCGGTGGCGTCATCGGCCTTCTTGGCATCGAGAATGACCCGCACTTCCCGTCCGGCTTGAATGGCGTGGGCCTCTTCGACGAAGGACTGTTCCGTCGCGATCCCTTCGAGTTGCTCGAGCCGCTTGACGTACATCTCCATCGACTCGCGACGGGCACCGGGGCGAGCGCCGCTCACCGCGTCGGCCGCCATCACGATGGCGGTGTACGGCGTCGTGGCCGGGATGTCCCCGTGGTGACCGCCGATGGCGTTGAGGACCGCTTCGGACTTCTCTCCGAACTTCCGGGCGAATTCCATGCCGATCGCGGGGTGGCCGCCTTCCATCTCGTGGTCCATCGCCTTTCCGATGTCGTGGAGGAAGCCACAACATCGAGCGATCGTCCCATCGAGTCCGAGTTGGTCGGCGATCATCTGACTGAGGAAGGCGACTTCGATCGAGTGACGAAGGACGTTCTGGCCGTAACTGGTCCGGAACTGCATCTTGCCCATCGCCTCGGCGATCTTGGGATGCACACCCCGGATATTGGTCTCCACCAAGGCATCCTGGCCGGTCTGCTTGATGCGTTCCTCGATGTCCCGCTTGGTCTGAGCCACGACCTCTTCGATCCGCGAGGGGTGGACTCGTCCGTCCGCCACGAGCTTCTGGAGGCTCTCGGCGGCAATCGCCTGTCGAACGCGGTCGAAACATGAAACGCTGATGACGCCAGGCGTATCGTCCACCATGATGTCGGCGCCGGTCGCTTTCTCAATGGCTCGGATATTCCGACCCTCGCGACCGATCACTCGCCCCTTGAGGTCGTCAGAGGGGATCTTCACGGCGCGAACCGTGGAGTCGCTGACGTTCTCGGCGGCATATCGCTGAATGGCCAGAAGCGTGATCTCGCGGCTCTTCTCGCGGGCTCTATCCTCTGCCTCATCGATGACTTCTTGCTCGATCTTGGCGGCTTCATGCTGGGATTCGAGCCGAATTTCTTCGAAAAGATGCGAACGTGCTTCGTCGCGGCTCATTTCGGCTGCTTCGGCGAGGCGGTTCTTGAGGTCTTCAGCGGTCTTTTTCGCCTTCTCGATCAGCCCCTCCCGCTCGGCCGTAAGTTCTTCGAGGCGTCCTTCCTTCGCCTCGAATTTCTCTTCTCGGCGGGTCAGCTGCGAGAGTTTGTTGTCGAGCGTCTCCTCGCGTTTGTTGGCCCGGGCCTGGGCCTCCTTGGCATCGCTGAGGATCTCCGTGGCGTCCCTCTCCACCGCCTTGCGTCGTTCTTCGGCCTTCGCCTCAGTCTCCGCTTCGATCGCCCGTGCGGCGGCCTGAGCCTCGCTCCGGGCCGTTTCGACGATGGTGCCGGCTTCGGCCTTGGCGGTAGAGATGGACTTGGCCGTGGTGGCCGCAATGAAGAGCCATGCGGCAACGGCCCCGATGACGGCTGCAACGCCGGCAATCGCAAGATCTTGAGCTTCGATCGCGAGCATCAAGGATTGAGGAAACATGTCACGCTCCGTTCAGAAAACGGCCATTTGAGCCCCTCAGAGGGTCTCAAGCGGTGGGTGACAGGCTCTGATTTCGGTCGTGCAGCGTCATTCGGCTCGAAAAGTACTACGAGCTCGACCAGGAATCGAAGGAGCAGACCGGCGGAACGGGCGTGAACGAAAGCGGAAAATGCTCTGTTTGGCCTGAGAAAAGAACACGGTCTGGGAGCAGGAAAGTCCTTGCTCGGCTCCGAAGGGCTCCGGTCGGTGTTGAAGGGACAGAGGCTGCGAACGCAGAAATCAAAGATCAATCTATCCAGGTCGCCTCCGCTCGATGTCGAGCGAATCGAATTCGGGCGGCGTGAAACCACCGTGAATTCGGGGACCTGTCGTCCAACGTTCTTCTCGGCATTCCACCCTTGAATGAAGGGGCGGGAGCTCGATTTCGAATCGTCGAACGAGAGATCGGACGTCACCCAACCTTCCGGCCGGGATTGCCGTATGAACCGGCGGTCCGCCGCGCGGGCCGTACCGGGAATGCCCTTGTAGTATTGCGGGGCGATCGAGGCTGTCAAGAGCCATTTGAATTCATCGTTTTTCGCTCTGGATCGCACTTTTCGAGGGCTCGAGTCGATTCCGAGCTCGGGCCCCAAGGATCGCGTCGCCATGCCAGCTCCCATCGAGTGGTTCCTCAGCCTTCTTCTGACCAACCCGATCTGCGTTCGCCTCATCCAGGGCGGATCGACGCGAAGTCGGCATCTCTACCTTCGCAGCGGATATCTGGCCATTCTGATCGCGTGCCTGCTTCTGGCGCTGATCGGGCCGGCTGCGAGTCTTCGAGAGTTGGCTCAACGTGGTGCTTCCGCGTTCACGATCGTGGCATTCGGTC
The DNA here is from genome assembly GCA_014237965.1 of Phycisphaerales bacterium. GTDB lineage: Bacteria > Planctomycetota > Phycisphaerae > Phycisphaerales > SM1A02 > UBA12014. The sequence goes on along the minus strand of JABABZ010000017.1, from coordinate 337 downwards.
AGGTGTTCCTGATCTGTCTGTTGACGCCGGTCTTCATGGCCGGGGCCATCGCCCAGGAAGCCAACCCCCGGACCTGGGACATCCTGCTCACCACGCCGCTGAACTCCATGCAGATCGTGCTGGGGAATCTGTTCGGGAGGCTCTTCTTCATCCTCGCGCTGTTGTTCTCTTCGCTCCCGTTGTTCCTGTTCATCCAGTCCTTCGGCGGTGTTCCGGGCGAGTCGATCGTGCTGAGCTATCTCGTGGCCGGTTGCAGTGCGCTGGTCGTGGCGGTGGTGGCGGTGACCTTGAGCGTGACTCGAACGGCGGGCCGACGAGCGGTGTTCGCCTCTGCTAC
>JABABZ010000179.1 GCA_014237965.1 Phycisphaerales bacterium | reverse complement strand
ACCCGCCTCCATCGTCACCGACCACGTCGGAGAGCGGCGTTCGACGACTTGCGGTGAGATCGGCGGCGGCCACGAGAAGCTGACGGATGGCGAATCCGTCGGCCGCGACCTCGAAGGGCAGAACCTGCCTCCATCCTTCCTCGCCGAGTTCGAACTTCAGGAATCGAGGCGACTCCTCACCCGGGATTTCGACGGAGAGTAGATCGATCGAATCGATCGGAATCCCGCCGGTGAACACCGTTGCCTGCTGCATCTCGACTTCGCTCGAGTCCGAATCTCTCCACGCGAGTGACGCCGCGACCAGCAGCGCGATGGCCAGGAGCCAGATGCAACCGACGGTTCGCAGCGTCATGATGTCGCCCTCCGCATCGACCAGACCATGGTTCCGAGGAGCATCGGCCCGAGACCGAGGAACACCGTCAAGGCGAGCCCCCAGGCAGCCCGAGCGTCGTTGGAAAGTCCGGAGAATCGTGAGATCTCACGACCGGTGGCCGCCGTCGCAACGAGATCATCAAGCCCCGCGAGCCACGCGATGCTGCTCAAGGCGAGTTCCCGGTTGCCGGGGTTGGTCAGGACCAGACGGTCGCCACCCAGCGTGCCGGCCTCGTTGACCAGTGCGGAAAGCGCCCAGCCTCCCGATCCCACCGCGACCAGACGCTGCATGCCGTTCTCGCCCATCGCCTCCACCGCGACCGCGACCGGAATCGGAGCGGTGAATCGATCGCCTCCGGGCATCTCCTCGATCTGCACCCCATCACCGCGCCAATCGTCCTCGAGCCATCGCAAGGCGCTGGGGCGAACCTCGGCCAGCACCACCGCCGTCGCGGACTTCGGGGAATCGACCCTGATCGGAGTGGCGTGAGACACGAACAGCCTCTTGCCACGCAGCGCCTCGATGATCGCCCCTCCGGATGCGGAATCCGCCGGCGGATGTCCGTCGATCTCCTGCCAGGTCTTGACCGCGCCACCCTCCGTCATGTCCGGCATCCACTCGAAGACCACCCGCGCGGTATCGATCTCCACGCCGAGCGTCGATGCCACCGTCGACCACGGGTCCGGCTTCCCGACCAGCGGCAGCATGCTCCGAGCCACGGTCAACAGGACCGGCTCCCCTTCGGCGATCAATCCAGTCGCCGCACCAAGCAACGCCTTCTCCGGATCGCCGTACTCCAACCCCTTCCGCTGCAACGGCGGGATCACGAACCACACCGTGGTACGTTCCGACGCCGCCAACGGTCGTTCCGTCCGTCCCGGAATCCACTCCGCGACTTCGAACCGAGCGGTCCGCAGGGCATTGGTGATCCCGGCGACCTCCAGGCCGTCGTCGCGATCTCGCAGGAGCGACCGATCTTCGGCGTGCACGAAGACGACTCTGGGCATTCGCCCGAGCTGCAGCGCTCGAATCGCCGCGGCGAGCGTCTCCTCGCCCTGGAACCGACGATCGAAACCGACGACGGCACCGTCTCCACCCTGCCGCACGGCGCTCGCGGGGAACAACTGCCAGGCGGGAATCACCAGCGAACCGCGTGGTCCATCGACGATGGCCACATCACCCTCGGCGATCGACTCCGCGATCACGGCGGCGACCAGTGGATGAGCCTCTTCAAGCACCGCGAGTTCGTCTCCGGAGGCACGGAGCACCACTGCCACGGACTCGATGGCGGGAATCGTCAGTGCAGCCCAGTCGCGTGCCGCAGCCGGGATGCCGGGATCGATCTCCCACTGGCGAAGAACATCCGCGACCTGCTCGATCTCACCGGCCTGCTTGGCGTTGTTCGCGGCGAGCGACGCCTGAGCCAGACGCCAGTTCGGCAGCGGTCGTCGACTCGTGCTTCGAAGGGTCTCGTCGATGAATGCCGTGAAAGCACCTCCCTGGTCGGCCAGCGTTCCGAAGACGAGGCCCACCCGCTCGATCAACGAATGGATCGGACTGTCGGCCGGAATCTGCGGAAGCAGTGCAGCCGCGGATGGCGCCACCTCGCGACCCACCGCCTGGAGCGCTTCGAAGGCGTCGACGCCGGCCTGGATCTTCTCTTCCCAGATCGCGATCGTCGCCGCATCACGAGACAGGAGTGATTCCAGGACGGCTTCGTATCGGCCGATCGATCGCGGATCCACCGGATCGATCCGTTCCGCCTCGAGGTTCGGCGTGACCTGGTCCATTCGTTGAACGACTTCATCGACCTGCCTCATGGTCACCGGATCCGCATCATCCCGAGCGACCAGCAACCGAACCGACCAGCCCGGTTCGAGTGACTCCAGCAGATCGACGGTGCTTTCCTGCAGCGAGTAGGCGCGGGTCTTGGTGAGGTCGGCCTCGACTCGCAGGGGCGGCGCTTCCATCAGCGTCGAGAAGGCGATCGCCGAGACCGCGGCACCGAGGATGCCGACCGCCGAAAGGAGCATCGCGACGAGGCGAGCCGCTCGCGAAGCGGCGCGGACTCGCCGGGGGGCCGCCAACGAGAACCCTCCGAGGAAGAGGAAGAACGCCGAGGCGGCGATGAACCAACCGACGTTCGCGGAGTCGAAGAGACCGATCGCGAACTCATCCAGTCGGAGCAGTGGATCAAGACCGGAAGCCCACTCGATCCAGGCGAGTGTCCGTTCCGGCGCAAGCAGATCGGCGGGAAGGAATTCGATCAGCACCGGAACGCCCTTGGCGACCAGGACCACCGCGAAGAAGATGAAGAACGTGACGAGGTAGGCCACGACCTGACTCGAGGTCCGGGTCGAGACCACGAGCCCCAGTGCGATCAACGTGGCGCCCGCGAGAAGAAGCCCGAGCAGTCCGCTCGCCAGTTCGCCCGGGTCGGGATCGCCGTAGATCTCCGCGACGCCGAAGAGGACGAGAATCGGAATGCCGAGGACCAGAAGCACGCCGACACCCGCCAGGAACTTCCCAAGGACCAGCTCCAGCGCCGACAGTGGCGAGGTCAACAGGACCTCAAGTGTTCCGAGCCTGGCTTCCTCGGCGAAACTTCGCATCGAGATCGCCGGTGCGACGACCGCGATCGCCCATCCCGCCATCGAGATCACCGCACGAAGGGTGGCAGGCTCGCCCTCGCGAAGAGAGGCGAATGCGAAGATGATCGAAGCGATGAGTCCCCATCCAGCCAGAATGATCCAGCCGGTCGGCACCAGGAAGGTCGACGCGAGATCGCGACGGGCGATGGCGATCACGCCCCTCATGCCGCGTCTCCATCAGCATCGGGTTCCCGATCGAGGAATTGAAGGAACACGGTCTCGAGGCCCGGGGCCTCGTGGGTGAGTTCGATGATCGAGCCACCCGCGGCGGCGATCGCGGCGCCGATCGCCCGCCCCTGGTCCGGGCCATCGAACTCGAAACGAAGATCACCGTTCTTCGCGATCTCGGGCAAGACCGGTTTGCCTGCGATGCCCTCGACCGCGGCGATCAGTCCGGACTTCACTGCCGCTTCCGCCGGCGCCGAGATTCGAAGGCAGGACCGACCGCTCACGCCTTGACGGAGCTCCTCGATGCTGCCCTCGGCCAGTTTTCGACCACGATTGAGAATCACGATGTGATCCGCGACCGCTTCGATCTCCTGCATGATGTGGCTCGACAACAGCACCGTTCTGGTCTCAGCCAGTTTGCGAATCAGTCGCCGGAAGTCACGAAGCTGACGCGGGTCGAGTCCGACCGTCGGCTCGTCGAGCACGAGCAGAGAGGGGTCACCCATCAACGACGCGGCCAGACCGACCCGTTGTCGGTAGCCCTTGCTCAACTGCCCGATCAGTCGTCGGGAGACGTCACCGAGATCACAGGCCTCCAGCGCGAAGCCCGCGGATCGATCGATCGTCGCGCGATCGAGCCCCAGCAGTCTTCCCTTGAATCGGAGAAACTCGATGGCCCGCATCTCGGGATACGAAGGAGCCGACTCCGGCAGGTAGCCGAGCCGGGCGAGCGCCGCCCTCCGATCACCAGGCATCACATGCCCCGCCACCTGCAACGAACCCTCATCGGGCGGCAGCATCCCGGTGATCATTCGCATGGTCGTCGTCTTCCCGGCGCCGTTCGGCCCCAGAAGACCACAGACCGTGCCGTCCGGAACCTCCAGATGGAGGTCCTCGACCGCCGTGAACCGGCCGTATCTCTTGGTGATTCCCTTCGCCTGAATCATCTGGGAAGGTTGTTCCGGACTCGGCTCCCCATTCGTCGACGACCCCCGGCGGGTCATGCTCACGATGGCGGAACCCCATCCTACCCCCGCCCGAATGGTCCCGGTGGAGAGACCGATGGCCATTCGTCCCCACCAAACAACGCCTCGGGCTCCAGCGACCACCGATGCCGTGCCGATGTTCCCTCATGAAGTCTTCCGGGATAGGCTCTGCCATCCCACTCCTCGTCCCCAGGAGCTCTCGGCCCATGAATGATGCCGACTCCAGATCACGTGCCCGAATGGTCCTTCCCACCGGGACCACGCCCGAGAGCTTTCTCGCCCGCATGCCGGACGTGGTCGCTGACTTCATTCGCACCACGTGCGATCTCGTCAGCGGAGAGCCCGCCGCCGGCGATCCTCGAATCACCGCGGCGCTCGACGGACTCGGCGAGGGGGTGGCGGTCGTCGTCGAGAAGGGCGAGATCGTGTGGATGAACGATCAACTCGCCAACCATTCGCCGGAGCTGCTGCGGCTCTTTTCCGATGCCGCCGCGGAGGCCATCGCCGGCTTCATGGAACACCCGGACGTCAATGACGGTGAATGCGCCAGGTTGGACATCAGCCACGGCGATCGACACTTCGCCGTGATCTGTTCGCCGATGCCCGACGATGCGGCCCGACGGACCGTGACGGCGCTGATCTCGGATGTCACCGATCTCAAGCGCACCGAACTTCTGGTCGAGGAGATCGATCTCGCCGGCGGTGATCTCCTCGATCTCGATCCGGACACCATCAATCCACTCGACGTCGGGGCTCGACTCCGCCTGATCGAGAACAAGGTGATTCGAACGATCCGCACGGTGATCGGATTCGAGCACTTCGAAATCCGACTCGTCGACCGCAAGAACGGCCAGCTCGAACTGGTGATGGGTTCCGGCATGGAGCCCTTGTCGATCGGAGAGCGCCTCTTCGCGAGTCAGACTGAAAACGGGATCTCGGGCATGGTGGCGACCAGCGGCGAGGCCTATCTCTGCCGGGATACCCGCGAGGACCCGCTGTACGTGGTGGGAATTCCCGACGCGCTCAGCAGCCTGACCGTACCCCTGAAACTTCGAGATCGAGTGGTCGGTGTTCTGAACGTCGAGAGTTCGCAGCCCAACGCCTTCGATGAGCGTGACCAGATGCTGGTGGAACTCTATGGACGGTATGTCGCGATGGCGATCAACATCCTCGACATGCTGGTCGTGGAGCGATACACGACGAACCACAGTTTCTCCAGCACCGTGCTCGGGGAGATGAACCAACCTCTCGAGTCGATCACGAGAAACGCCGCCGAGCTTCGAGCCGGTTATGTCGGTGACGGGCCGATGGCCGCGAAACTGGACTCGATCATCGAATCGGTCGAATCGGTCCGAGCGAGGGTGCTGGCCTGCACGTCCGGGCCGCAGACGATTCTCGGCACGACCGACGACGACACGGAAGTGATCGACGACCCCTTGATCAGCGGGCGGCGAATTCTCGTCGCCGACGACGAAGAGACCATCCGAGGCGCGATCAAGTCGCTCCTGGAACATCGGGGCGCAGAGGTCGAAGCGCATGCCGACGGGTCCGGAGCCATCGAATCGCTCGAGTCGGGCGGGGCCCCGTTCGACCTGGTGATCTCCGACGTCCGCATGCCCGATCGAAACGGATACGAGGTCTTCCGCGCAGCCAAGAACCTGAAATCCGATCTTCCGGTGATTCTCATGACCGGCTTCGGCT
>JABABZ010000178.1 GCA_014237965.1 Phycisphaerales bacterium | reverse complement strand
CGAACGCGGGGGACACCGTGCAACCGACCAGCGTCCACTCGCCGAGGCTTCGTGCGGACTGCCATTCCTTCGGTTGCACGATCGCCTGAGGTCGTTCGCCCTCGAGAATGTCCGGCCCCAGTCTGATTGTTCTTTCCACGGTGGGCGGCGACGCGGAGAGGCTGAGTTCCAGCGAGGCGCCCTCGTAGTGGTGCCAGATCTCCGCCGCATCGACTCGATGCCATCGGCTCGTCACCCCGCCCGGGAGGAGGAAGTAGATGGCGGTTCCGTGGCCACGCTCTCCCGTGGTGGGATCGTGTCGCCAGGTCTCCTTGTAGAAGCCGCCTTCAGGATGCGGAGCAAGGCCGAGCCGTTCGATCAGCGCCTCCGCGGATGTGGATTCGGTCGGGTCGGGTGACGTCATGGCGTACACGGTACGCGACGAGCGACGGGAGGGCCCGTCCGTCCTCACGGGATGATCGCCCCGACCCGAGATCCCCCGGTCGACACGCTCGTGGTCGATGAGACGCCGCTCGTCCGCGCCATCGACGCCGGGATGATACGAGGGCTCTCTCGGGGATCGGCTCGCCGAAGACCGCTTCAGTCCGACGAGAAACACCGGGTTCCCGCTAGAATCCGGAGATGACCTCCTTCCCCTCTTTGAGCTCGATACGTCGTGGTCCCGACCCGTCACACGGCGGTGGCCCGGGTTCGACGCTGGGTGGCGCTCGTCGCGACGCGGCGATCCTCATCACTGGCGCCGGCGGCGAGATGGGGCATGGCCTGCTGAAGTCACTCGATGCGGAACGTCGCGAACGAGAAGGCTCGGGCAGTCCCTTTCCAGCCGTGATCGCCATCGACCTTCGCGAACTACCCGCGGAGCATCGCGCCCTCTGTGACGAGTCGTTCACAGGTGACGTCTGCGATGAGAAGATGCTCGAGCGGTTGCTGGCTTCGTATCAGATCGGGTCGATCTATCACCTCGCAGCGTTGCTGTCGACCCGCAGCGAGTTCGTTCCGGAGATCGCACATGGCGTCAACGTGGGAGGAACGCTGAATCTGCTTCGCATCGCCGCGGAGGAGGCGGCGAACAACGGGCGGCCGGTGCAGTTCTTCTTCCCGAGTTCGATCGCGGCCTACGGCCTGCCGGATCTGGCGACCAAGACCGCGGCCGGGGAAGTCGGCGAGGATCAGTTCCTTCAGCCCCACACGATGTACGGTTGCAACAAGGTCACCGGTGAGAACCTTGGAAACTACTACGCCCATCATTATCGAAAGCTGGCATCCGATCGGATGGCGTTCCCGGTCGACTTTCGATCGATCCGTTTCCCGGGGATCATCTCGGCCGATACCGTTCCGAGTGGTGGGACGAGCGATTACGGGCCGGAGATGCTTCATGCCGCCGCGCGAGGCGACGCCTACTCCTGCTTCGTTCGGACGGACGCCCGGATCCCCTTCATGACCATGCCGGAGGCGATCGAAGCGATCCGCCTTCTGATGGCGGCACCGAAGAGTGCGCTCTCCCGGACCGTCTACAACGTCCAGTCCTTCAACCCCTCGGCTTCGGAATTCCTCGACGAGGTCCGAAAGCACTTCGCGGATGCGGAAACCGACTTCGAGCCTGATCTCGCGAGGCAGTCGATCATCGACAGCTGGCCCGCCGCATGTGCTGATGGCGCCGCGAGAAACGACTGGGGATGGGCGCCGTCCTACGATCTGTCCACAGCCTTCAGCGACTATCTTGTTCCTCGTATTCGAACGCGTTACGCCGATTGAAGACGCAGCGTTCGAATCGGGATTCGACTTCCATGATCGAGACCAACATGAGCAGCATCGACACCAAGGATCCATTCGCCGCCCGCACCCGAGCCGTTCTCTCGGAATTGGAAGCGGGAGGGCAACTCAAGAAGTTTCAGACCATCGAAGGGCCGATGGGCGCGAAAGTGCGACTGCGGGACCACGGCGAGGTCGTCTGCCTCTGTTCGAACAACTATCTCGGGCTCGCCAATCATCCGGACGTCGTCGAGTCGGGGATCGAGGGTCTTCGACGTTACGGTGCGGGCACTGCCAGCGTCCGATTCATCTGTGGAACCTTCGACTGCCACGAGAAGATCGAACGTCGGATCGCGGATCTTCATGGAGTCGAAGCGTCGTACACCTTCAGCAGTTGCTGGAACGCCAATGAAGCCATCTTCGCGACCCTCTGCGAACCCGGCGACATCATCATCTCCGATGAGTTGAACCACGCGTCGATCATCGACGGCATCCGACTGGCGTCGGTGATCAAGAAGGGCGTGCACAAGAAGGTGTTTCGTCACAGCGATCTCGATTCGCTCCGGGAACGGTTGGAGGCCGCTCGGGCGAATCCCGAGGTGACCGGCCAGGCATGGGTGGTCACCGACGGTGTCTTCAGCATGGAGGGAGACATCGGCGATCTTCCCGGCCTTCGGAGCGTCTGTGATGAATTCGGCGCCAAACTCGTGGTGGATGACAGTCATGGGACGGGCGTCATGGGTCCGACCGGTCGAGGCACGCACGAACACTGGGGCATGGACGGGAAGAGCATCGATCTGTTCACCAGCACGCTCGGCAAGGCCCTCGGTGGGGGTGCGGGCGGATACATGGCCGGCTCGAAGGAGATGATCGACCTCATGATCCAGCGGGGCCGCCCGACCCTCTTCTCGAACGCGCTTCCCGCCACCGTCGCCTGCAGTGCGGACAAGGCGATCGAGATCCTGATGAACGAGCCGGATCGAGTCGCGAAACTCCGTGACAACGTCGCATATGCTCGCGATGGAATTCGCGCCGTCGGATTCGAGGTGCTCGAGAGTCCCACCGCCATTCTTCCGATCATCGTGCACGACACCGCGAAGGCCATTGCGATGAGCAAGCGGCTCCTCGAGCTCGGTGTCTTCGTGATCGGATTCGGATATCCGGTGGTACCCGAGGGAGAGGCGAGACTGCGTTGCCAGATCTCCGCGGCTCACGAGAGAACGCACCTCGACGAGTTCCTGGAACAGCTGAAGGTCCTCAAGGCCGAATTCTGATCACCAGTCCGTTCCGAATGAAATCGCGGCCCCGATCCATCTGATCGAGGCCGCGATTTCATTCAGGTCATCCGGGGTGTTCAGTCACGTTCGCCGCCCTGGCGGCGAGGGCGTTCCGGAGCCTCGCGGTGGTCTTCATCGGATTCCCGTGTTCGCTGCGACCGATCCTCCGTCTGGCGTCTGCGTTCGGCTCGGCGTTGCCCCTCGTTCATCCGCTCCTGGTCGCGAGGCGTCGCATCGGGATTCCGGTTGGAGTTCCGGTCATCTCCCATCATGCGGCGAAGGGCCTGTTCGAGTCGTTCGACCCGTTCGGCGAGCATCTGGTTCTGTGCGGCCAGACGTTGGTGCCCTTCCGCGAATCTCTTCAACGTCTCCTGCAGTTTCTGACCCGACTCTCCGAGTTTCTGCTGAAGCACCATGCCTCGTTCCTTGAGCTGCAGGTCTCGTTCGCGGAACATCATTTCGGTCTCTCGATGTCCGTGATCCTGTCGTTCCATGATGCGATGGAGTTCCTGTTCGAACGCCGACGCCATCTCGTTCATGCGAGAATCGAACATCTCGGCGAAGTCGTGCATCTGGTGCTCGGCGTCCCGTGCCCAGTGGCTCGCCTCTTCGGACATCTCGTGCATCCAGGCTTCGATCTGGTGCCGGCCCTCCCGCATCATCTCTTCCATCGGATGATCTTCATTCCGGTCGTCTTCGCCTCGGAAGAGGAAGACGTTTCCGTGTTCGTCGTGCATGCGGTCGCCATGCATTTCTTCGCCTTCGATGATGAACTCTCCGCGACCTTCGTCGGTGTGGAAGATCATGTCGCCACGCCGGATCTTCATGCGGCGACCCTCTTGACCATCGTTCATCTCGACGTGAACATCGAAATCGACCTCTCGATCGTCATCGCCGTTCACCATCATCATGAGGCGTTCGACCATGGCCTCGATCATCGCCATGCCCGACTCGTCGTCGTCGTTCCATTCCCGATGGATGTCGCGTTCGTCGTGGATGTCGCGTTCGTCGTGGATGTCGCGTTCGTCGTGGTGATCGCCGTTCTGATTCCGGGCGTCGTTCATCAGATCCGGATCCCAGCGGCCGAGCACGATCTCTCCTCTGAAGTTCCGGCCATCACGGAACCCGGTGAGATCGATCGGTTGGCCCGGCCGGGTGCCAGCGACGAGCATCGAAAGAGTCTCGGTGTCGACGGGTCGGCCGTTGGCCTCGACGATGAGGTCGCCCTCTCGAAGTCCCGCCTCCGCGGCGGGTGTTCCGGGGATCACTCCCTGGATGAGGACGCCGCGGTCGTTCTCCGCCATCATCACGCCGAGCATGCTGCCAGGCATCTCCGTGGGGTCACCATGAACTTCGCCGAATTGGATCCGCTCCAGTTCCCTTCCGTCTTCATCCACGATCAGAATGGCACCGTCGATCTTGCGGAGCTGTTCGGGGGGAAGGGGCTTGCCGTTCATCATCACCTGGACGTCGTCGCCGTCGACCGTCACCTCGATCGTCTTCTCGATGTGAGTCGGGGCTTCCTGAACGGCGGTCTCCGAGGGCGACTTCTCGGCTCCAGCGGTGACGCAGGCGGCCTGCGTGATGGACCCGGCGAAGATCGTCCCGAGGACTCCGGTGCTGATGATGAACGGGCGAATGGGGGAGAGTCGGGGGTGCATGTCTTGGAACTCCTGTTGTTGGCGTTGGAGGGCGTGCCGGTCGAGAGGCTCTGGTGAGAGAGGCCACCATCGACTTCTTGGCCTAACGGTCATCGGTCTTTCAGGTTGCAGTCCAGGTTCAAGTTCCGCCTCCGGGCACCTTTCCGAGTCTCAGGAGACGCTGATCGTCGGCATCTGGAACTTGCCCTGGATGGAAGCCACGGAGATTCTCGCAGCGGTCTGGGTGACCATCGCGTCGAATGCGACCGCGAGTTCCGGATCGTCCCAGTTGGCGATCGGCGTACCGCGATCCGAGTTGATGCGGAGATCCTGGGTGATGGGAATGCCGCCGAGGAAGGGGAGATCCATCGACTGGGCGAGAAGCTCGGCGCCTCCGCGTCCGAAGAGGTCGTATTCCTTGCCATCGTCCCCGACGAAGAAGCTCATGTTCTCGACGATGCCGAGGATCTCCACCCCGAGGCTCTCGAACATCCGCACCGCTCGCCGGGCATCGTCCTGGGCCACTCGCTGCGGCGTGCAGACGACGACCGCGCCGGTCAGTGGAAGAAGCTGGGCGAGGGTCAAGGGGACGTCGCCGGTGCCGGGCGGCAGGTCGACGATGAGGTAGTCGAGCTCATCCCACTCGGTCTGGACCGCGAGTTGCTTGAAGGCGCCGTGCGCCATGGGGCCACGCCAGATCAACGCCTTGTCCGGTTCGACGAGTTTCCCGATCGACATCGCCTTGATTCCGTGCACTTCGAAGGGAAGCAGCATGGATCCGCGAGCGACGACCTGGACGTCCTCGAGACCGAGCATGGTGGGAAGCGAGGGGCCGTAGATGTCTCCGTCGAGCAAACCGACTCGGGCTCCGTGACGGGCAAGCCCGATCGCGAGGTTCGTGGAGATGGTGCTCTTGCCCACCCCGCCCTTGCCGGCGCCCACCGCGATGATCTGTCGGACACCGGGTAGAGGACTTTCGCCTTCCTGAGTCTTCTCGTTCGGTCGCCGGACGTCCGCGGTGAACTCGACTTCGATCACGTCGACCGCGTGATCGGTCGCCGTCGCCGCATCCTGAACCGCCTGCTCGATGTCGTTTCGGATGCGATCCTTCATCGGGCACGCGGGGGTCGTGAGTTCGACGGTGATGAGGACCTTCGGGCCTTCGACATCGTGCCGCTTGACCATGCCGAGCGTCACCAGATCCTTCCCGAGATCCGGGTCGCGGACGGTTCGAAGGGCTGC
>JABABZ010000177.1 GCA_014237965.1 Phycisphaerales bacterium | reverse complement strand
CCATGCGGATCTGCCGGAATCGAAGAATGCCGACTCTGGTCGGACCCGAGATCACTTCGCCGCCCGCCACTCGGTCTGCGATTTTCGTCATGGCCGTTCGATGCAGTTTGAAGGAAAGCACGACCGGCCAGTTGGTGACGCAGATGCTGAGGAAGACGAGTGGAACGAGAAAACCCGCGAGTCGTCTTCTCCAGGAGATCCTTTGGAGGGGCAGTGCAAGCAAGATGAACTGAAGCAGGATGAAGGGCGCTGACGCGATGGCGAGCATGAAGAGGATGAGCCAGTGTCCCCCGAGCGCCGAGTAGACGAAGATCAAGAGCAGCGCCAACCAGCTTGCGTAGTAGAAGATCCGGCAAGTCCCGATCAACCATCTGCGATATCGGTTCGTCGTGATGTTCGCGGTGGTTCGGGGGTCGTCCGGATTGAAAGGGCGGCCGCACTCGGGACATGTGTTGCTGCCGAGCCCCTGGAGCGTCTGGGCGCAGTCGATGCAACACCGGCCTTCGAGAGGCGACGCGGAAGAGGCTGGAATGGCCGGGAGGTCGGGGGTCGTCACGAAACCAGGTTCCATTTCTCGAGTGCGGACGGCGAAGGCTCGAATGAATGACACGAGTGTATCGGCGCCTCGACGAACTCCGTTCTGCCCGCGTTCACCGATTCACGGGATGGTCAGGGAGAGGAGTCGTATCGCGGAGCTTGTCGGTCGTCGGTGCGAGGAAGAACCCGGGAGGAGGCCTTCATCGGCGTCGTTCCCACCCTTCGGCGAACCGCCAGCATCGGTGGATGCGTCGGTTGCGGAAGTCTTCTGGAACGGACCGATTGCTGATCTCCCGACATCCGTAGTTCCCGGGTACCGCGTCGGGTGACAGTTCGAAGCTCCGGGAGTTCGTCGAAAAGAAGATCTCGCCCTTCGGCGCGACGAATCGTGCGAGATTCCGCAGAAGTGCGGGGTGATCACGATCGATGGAGAACGAACCGGCTTTCATCCGTTTGGAGTTGGAGAAGGTCGGGGGATCGCAGACCACGATGTCATAGCGATCGTCTTCGTGTTCCGGGCCCGCCTCCAACCACTGCAGGCAGTCGGCCTGCACCACTCGGTGTCGCGGCTCGAGCGTGTGGCCGTTCAAGGCCAGATTTCGTTCGTACCAGTCGAGATACGTCCTCGACATGTCGACGGTGGTCGTCGCCTCGGCGCCACCCGCGCGGGCGTGCACGCTGAACGCGCCGGTGTAGGCGAAGAGATTCAAGACCCGTTTTCCGGTCGCCCGGTCCTGCACCGACTTCCGCGTGGGGCGATGATCCAGAAAGAGGCCGACGTCGAGGTAGTCGGAGAGGTTGACTTCGAATCGAAGGCCGTGTTCTCCGACGATCTTCGTCGTTGCCCGGGTATCCACACGTTCGTATTGTTCGCGTTCGCCGGAGCCCGAGGACTGGCGGCCGCGGTGTTTGACGTGCATTCGTTCCCGAGGAATGCCAAGGCCGGCGAGGATCTCGGCTTCGGCGTCACGGCGGTGTTCGACCTCCTTCTCCAGCGTGTCGTCCCGCTTCCTTCCGAAGAGCCAGACGACGGCATCTCCATCACGGGAAGGATCGTCGGCATTCTCATCGGCGTACCAGTCGACGATCGCGGGGTACTCCGGCACGTCGCGTTCGTAGAGTCGAAAGCAGGAGATTCCTTGCTTCCTTCCCCACTTCGCAAGGTGGCGCATTCGATTGGCAAGTCGTTCACCGAGCATCGGCTCAGGATATCGACCGCGGTCCGATCCAGCCTACGACGCGAGGCTCATGGGGAGCATGACGACCACGAAGAGGGCCAGCCAGGTCAGTGCCAGCATCAAGGCCGCGATGGCGAGCGAGTGAGCGATGTCGATTCCGATGACCGCCGAAATCAGGACCGTCCAGAGGACGAACTGCACGGGCAGTTCCAGGAACCACGTCGTCTCCATCGAGGTCGCCGACCACCCCATCTCGATGATTCGAGATCCGACGATGCCGAAGAATGCGGTCTTCCATGCATCGCCGTAGTCGACGGCCTGCTTGCAGGCGATCTTCGACGCGAGCTGCAGGAGCAGGGCGAGGAGGAACGCTGCGATGACGGCGGAGAGGAGGCCGCCCACGATGGTGAAGATCATGTCTGTTCTTTCGAGAGAGGCGGCTCGATTCGAACCGGCGTGAAGGCGAATCGACTCCCGTCGAACAGTCCCTGATCGCTCAATTTGAGGCTGGGGATGACCAGGAGCGCCATGAACGAGAGTGTCATGAAGGGGGCCCGAAGCTCGGAGCCCAGATGATTCGCGGTGCTGGTGAGCTGCTCGTAGGTGGCTGCGACCTCTTCGGCAGGCCGATCGCTCATGAGTCCGGCGATCGGCAGTTCGAGCAGCGTGGTTCGCCCCTCGCCCACGGCGGCCAGTCCACCCTTCGATTCGAAGACCGAGTTGACCGCGGCGCAGACGGCGCCTCGCGTCGCGCCGACGGCGATCACCTGATGGGAGTCGTGGGCGACGCTGCTGGCGATGGCGCCATTCCGGATCTTGAACCCACGAATGAAGGCCATCGCCGGCGGCGCGGATTCGTAGCGATTGCAGACCGCCAGAAGAAGCGTGTCGTGGTCGGAGTCCGGTTCGATGAATTCCCCCTGAGGGTTCAGGAGGGCGGTGGTCTCACCGGTGATCAGCTCACCGTCCTCGGCGACGATCGTCAGGACCTCCACCGGCGCGGATCCGCCGCCGGAGGGAACTGCGAAGTCGGATGGGGCGAAGCGGGCTTCGCGGAAGCGGTTCGGGGTGGCGGATGGCTGGGCGGGGACGAGGCACTCGCCGTCGCGTGCGACCGGGATGCCTTCGATCCAGGTCTCTCGCACCCGAAAATCGATCAGGTCATCGACCACGATGAAGTCGGCGCGGTCACCACTCCGGAGCAGTCCGGTGGGGAGTCCGTAGTGTTCGACGGGGTTGACGCATGCGGCGCGAAGCACGTCGAACATGTCGACCCCGTGCGAGATGCACCTGGCCACGGAGCGATCGATGTGCCCGCGGAGCAGATCGTCCGGGTGGGCATCGTCGGTCGAGAACATGGCGAGGTGGGGGAATTCGAGCAGGATCGGCCAGATGGCTTCGAGGTTTCTGGCGGCGCTTCCTTCCCGGATCAGGATGTGCATCCCGGCTTCGGCCTTGTCGCGGGCCTCTTCGAGCGTGAAGCACTCATGATCAGTGGTGATGCCGGCGGCGGCATATCGCCGCGCGTCATCGCCGCGAAGATCGGGCGCATGCCCGTCGACGGGTTTTCCCAGTCGTCGTGCCGCCGCGATCTTCGCCATGACTTCCGGGTCCTCTTGAAGAACGCCCGGCCAGTTCATCATCTCGGAGAGGTATCGGAATCGGTCGTCCGCGAGGAGTCGCTCGACGGCGGCGGAATCGAGCCGGTCTCCCGAAGTCTCGAAGTCCGTCGCGGGAACGCAACTCGGCACCCCGAAGTGGATCGGCATGCAAGCCTTCGCCGCCTCCGCGAGCATGAACTCGAGGCCTTCCTCTCCGAGGACGTTGGCGATCTCATGGGGATCACTGACCGTCGCGACGGTTCCGTGTCGCACCGCGACGCGGGCGAATTCCGCGGGAGGGAGCATGCTGCTCTCGACATGAACGTGAGCGTCGACGAATCCCGGCAGAAGAACCCCGGGATCGACCGGTTCGCCGTCTTCGAGCGGGCGAATCGACTCGACCCTTCCGTGTTCGATTTCGATCTCCGCGGGGAAGACTCGTCTTGCATGAAGATCAACGAGTTGGTGACGGAGGATCGGCATGAGCGAAGATTACCGTATTCGGAGCCGGCTCCACCGTCGGCCGGCTCGGGGGTGATGATCGGAGGGCTTTCGAAGCGGATAGGCTGTCACGCAAGGGGAAGCGTCGCCGAAGACGGGCACGGTTCTCCAGAATGGAATTCACCTCGATGAGCGATACGCCGAATCCTCTGCGCCCCCTGGCGTTCCTCCGCCGTGAGCGTGCCTTTCTCGCGGGCATCACCTCCGTGGGGATGTTCTTCGCGTTCGGCGCCTCCTGGCTCGGTGATCTGTCCGACCCGGTGTGGTCGTGCTTCATGTTCGCCTGGCTCTTCGCGGTCATGTTGTGGTCGTCATTCGCAGTGGTCCGCCACGCCGACGGGCTCGCCGTCCGACTGGGCGGGCCGTTCGGAACCTTGATCCTGACTCTTGCGGTGATCAGCATCGAGGTCGTGATGATCTCCGCGGTCATGGTGACCGGGGGCGAGAATCCGGGTCTGGCTCGCGACACGATGTTCGCGGTGCTCATGATCGTCCTGAACGGAATGCTCGGAATCACGATCCTGCTCGGCGGCCTCAAGCATCATGAGCAGGAATACAACCTTCGTGGGGCCTCGGCCTATCTGGGTGTGATCATTCCCCTGGCTGCCATGGGAATCGTGATGCCGAGGTACACGGTCTCGACCCCTGATTCCTCGGCGTCACCGCTCTTCGCCGTGTTTCTGATCGTGATGTCGGTGGGTCTCTACGGGACGTTCCTCGCCCTTCAGTCGGCCCGCCACAGTCAGTACTTTCGGCAGCCGGTCCGGGATGATGGCGGTGACCAGGACGATGATCACCATGGCGATCTCGAAGTCTTCGGCGTCGGCTATCACGCGGTGATGCTGGTCTTCACGATGCTTCCGATCGTGCTGCTCTCGAAGAACATGGCCAAGGTCGTCGATCATGGCAGCGAAGCGCTCGGGGCGCCGACGGCGCTGAGCGGTTTTCTGGTGGCGATTCTCGTTCTGTCACCGGAGGCCATGGCCGCGCTCAAGGCGGCGATGGCGAATCAACTTCAGCGAACGGTGAACATCGCCCTGGGGTCGGCCCTGGCAACGATCGGATTGACCATTCCGGCCGTTCTGGTGATCGGTTTTCTCACCGGAAAGACGGTCGAGCTCGGCCTGGAGGACGTGGAACTCATCCTTCTCGTGGTGACGCTCGCCGTCAGCATGGTGAATTTCGGGAGTGGTCGGACCAACACCATGCAGGGGGCGGTGCATCTGCTGCTCTTCTTCGCCTATGTCGTGCTCATTTTCGACTGAGTCCGATCGTCCAGCTCGTCGGAGGATCGGCATCCCCTATCATTGATGCCGAGGCGGCCATCGGGTCGATCGAACCCTCGAACCGCTGTTTCTTCAATGGAGCGAAACCGATGGCGACCCGCAAGCAACTCGACAAACAGAAGAAGGCTCGAGCCCTCAAGAAGAAGAAGATGACCCTCGCCAAGGAGGCCAAGGCACGGGATGAGACCCCTGAAGAGAAGGCCGAGCGAAGAGAACAGCAGGGCTTCGACCGGAAGAATCCGGGTGGTGAGATGAAGGGCGGCCTCCGCCAGGGAACCGCCACACCGCCGATGCATCGCCCGCAAGGCGGCTGAGTACCGGCGGGAACCCCGCCCGATCCGATCGTCCAACTCAAACACGGAGTTTCCCATGTCGATTCAGTCTCTTCCCCACCTGATCGGGGGGGCATCACATGAAGATGCCGGCACGACGCAGCGGGTCAACATCGACCCGGCCACGGGCGAGACGGTCTCGGTCACCCCGATGGATGCGGTGGACGCGGCCGACCGTGCGGTGGCGGTCGCGGCCTCGGCCTTCGAGGCCTGGTCGCAGACGCCGGTGGGTGATCGAATCCAGCACCTCTTTCGTTACAAGGCCATCCTGGAAGATCACGCCGAGGAACTGGCGGCCATCCTGGTCCGTGAGCACGGCAAGACGATGGGGGAGTCGGTCGGTTCCGTTCGACGAGGCATCGACTGCATCGAGCACGCGTGTGCGGCACCGGTGTTGATGATGGGTCGGACGCTTCCGCAGATCGCGGTGTCTTCGTCCTTCTGTCGCACCGAAGACGAAGGTGGCGTCGGGCTCGACTCCTCCGCCCCCCGACGCGCGATCACCAATGGACGGGTGCGGAGCGAGCAACTTGACTTCTGCGCCTCGTCGTTTCGCGACGTGCCCGAGGAGGCCGCGCGGGTCGTTGTCGCCCACCATCATTTCATGCCCGCCCCGGACTACGAGTTCGACAATTACATGCCTGGGT
>JABABZ010000176.1 GCA_014237965.1 Phycisphaerales bacterium | reverse complement strand
AGACAGACCATCGACGGCTCGTTGGTGACGTGCCTGTTCGCCGCGGGCGGCACGGACCTGCGCACACCGGTGCGGGCCGGAGCGTCAGACGAGGAGCTCTTCGAGTTGATCCTGAAGTTCGCGGGCTACGGATTCAACAAGAGTCATTCCACGGGCTATGCGATCGTCGCGTATCAGACCGCCTACTTGAAGACGTACTTTCCGAACCAGTACATGGCGTCGGTGTTGACCTTCGAGAGTCAGGCGAAGAAGGTCGAGGACTGGTCCGTCTATCTCGATGACTGTCTTCGAGTTCCGTTCCCCGATTCGACCCCCGAGACGCCGAACGTGGGCGTGAACGTCCGCCCTCCGGACGTCAACTTCTCCGGCGAGGACTTCAACGTCGTCTTCGACTCCGGTGAGCGGCCGTCCAACTGCAGCGGACACGTGCGGTTCGGCCTTCAAGCGATCAAGGGGATCGCGAAGGACGGAATCGCCTCCATCGTCGAGTCGCGAGACGCGGATGGGCCGTATGAGTCCCTGCACGAGTTCTGCGAGCGAATCGATCACGCCCGGATCAATCAGAAGGCGATCGAGTCGCTGGTCCGGGCCGGCGCCTTCGACTCGGTGCACGGCGAGGATGCTCGAGCCGCGATGCTCGCCGCGGTGCCGGATGCGTTCAAGGCCGGCAAGTCGTTGGCCGCCGATCGGTCCGCCGGTCAGAACATGCTCTTCGGCGGCGGCGATGACGACGGCGAAGCGGCCGGGGCGACACCGCGACTGCCGCTTCCGGAAGTGAAGCCGTGGGACCAGATGACCAGGCTCGCCGAAGAAAAGGAAACGCTTGGATTCCACGTCTCCGGGCATCCGCTGGATGGGATCGGAAACATCATCACCGAGTTCTGCAACGTGGTCAGCACCGGGCTCGGTGAACTCCCCAACGAGAGTCCGGTGGTGTTCGCGGGGGTGATCAACCGGGTCCGTCCGGTCATCACCCGGAACGGGGCCAAGATGGCGATGACCACGCTGTCCGACAAGCACGGGACGGTCGAAGGCGTGGTGTTCAGCGAAGCGTTCGCCCGGCATGCCGAGGATATCCAGGTCGATCGGACGGTCGTTCTGGTGGGGCAGGTCGAGACGGGCCGTGGTGAGCCGCAGATCGTCGTCGAGCAGGTCATTCCGATCGACAAGGTCACGAGTCTGTTGTCCACGAAGATCGAGATCCTCTTCGATCAGACGCGGGATGATGAGACCGAAGAGATGGTCCGGCGACGGATGGAGTTCGTCTCGGGACAGTTGAAGCAGGCGGCAGGAAGTGTTCAGGCGCTTTCGGGTCGTCCGGTCGAGACGGTCGTTCATCTCCGACTGGCGAACGGCCAGCACGTCGTGCTTTCATCGCCGGGAATCCGTGTGGTCCCTGATGACGCGCTGGTGGCTCGTCTGCGGGACGCGGGTGCCGATGGCGTTCGAGTTCGCGGTGGATTCGTTCCACCGCGCAAGGAGAATCGTCGTCGGAAGTTCGCCAGGACGGGTTCGTCGGTCGATTGATGCGAGCGGCGCAGGTCGATCGGAGATCAAGGGTCAGGGCATGAGCCGCGAGGTCGTCCAGCCGCCGTGGTCATCGGCGACGTAGAGCACTCGATCGTGCAGGCGATGGGGATGTCCGCTCCAGAATTCGAATCGTGATGGAACGACTCGGTAGCCTCCCCAATGCGGAGGTCGTGCCGGCGGTCGGCCATCGGCATGTGCCGCGTCGACGGCCGCGCGTCGTGCCTCGAGTGCGTCACGATCCTCAATCGGTCGAGATTGATCGCTTGCGATCGCGTTCAGCCGGCTTTCGAGGGCGCGACTGTTGAAGTACGCATCGTTTTCGGCATCCGACGTCTGCTCGATGGAACCTTCGATTCGGATCTGTCGCTCGAGGCTGTCCCAATGGAAGAGCAACGAGGCGGATGGATTCACCGCGAGATCCTCGGCCTTCCGACTCTGCTGATTCGTGAAGAAGACGAAGCCGCGGGCGTCGAACTGCTTCAAGAGGACGATTCGGGCGGTCGGCCGTCCTTCGGCGTTCGCGGTCGCGATCGTCATCGCGTTGGGATTCGGAAGTCCCGCGTGAAGTTCGGCGTGATGGAACCACTCGTCGAAGACGGTGAACGGGTCGGCGGGAGGATGGTCGAAGTTCATGGGAAGTTCCTCGTCGGGGGGTTGCATCATGGCCGATCTGCAGACTCCGGGTCATCACCGGGGGGCGGTTCGTCTTCGATCGCCCTCCGGAGTCGTCCGGTCTCGTCAAGCAATTCGGACATGTCGATCCGTTCGACGTCTTCCAGGCGGATCTCGTCGAGATGCCCGGCCTCGAGGGCGGAGTTGGAGAGGTCATCCGTGGAATCGACGGGTGGCGCCTCGGAATCTCCACCTGCTTGCGGCGCATCGTCGGAGGGTCGGGACGGCCGCAGGGCGTGGGAGTCGAGATCGAGAAGATCGTCCTCGACGTTGAAGAGCTTGAGCCAGTCTTCCACCTGCCGACGGTCGGGGCGGTGAGTTCCGGCGGGTCGTCTCCCCGCACCAGGGTCGGAACGCGGCTTTCCCGCGTGGTCCTTGGCCAGAAGAGCGAGGAAGGATTCCGAACTGAGGACGGCGGCACGGCGGCGCCGGGCGTGTTCCGTGATCTCTCGGTCGCTGGAGACGACGGTGAGTCGTCGCGGCGCCGAGGAAGTCCGGACCAGATGGATGATCAGTTCATCGGCGGTCGTCCCGGCGCCGGCGAATCGAACGTGGATCCGTCCATCGCCTTCGACGCGATGTGGTTTCGGGACCCCGTCACAGATGAGAAGGACCTCGTCGCGATCGAAACGACTTCCCGCCAGGAGCGCGGCGAGTTCCTCGAGATCGATTCCGGCAAGTTCCGGCGGAAGAACGCCGACCACATGCAGCACGTTGTAGGCGTCGACCAGAGTCGGCATGAAGGAAGTTCCATCGAGGCGAAGGAGAGCGGCCAGATTAGCCTTGGATTCGGTCGGAAAACTTGCCGGAAGTCAGGATTCCCAGAGGCCGGTCCGATCGCCCCACGGGAATCCGCTGGCCAGACGCCTCAAGTGCCGTTCTTGCAGGCACTTAGGAGGAATGAGAGGAGCGCCCGGCCCACTCGGAAGCCCGATCTGGGAGGTCTGGGGATGGGTTCTGGGCCAACCGAACGCTGCGTTCCTTGAGTTTCGAAGACCGCAAGCCCTTGCGGTGCATCCGGGGATTGGGTGTAATGCCCCATTCCCCTCAAGAAACACCGCATTTTGCGGTCCGGAGCAGCGACGGTTATGGCGATTCGAATCAAGGCTCGCGGTGGCGAGAGTGCGGAGCAGATGCTCCGCCGTTTCAAGAAGCTCTGCGAAAAAGAAGGTCTGACGAAGGACGTGAAGAAGCGTCAGTACTTCGAAAAGCCTTCCGAGCGCAACCGGCGAGAGGCCCGCAAGCGGGTTGCTCGAGTCGCTCGCGCGGACATGCCCGTCCGCTGATTCAACGGAGGGAATCCTCGGCGATTGGCGATCGAGGACGTGATACGCCGATGACCTCCCCAATGCACTCCCGATCGATCCAGAGGGTCGCTGGGAGTGGTTGCGGTCGAGCCGGCGGTTCCGGGGTTGTTTCTGATCGAGGAGGTCGGTGAGCGTCGGCCTTTCCAACTATTCGTCTTCCGAACCATTCCATGATGACCTGCGGAGTGTCCAAAGACCCTTCGCCCTCGAATTCCACCCCTCGTACCGAGCGGTGACCTCTCAAGGACCCTTTCTCAGATGAACACGCTGATTCAGACTGGATTCACCCTCGCGGAGATGCCGAGCATCACGGAAGCTCCGGCCTGGTTCCTCGCTCCCATCGGTGCGGTCGTGGCATTGATCGCGGCGTACTTCTTCTATCGCTCGGTCATGAGTCACACCGAAGGCGACAGCGAGATGATCCGGATCGCGAAGGCGGTTCGGGACGGTGCCGGTGCGTATCTCGGTCGTCAGAACCGCATCGTGACCGGCGTCTTCGTCGCACTGCTGGTTCTCCTCGCGGTGATGGCGGCAGGTGGTCTGCAGAACTTCTGGACGGTCGGCGGCGTCGCCGTCGCCGGTCTTCTCTCCGGTCTGTGTGGTTTCTTCGGCATGAAGACCGCGACCAACGCATCCGCTCGAACCACCGCAGCCGCGAAGGAGTCGCTCAACAAGGGTCTTACCGTCGCCTTCCGAGCCGGTGCGGTCATGGGCCTCTGCGTGACCGGCTTCGCGCTCCTCGACATCTCGGTCTGGTTCTTCGTTCTCTACGTCGTTCTGGGCGAGAGCTTCGGTTCCGGTCTGGTCGACATCACCACCGTCACCTTGAGCTTCGCGATGGGTGCCTCGCTGCAGGCCCTCTTCGCCCGAGTCGGCGGCGGCATCTACACCAAGGCCGCGGACGTCGGCGCCGACCTCGTCGGCAAGGTCGAAGCGGGTATTCCCGAAGATGACGCCCGAAACCCCGCGACCATCGCGGACAACGTCGGTGACAACGTCGGTGACGTCGCCGGCATGGGCGCCGACCTCTACGAGTCGTACTACGGTTCGGTGCTTGCCGCGATGGCGCTCGCCGCCGCAGCCGCGGTCCAGCTTTCCCTCGGTGATGCGGACTCCCTCCGCCTGGTCACCGTCCCGCCCGCGTTGGCAGGTCTCGGCATCCTTGCTTCCATCCTCGCCATCTTCGTGGTTCGGACGAAGGAGGGGGCCACGCTCGCTCAACTCCTGAAGAGTCTTCACGGCGGCGTCTGGGCGAGTTCCGCCCTCATCGTGCTCGGCTCGGCTGGCTTGCTTTGGTTTGCACTCGGCGGTGAAGATATGGCCTTGGCTGGAATCGTCTGGTGGCGACTCTGGATCGCGATCGTGGTCGGTCTTGTCTCCGGTCTCGTGATCGCCTGGGGAACCGAGCAGTACACCTCCTACGAGCATGCTCCCACGCAGCGAATCGCCGAGCAGGCCCAGATGGGTCCTGCGACCGTGATCATCTCCGGCATCGCCGAAGGCATGAAGTCGACCTGGATTCCGCTGATCACCGTGGTGGTCGCGATTCTCGTCTCCTTCGTCGCCGCAGGCGGTGGTGACACCTTCCTGATGGGTGTGTTCGGCGTCGGCATCGCCGCGGTCGGCATGCTCTCGACCCTCGGCATCACCCTCGCGACCGACGCCTACGGCCCGATCGCCGACAACGCCGGCGGCAACGCCGAGATGACCCACCAGGAGCCGTATGTCCGCGAACGAACCGACATGCTCGACTCGCTCGGGAACACGACCGCCGCGACCGGCAAGGGCTTCGCGATCGGTTCCGCCGCCCTGACCGCCCTCGCCCTGCTCGCGGCTTACGTGATCACGGTGAAGACCCAGCTCGGCAATGTGAATTCCACGCCGGAGCAGGTGCAGTCCGAGACCTTCGTGTACGAAGGTCACGGCGTCTTCGCCATCGACGGCGATCCCTCCGCGGAAACGACCGCTCCCCTCGGTGCGCTTCTCCTCACCTCGCGTGATGGAAGCGACATCAAAGCCGGCTTCGAAACCGGCTCCTGGAACATGAAGGACGCCAAGTCCATGGGCGACGGCACCTTCTTCTCGATGGACGTGGACAACAAGTCCTACTTCTTCGAGGTCGTTCCGACGAATCGGGCGACCATCCCGCAGCTCCTTCAGTTCTACAACGTCACGCTCATGAACCCCAAGGTTCTCGCGGGTCTCTTCCTCGGCGTGATGCTGGTGTTCGTCTTCTGTGCGATGACCATGAACGCGGTGGGCCGAGCGGCCTTCGCGATGATCGACGAATGCCGACGGCAGTTCGCGATCATGAAGAAGGGATTCAAGAAGAACGGCATGAGCGATGAGGACATCGCCGACCCGCTCAAGTGGCCGTACCAGGTCGAGGTCGACGGCAAGGAGTACCCCGACTACGCATCGTGTGTGGACATCTCCACCGCGGGCGCCCAGAAGGAGATGGTCATTCCCTCTCTCATGGCGGTCGCGGTCCCGATCCTGGTGGGCCTCATCCTCGGCGTCGCCGGTGTGATGGGTCTGCTTGCCGGCACCCTGGTGTGCGGGTTCGCGGTCGCGATCTTCATGGCGAACGCCGGTGGTGCCTGGGACAACGCCAAGAAGTACATCGAGACCGGAAAGTTCGGTGGCAAG
>JABABZ010000175.1 GCA_014237965.1 Phycisphaerales bacterium | reverse complement strand
CTCGAACGCCGACGCTCGGTCGACGTCGGTGTCGATGATGCGCTCGGACGCCTCCTCGCGGCGCAAGCCGACGGTCAGATCGACGAGAAGGGCATCCACGACGAGGTTCGATCGCTGGTGCTTGCCGGGACGGAAACCAGTGCCAACAGCCTGGTCTGGTGCCTTCTGCTTCTTGACGATCACCCTGAGGTCGCCGAATCGATCGACGCAGAACTCAAGGCCGGCCTGGGTGACGCCGCGATCGACGCCGCCATCTGGGAAACGCTCCGCCTCTTTCCGCCGGTCTGGGCGAACGAGCGCCAGGCCATCGAGACCACCGTGCAGGGTGAGCGGACTTGGGAGCTGGGCGATCGGGCAGTCATCTCTGCGTATCGACTCCATCGCGATCCGAAATATTGGAACGAGCCGGATCTGTTCAGGCCCGAGCGGTTCGCGGCATCGCCTGATGGTCGATGGCAGCCTCCGCACCGGTTCGCCTACATGCCATTCGGGGCGGGACCTCACCTATGTATTGGACGGAATCTGGCCCTGCTCGAGATGCGACGAATCATTTGGGAAATCCTCTCCGGATTTCGACTCGAATTCGAGGCGCCGATCGCGATCGAACCGATACTAGGAATTGCGATGCGCCCTTCCTCGCCTGTGACGGTACGAATCCGACGACAGGGGGCGGACGCGACGGCCTGAGCGTTCACGCGATTGAATGAGACCTTTGAGGTTGACTTGAGGGACCAACATGGCAAGCATGAACAGCAACGAGATTTCAGCGTGGATTTGCGAGCGGATCGCAAAAGACTTGGGGAGTGAGGCCTCGGCCATCGATTCCGAGGTGACCTTCGACCGAATCGGCCTCGATTCTCTGGCGCTGCTCGGCGTTCTGGGCGATCTTGCCAGCGAACTCGACATCGAGATCGAAACCTCGGTTCTGTTCGATTATCCAACGATCTCCGGGCTTGCCGCCCACCTCGCCGGATCTTGAAGACGAGCGTCCGGTCTCAGGTCGCCGGATGGCCGGCTCCTGCGTCGAAATTCCGCCGGAGATGCAGTCTCTGGTTCAGCGATGCGATTCGATTTCGGCGGACCATCGTCCGCGTGTTCGGCTGACGACTGCCGGCGTCGAACCGAATGGTGTGGATGTCGGCCGCTTCGGCTCGCTCGTATATGGCGGATGCGAGGCGGGCGTGCAGCGTGTCCATTCGGAATCGGGGGTGAATGCCCTCGCCATCGATCTTGAGCACCCCGGGTTCGATGATTCGGGTGCAGCAGAATCCGACCACGGAATTCTCGTGGGTCGCGACCAGTTGAAGGCTGCGCTCCGGATCGGTCGAATCACGGGCGTGGAAACGACGCCGCATGTCGAAGACCCCGCGATTGATGGATCCGCCGATCCACGCCGACCAGGCGGCTGCGACGCTGTCGAGATGTTTTTGATCGATCTCGACGATTTCGGTCTCGAAACGACTTCTGATCCGATCGCCCATTCGATTCAAGATCTTTCCGAGGGCTTCCTGGAGCATCGCCCTCGGCGCTTCGAAGCTGTCGAAGGTCTCATGGATTTCGAAGTCCCGGGATCGGAGGAGTTCGGCATGCATGAGGGACGCCGTTGAATCCACATCGGCATCCACGACCAACGCGCCACAGGTTCGGGCCGTGTCGAGGACCTGGTCGATCAACGGGCCTCCGCAGGCCGTGATCGCGGACTCGTCGCAGCCATGAAACTCCATCGACGCCGTTCCATCGGGAAGGACCTCGAGCATCGCGGCGGCGATCACATCTCCCCGTCGAACGGCACACCACGACGCCGTGGGAAGATGATGCTTGAACCACCGAGGAGAGAGTCGGCTGAGCAGAGGCCGATCGGCCTCCCCGCCCGCCACGATCTCGATGTCTCCGAGGTCCGTCATTCCTACAGGGTATCTTCCACGGGCATGACCACCTCGCTTCCGAAACCCGCCCCGGTCATCTTCCTCGTTGCGCCGGTGCTCCCAGGCCCGATCAACGTCGAGAACCAGCTCGATGGGAAGGTCCACCGGCTCGCCGGGCTTCCGTGTTCGGGCCTTGCATCGATGGCGGCCACCATCGCGACCGGGGTCTGGCCGGAATCCCACGGCGTGGTCGCCCGTATTCAACCGCATCCGGATCGTCTGGGATACGAGGTCGTCCGGCCGGATCGCGCCATCGGGAGCACCGTGTGGTCGAGGGCGGTCGACTCGGGACGGCATGTGGGACTGTGCAACTGGCCGCACGAATCGATGAAGGCCGGCTGCGACGGCGAAGGACGATTGGACTGGATCGACCCCGAAGCCGTTCTCGGTCTCTCGGGCGAGGTCGAAGGGGTTCTTCCACCGGCCTCCTTCTCCCCGGCCGAGATGAGACCCGCGCTGCTCGAGTCGATGAGAGGGACCGAGACGGATACGGTCTTCGCAGGATTGGAACTGCTCGCGGATCGAGGGCCCGATCTCCTGGTGGGGTGGCTCCCGGAAGTCGCGGCGGATTCGGGGCCGCAAGACGAGTGGATGGAACAACTCCGCAGGAGACTGGGAAACGCGGCCTCCATGGACGCCACCTTGCTCGTGCTCGAGCTTCCTCCGGCCGGTGATTCGATCTTTCAACAAGTCAGAGGCGGATCGGCGCCACGGCTTCGGGTGATCGGGCCGCGGACACCATCGGTCAGGGGCCGCCCCCGGTTGGATCGAATCTGCGATCTTCTCTGTGACATGCTCGAGTGTGGTGATGCCGAGCCCCGGGCCGCGGCCGCAGCGCGAGTCGGTGGTCCGGGCAGGCTCGACGCCGCTGAAGTTCCGGCCCAGAGTCGGCTCTCGAGTTTCGATCTCAAGCAATTCGAGCAGACTCGGTCAAGAGAGATCGGTGCCTCGCTGACCGCTCGAGGACGGCATGCCGACGCAGAGGCCTGGCTGGTCTCGGCCCTTGAAAATCAGCATGGAATGATCGATGCGCCCGTGGTCGGGTTGCTCTTCGCGTCGTTTTTCCGTCGTCATGGCGACGAGGCGGCGCGACGGATGCTCACGAGCGTGGGGGATCGGTTCCCCCGGCCGATCAACGCGGCGTTGCTCGCGCTGCTCGATGGCGGGTCGGACGATCTTCGAACCTCCGGTCACCTGGTGGCGTTGGGCGGGCTCGGCCCCTTCGTCATGCAGACCCTCTTGATCGAGTTCCTTCGCCGTGGCGTACTTCCCCGGAGTGTGTTTCGGGCGCGATGAACGGTGGTTTGCTGGATCAGCCGGATTCGCCGGTCGGCATCGGTTTCGGCATCGAAGCGTCGGGCGTCTGCGGCAGTTCGGAATCGACGTCGGATTCTCGCAAAAGCCAGGAGAACATCCGCGTGCCGTCTTCGATCATGACGTAGAGGGCCGGGACCAGCAGCAGGATGATGAAGGTCGCGAACATCACGCCGAACGCGATCGAGATCGCCATGGGGATCAGGAACCTCGCCTGCATCGACGTCTCGAGGACCATCGGCATCAGGCCGAAGAACGTCGTGACACTGGTGAGCAGGATCGGTCGGAAGCGCCGGCAGCCGGCCGCGACGACGATCTCCAGAAGCCTCGCGTTGGGGCGGGACCGTCGCAGCTCGTTGGTGGTCACCACGAGCACCAGCGAGTCGTTCACCACCACGCCGGAGAGGGCGACGATACCGAAGATCGAGATGATGCTGAATCCGAATCCCATCACGAAGTGTCCGATCACCGCACCGATGATGCCGAATGGAATCGCGGCCATGATCACGAGGGGCTGCAGCCAGCTTCGGAACGGGATCGCAAGCAGTGCGTAGATGACGAAGAGCGCCCCGATGAATCCAGTGGTGAGGCTTTCGAGTGATTCGGCCTGGGCGTTCTGCTCGCCTTCGAAACTCCAGGTCAGGCCGGGAAACTCGCGTTTCAGTCGCGGGAGGACTTCCGCGTCCAGGACCGAGTTCACTTCATTTCCGTTGGCGATCTCGGTATCAAGGTCGGCGGTCACTGAATTGACTCGGCGTCCGTCGGTCCGCTTGATGCTCGTATAGGCGCGGCCCTCGGTCGTGATCGCGGCTTCCGAGAAGGGGATTTCCGCCCCTTCGGGAGTGCGCAGCATCGCCTTCTCGACCGTGTTCAGAGTCTCTCGTTCCTCTTCCGGGAGGCGGACCATGACGCGGACCTCGTTGCGTCCTCGCTGTTGTCGCAGGGCTTCCACCCCGTAGAAGTAGCCTCGGGTCTGACGGGCGAGTTCGGTCGCGGTGAGGCCGAGACTCCGGGCTTCGGGGGTCAGCACCAGATTGAACTGAGGCTTGCCGAGAGAGACTCCGGAATCGATGTCGGTCACGCCGGCGAACTCTCGAATTCTCTCCGCCAGGACGATGCTCGCCGCATCGAGGGTCGCGGTGTCGCGATGGCTCAATTGAACATCGATGGCGGCGCCGCTCGAGCGTCCGGTCTCGCTCTTGAACGAGATGGTCTCGATGCCTGCGATGTCACCGGTGTTCTCCCTCCATCGACGGGAGAATTCCGTCGCGGATATGGAACGTCGGTCCTGCGTGGTGAGGTTCGCCTGGATTCCCAGACGGTGGGAGCCTGTGGACGCGGACTGGCGGACCGGGCCGAATCCGCCGACGCCGCCACCGAGCACTCCGTACACGTTCTCGATGATCGACGGGCCGCCGGATTCTTCGATGGTCCTGGCAAGTGATGTCATCAGCCGTTCCTGCACCGCGGCGGTCCGTTCCACGGGAACGCCGAGCGGAAGAGTGACGTTCGCAAGCACGAAGTCGGCGTCGATCTTGGGGAGGAAGGTGAAGGGAAGGCGTCCGCTGGCCACCGTCGCGATGGTCACGGTGAGCATGGCGATCGCGACCGCGGCGGTTCCGTATCGTTGTCGGACCGCGAAAGAAGCGATCGGGGCGTAGATGGTTCGAACGAACCAGAACAGGCCGCGTTCGAAGTACTGGCTCGGGATCGAGATGGTCCTCCAGAAGAGGGTCTGCTTCGGCGTGTGGGAGAGGTGGGCGGGCAGCACGAACAACGACTCGATCAGCGAGACCACGAAGACGCTGATCGCGACCGCGGGGATCTGCATGAAGAGCTTGCCGCTCGCTCCCGGGACGAACAGCATGGGCGCAAAGGCGACCATGTTGGTGAGTACCGCGAAGGTGACCGGGCCGGAGATCTGGCGGGCGCCCGCGATGGCGGCTTGGAGGGCCGGCATTCCTTCCGAACGTTTTTCGAAGATGTTCTCGCCGACCACGATCGCGTCGTCGACGATGATGCCGAGGGTCACGATGAACGCGAACAGGGAGATCATGTTGATCGATGCGTTGGTCTGGGAGAGGAAGAGGAACGATCCGAGAATCGAGATGGGAATTCCCAGCGTCACCCAGAATGCGAGACGGGGTTCGAGGAAGAGCCCGAGCATCAGCAGCACCAGGCCGAGACCGATCGCGGCGTTGCGCACCAGCAGTTCCACGCGTTCTCGGTACGACGTCGAATCGTCGCGGACCCGCTGGATCGCCATCCCATCCGGGAGTTCCGGACGCAACTCGGCGAGATAGGCGAGGACCTCATCCGAGACTGAGATGGGCGTTTCGTCACCGACTCGGAAGACCTCGACGGTCGCGGCGGGCTTGCCGTCGAGATTCGGTTGGAGATCGATGTCGGCGAAACCGTCGGTGATGACGGCGATCTCCCCGAGCCGCAGCGTCGAGCCGTCGGGACGCGAGATCACGGGGATGTCGGCGAACTCCCGGCCGAAGTCCCGTCGCTCGGTGGTCCGGAAGAGAATCTCTCCCGCGTCGGTCTTGAGGCTGCCGGCGGGAAGGTCGATCGCGGCGCGTCGGATTTCGCGGGCGACGCGATCGAGGGTCAGGTCGTACGCTCGGAGCGATGCCTCGGGAATTTCGATCGCGATTTCCAGTGGTTTCGAGGTGCCGAGTTGCACGAGCGTGATGCCATCCCGGGTCGAGAGTTCATCACGAATGCGTTCCGCGGTCTCGCGCAGCACCGTCTCCGAGAAGTCGCCGGCCACCGCGAGGCTCACCACGAGGTTCTTGTTCTCGAGCAGGCTGACCGTGGGGCGTTCCGCGTCTTCAGGGAGCGTGGCGATCCGGTCCACCGCGTTCTTGACGTTCTGCAGGACCCGGTCCGGGACCGCATTCAACTGGATCTCCACGCTCACCGA
>JABABZ010000174.1:5954-6177 GCA_014237965.1 Phycisphaerales bacterium | reverse complement strand
ATTCGCGATCCCCGTCTCGATGCCCGACTCGAGCATGCCCCGAGGGCCCGGATCGATGTCCACGATCCGATCCCACTCGACCAGTTGCTCTCGAGCCAGACCGGATGAGACCACCGTCGCCTGCACGCCGTCGGCCGTCGCGGCGACCCGTTCGACCACCAGCGGTGCCGCACCATCACGCCGATGAAGAAGGCGTTCCGGCGCTGGGGCGGAGTCGGCGTGC
>JABABZ010000174.1:0-5944 GCA_014237965.1 Phycisphaerales bacterium | reverse complement strand
GCACGCCGGTCGCGAGCACCACGCCGCACAGTCCGGCCACTCGGAACCCGCGAAAGATGATCGTGCATCGGCGCCGAGTCATGGGAAGACTCCCGTCGGGACGAATCGGAACATTCCATCGGACTCCGCCGCGATCTGACGCATCGGATCCTGCCCGGCCCCGCTCCCGAAGGCGATGCAGTTGATGACCGCGACCCGACCCGAACCACTCTCGTTCAACGCCCGGACCGCCTCAGGAGTCCCGCGTGGAATCAGACCGTCGGTGAGGAAGAAGATGACGTCGGGCCGTACGTCCTGTCGGAAGACCAGATCGAACGCGGGGAGCGGAAAGGTCCCACCGCCCGGTTGCAGACCGTCGATCCAGGCGGAGATCCTGGAGAGATTGCTGCGACTGGCCCGGAGCCATCCCTTCTGAAACACGGGTACCACCGGATCGCTTGAATACAGCACGACCGCGAATGCCGCATAGTCCGGAAGACTCTTGAGCGATCGCTTGAGCTCCTCCATCGCCGCCGGCATCTTGTCGTCCTGTCCCATCGAGCCGGAAATGTCGACGATGTACGCGAAACGATTGCCCGTCGACTGGATGCCGAAGAAGCTCGCCCCCGCACCGAGGCCGGATCCGAGTCCGGTTCCAAGACCTTCGCCGGCGCCACTGACCACGGTCTCGAGTCCGCCGCCGGATGCATCAAGTTCGAAGTCGGGAACCTCGGCGTTCAGTTCGCGTTCGAGTGCGAGTGATTCCGCTCCGGCATCGGTCGCGAGTTCCGGGGTCAGCAGATCCTCCGACTCGGAGGGCTCCAGCATGTCCTGAAGGGTCTCGTCGGGGAGTATCGACAAGTCGAGCACGACCGTCGCCGGTGCGACTCCTCCGGGCATTTCCCGATGGGACGACCAGAGCCAGATCATGAGCGACATGTGCACCGGGAGCGAGACCGCGAGCCCGAGCAGGACCAGATGGACCCGCCGTTGCCGCAGCAGCCGTCGACGTTCATCCACGAGATCACGGATCCGATCGGCCAGGACCACGGGGTCCGCTCCTGCCGACGAACTCGTGCCGGAAGCGTCATTCAATTCGGGTTGGGAGTCTGATTCTGCCATCCGTGGAGCCCAATCGAGCGGGAAGGGGCATTATGGCCCGATTTCGCGCATTCCGTATTCCGATCTCGGTGATCCGTGTGGATCTCCAATACCCTTCCATTCCCAGTTCAATACGCAGCCAGCTTCGAATTCACGGGTCAATTGCTGGAAAGCCTGCAACTTCCCTCGGTTGACCGCAAGGCGTCCAAGCGGCGAAAATTGGCGACGGCGGCCCCGATCCCTCTTTCTCCCCGCCGATGGAGTCCCGAATGACCACTTCAACCCGACGAGTCGTCCTCAAGATCAGCGGAGAGAGCTTTGCCGCCCCCGGACAACTCGGCATCGGCCCGGAACAACTGACCCATGTCGCGACCGAAATCGCGGAGGCCAGCCGGCTCGGGATCCAGATCGCGGTGGTCTGCGGAGGCGGGAACATCATCCGTGGTGCGACGCTCGCCCAGGCGGGCACCATCGACCAGTCGACCGCCGACTACATGGGAATGCTCGGAACCGTGATCAACGGCGTGGCCCTCAAGGAGGCCTTGGAGCGACAAGGCGTCCCGGCCCGAGCCATGTCGGCGATCAACCTCACCGCGGTGGCGGAGCCGTTCATCCGGCTTCGTGCGCTTCGACACCTCGAGAAGGGACGGGTCGTGATTCTGGCGGCCGGGACCGGAAATCCCTTCTTCACCACCGACACCTGCGCGTCGCTGCGAGGGATCGAACTCGGTGCCGATCGCCTGCTCAAGGCGACCAAGGTCGATGGAATCTACACCGCCGACCCCAAGAAGCACTCTGACGCGACCCGATACGAGCACCTCACCTTCGCCAAGACCATCGAAGACCAGCTCGGCGTCATGGACATGACCGCCATGACCATGTGCATGGAACATGATCTTCCCGTCCAGGTCTTCGACTATCAGGTCGCGGGCAACATCGCCCGGGCCGTGGGCGGCGAGACCATCGGAACCATCGTGACGACGACCTGAGATCGTTCCGACGGCGATCTCAGGCTCCTTCTACAATCGCGGGCCGGTCGCTCGGACCGATCATTCGCAGCAGCTCGCCGGGACCGGCGACGGAGATTCAGGCATGGACATCGACGAGATCCTTCTCGAATGCAGCGATCGCATGGACAAGACCGTCGAGTATCTTCAGCGGGAATTCCGCGGGATCCGGACCGGTCGCGCCAACACGGCACTCCTCGAGTACGTCAAGGTCGACTACTACGGATCCAGCACGGACCTGCGCGAGTTGGCCGCGATCTCGGTCGCGGAGAGCCAGCAACTCCTCATCAAGCCCTTCGATCCCGCGTCGAAGAACGAGATCATCAAGGCGATCGAATCCGCGGAACTCGGGCTCAACCCCCAGGCCGAGGGCACGGCGATCCGGGTCAGCGTTCCCGCACCTTCCGCTGACCGACGAAAGCAGCTGGTCGGGCAGGTCAAGAAGATGGGCGAAGATTCGAAGGTCGCTTGCCGGAATGAACGGCGAGATGCCATCAAGAGCATCGAGCAGACCGGAAACGACCAGAAGCTCTCCGACGACGAAGTCAGTGGTTCCAAGGACGAGGTCGACGTCGAGACCAAGAAGCACACCTCTCGAATCGAGGAACTGATCGCCAAGAAGATCACCGAGATCGAAGACGTCTGACCTCGGCGTTGGCGGCCCGACGAGGCCAAGGGACCATCCTGGTTTGACCGAGCCGGACTCCTCGGCGACCATGAACGGGCGATTTCATTACCACTCCAGCCGGAGACTCGTTTGCGCTGCCCCTTCTGCGACTCCCCGAATACCAAGGTCTGTGATTCGCGACCGGGTGAAGGTGGCGCCTCGATCCGCCGCCGTCGAGAGTGCGAAGGCTGCGAGAAACGATTCACCACCTTCGAACGCATCGAGAAGACCCGACGCCTCGTCGTGGTCAAGCGGGATGAGACCCGTGTCCCGTTCGACGGCGAACGAATTCTTCGTGGGGTCCAGGCGGCCTGCGGAAAGAGACCGATTCCCGAAGACGCCAAGGTCGCGCTCGTTCAACGGATCGAAGACGATCTTCACCGGGAGTTCGATCGAGAGATCCCCAGCGATGAGATCGGTCGCCGAGTCACGGCGGCGCTTCGTGAACTCGACCAGATCGCCTACATCCGCTACGCAAGCGAATACGAGCAGTTCAGAAACGTCGAAGACATCGCCGAGGCCGTCGACGAATTGAGACAACGACCTCCCACGCTTCCGAATCAGGAGCCGCTCTTCGGAGAAGAGTGAATCCGACGGGTGGAGCACCCGGCTCGGAAACGCCGTCGATCAGTCGTCGAGGTTGAGATCCGTGAAGATCCGCCGAAGCCACGGGAACTGCGCCGGCGGAAGTTCGCCTTCGCCCGGAAGCACGATCACCGCCGCCGTCTCGCCCATCCTGATCGGGAAATCCGGGCCGTCCTCAAGGATGATCCGCACCGGGAACCGCTGTGCGAGTCGCACCCAGTCGAAGGTCTGATCAACGCGGGGCAGATCGGTCCCGGGAATGTTCCGGCCGTCGGCCAGATCGATCGCCCACCCGACTCCCTGAATCACGCCCTTCCATCGCTGGGCGGGGCGGGCCATGAGATAGACCTCGACCTCGTCGCCGACCTCGATGAAGGAGAGATAGGTCTCCTTGAAGTTCGCCATCACGTACCAGATCGACCCGTCGACCAGCGAGAAGACCTGTCGGCCTTCGTTGGCATACTCGCCGGTGGCGATGTTGAGGTTGGTCACATACCCGTCGATCGGACTGCGGACGGTGCAGTACTCGAGATAGAGCCTTGCCTTCTCGACCGCCGTCTCGGCGGCCAGTCTCCGAGCATTCAACATCGTTCCGGTCGGCGCCGCCTCGTCGTTCTCGGATGCCTCCGAATCGAAGAGCGGCTCCTCGACGACGACGTCGTCTTCCGCCGCGGCCGCATCAGGGTTCACCGCGGACTCGACGTCGGCCAGCTCGCCGAGTGATGCGATCGCCACGGCAAGATCCGCTCGCCGCGCATCGACCGTCGCTTCCGCCGTTCGTACCGTCGCTTGAAGCGCCGCGGCCTCGGAGGCGGCCTTGTCGACCTGATCGGGGGTGACGAATCGCTGGGTCAGAAGCGGCCGGACTCGCTCCAGATAGAGTTGGGCATACACGGCCTTGGCCACGGTCTCGTCGAGATGCGCTTCGGACTCCGAGACCGCCCGCTCCGACGCGAGCACGGCTGCCTGCAACGCCGCGATCTCGATGCCGACCAGTGCGAGCGCCGCCTCGGCCTCCGCGAGGTCGGCCGCGTAGGGTCGGGGGTCGATGGTGAAGAGCACATCGCCACGGCTGACCGGCTGATTGTCGACGACCTGCAGATCGACGATGGGCCCGCTGACGTGCGGCGCGATGCCGACGGTATTGGCTCGAACCGCGGCATCGAGCGTCCGCGGTCGGACATCCAGAGTCGTCGCGAGCCAGATCACCGCGACGATTCCGCCGAGGATGCAGGCCGGGCCGAGAATCCGACCGACGAGCCGCCGGGTCCGGAACCAACGCGGCCGTGTGGTTTCCGGGTCCTGGGAGAAAACCACGGGCGCGGACCTCGCCGGGGCCTTCTCGTCGTACGGCGATTTCGACGGTTCGCCCGCTGGAGTAGCACCTTCGGGAGAAGGAGGATTCTTCGGCGATTCCGGGCGTTCAGGAACGTCGGTCATGAGTCGTCCGTCTCCAGCTTCATGTCAGGAAGAACGCGTACCAGAGCGAGACGGAGATCATCACGAACACACCGAGATAGGCGCCGCCGCGGAATGTCAGATGTTCCTCGACACCGCACCAGCAGAAGATCTGACGAACGATCATCATGCCGAAGAGACCACCCAGGGCGGCGATCAGCCAGCCTGGGAAGAACGCTCCGCCGAGATCGATGATCGGATCACAGCCGCCGAGCACGCCGACAGCCAGGACACCACTCACCGTTCGGAGGCCTCGAACGGGTCTTCGGTTCAACGTCTCTTCGGTTTGTGGTCCGGTTGAGATCACGCCGGGATGATACCGTACCCCCCGTGCCCGGACAGTCCGACGCGACCCGGAGACCCGATCCGAGGAGAAACCCGACCCGTGCGGATCAACTTCCGAAGACTGGATCGAAGAGCCGCCGCATCGCGGAACGATGTCGGTGTCGCATTACTGACCCTTGCATGCCTCCTGGCCGTCATGTCGGCCATCGGCTGCCGGTCGGAAAGACCGTATGCCGACGTCGACCTCGATGAGTTGGTCTCGGACCGCCCGGATCGCCCCTGGCGACCGGCCCCCGATCACCAGGACGGAGACTCGACCGACGCATCCGACGATCTCGCGGCATCGCAATCCCGTGATACCGCCGGCCTCCGTCGTGAGTCGCCTCCCCCGCCGCCGTTCAGAGGTGAGAAGACATCTCTTCTCCGACTGATCGATTTCGCCCTGGAACATCGCCCGGAGACCCGAGCGGCCTGGGAGCGAGCGAGAGTCGCCGCGGCGGAGCTTGGAATCGCTCAAGGCGCGTGGTATCCGGTCCTCGGGGTCGAAGCGCAGTTCTACTACGCCCGGATGATCTTCCCGGCCAACGGCTTCGCACTGGAGACCGACCAGGTCGCCCTGATCCCTCAGGTCGCGTTGAACTATCTCCTGCTGGACTTCGGTCGTCGCGAGGCCGACGATGACGCGGCTCGCGCCGGGCTCTTCGCCGCCAACCTCAACTTCAATCGAGCCTTGCAACAGACCATCCGAGAGGTTCAGGTCGGTTACTTCAAGCTCGACGCCGCGCTCGCCCTCAACGAGGCGGCGCAGCGAAACGCCGATCTCGCGGAGACCGTCCTGGAGATGGTCGAGAGTCAGGTCGCG
>JABABZ010000173.1 GCA_014237965.1 Phycisphaerales bacterium | reverse complement strand
GCGACCGAGGTCGCCAGAGCACTCGGCGTCTCCGAAGTCGTCATCGGCCTGACCACGCGTTTCCTGACCAGGATGGGACGGACCAACGCGGTGACCCCGAGGACCAACGCGATGTTCATGATGTTGGAGCCGACGACGTTTCCAACGGCCATCCCGGCGTGCCCGGTCGTGGCCGCCGTGAGCGACGCCGCAAGCTCGGGTGCGCTGGTGCCGAATCCCACCACGGTCACGCCGATCACGAATGCCGAGACGTTGAATCTCGTCGCGAGCCGGCTGGCTCCGCGGACCAGCATCTCGGCGCCCACAATCAGGAGCGTGAGCGCGAGGAGGAGAATCAAGAGATTCAGGATCATGAGTTGGGGATTGTACGGAGGAAATGGCCTTCGTTGTCGATTCCGGCGGTCAAGCACGCGAATGTCCGAAATCCAAACCCTCTTCGATCCTCGTGGGTCCGCGATCTCTTGATTCCCCCGACTTTCCTATGATGCCCGTTCCGGCGGGGCCAGTTCCCAGGCGGCTCCGGTTTCACATTCACGTTTTCGAAAGCACTCAGAAGATGCCATCCATCACCGAACGACTCGGCAGCGAAGCAGACAGCCTGCTCAACCACGACGCCAAGGTCTCCAGCGATCTTCTTCATCTTCCGGGGCCGGATTTCGTCGAGCGGGTCTGGATGCAGACCGACCGCAGCCCTCAGGTGCTCAGGAACATCCAGTCGATCTACGACCATGGTCGGCTCGGCGGCACGGGCTATGTCTCGATCCTCCCGGTCGACCAGGGGATCGAGCACGCCGCCGGTGCGAGTTTCGCGAAGAACCCGATCTACTTCGACGGTGAGAAGATCGTCGAATTGGCGATCGAGGGCGGATGCAACGCCGTCGCCACCACGTTCGGCGTGCTCGGAAGCGTGAGTCGGAAGTACGCCCATCGAATTCCGTTCATCGTGAAGCTGAACCACAACGAGTTGCTGACCTATCCGAATCACTTCAGCCAGATCATGTTCGGCTCGGTCGACGAGGCGTGGGAACTCGGTGCGGCGGCGGTCGGGGCGACGATCTACTTCGGTTCGACGGATTCGGATCGTCAGATCATCGAGGTCGCCGAAGCCTTCCATCGTGCTCACGAACTGGGAATGGCGACGATCCTCTGGTGCTATCTCCGCAACGACGCCTTCAAGAAGGACGGGAAGGACTACCACGTCTCATCCGACCTCACCGCGCAGGCCAATCACCTCGGCGTCACCATCGAGGCGGACATCATCAAGCAGAAGCAGCCCGAACTCAACGGCGGCTACGAGATGCTCAACATGGGCGATTCGAGCTACGGGAAGTTCGACAAGCGGATCTACACCGATCTCTGTTCGGATCACCCGATCGACCTGACGAGATATCAGGTGCTCAACTGCTATTGCGGGCGTGCCGGGCTGATCAATTCCGGCGGCGGAAGCGGCGATGACGACTTCGGGCAGGCGGTTCGCACCGCGGTCATCAACAAGCGGGCGGGTGGCATGGGCATGATCTCGGGCCGCAAGGCGTTCCAGCGGCCGATGGCCGAGGGCGTCGAGTTGTTGAACGAGATCCAGAACGTCTACCTCGACGCATCCGTCACCATCGCCTGATCCTCGGCGGAGGAGATCGTGACTTCGGCTCAGCCGAATCGTTCGCGGAGACGGGCCTCGGCCCACTTCCACCAGACGTTCCAGGAGTGGTCGCGTTCCACCCTCGCCCTGCCCGCCGCGGCGATCGAAGCCCGGCGGCTCGGATTTGAGAGGACCCCCGAGACGAGCGCCGGCAGTTCCTCGATCTTCTTGAAGGCGAGTGCCTCGGTGCCGACGTCGAAGGCATCGTGCAGCGCGGGTTCGTCATCCGAGATCAGGACGCCACCCGCCGCCGGAATGTCGAAGGCCCGCATGTTGAGCATGTCGGGGGCGGCGAACGAACCGATGTTCAATGAGACCGAGGCGGCGCGGAACGCCGCCGATTGCTGGTCGCCCGAGTCCACCCAGCCATGCCAGCACTCGGCGGCTGCGGTCCTCGCGAGCTCGGACTTCCACTGGGGTTCACCGTGAATCCGGACGTTGAACCCGTGTTCGGCGAGGTGGATCGCGGCGGTGATCCGTCGTCGCCGAGTGGCTTCGTAGGCGAGGATGAGATCGAGCGGCGATTCGGCCGAGGGGGAGAGTCCCGCGTCTTCGAGAAGATCCTCGACTCGCCGGTCCGGTCGGGCGACCCAGTGATCCGCGAGTTCTCCGAGACGGCGTTCGAGATCCTCCGGGAGCGGCTCCGCGAGCTGGATCCTCGGGAGATTCCCGACGATGCAGACATCGCAGGGCACGGCGGGCACTCGTTCAAGCGCGGCGACATCCGGAACCTCGGTCGCCAGCGGACGGATCAACGGATCGATCCCGAGATCTCGGAACGGACCGGCGAAGTGCTCGCCAGCCACGACCACCAACTCGCGGTCGCTCCAGGGAAAGGTCTGGATCGGCGTCAGGCGTGGGCTCGAACTGACCAGGACGAGTGAGGGGAAGTCCATCCGCCACGGACAGAGCATCGCCCCGGGCCGAAGGAAACTGAGGAACAGGTCGGGATCCGCATCGAGCACGAATCTCGCGTCGTCCGCCGCCACGAAGGGGTCCAGCTGCTGGTCCGAAATCCGGATGCGTGGATCGTGGCCCGAGGCCTGTGCCGCCCGGCCGATCGCCTTCGCCAGATGACGGATCGCCGTGGAGTTCGCGTCGACGACGCTTCCGATCCGCAGTGGGCCGTTCTGAAGCCGCGGCTGATCCGGAGAGATCTCTCGCCGCTTGGCGTTTCCGGCCACCGCAGCTTGAAAAGCCCGGTCCGATGCGGCGCCCAGCCGCTGGATCTCTTCGCGAATCGCCATGAACCGGGGGGAGTGCTCTCCGGGGAGGATCGCCACGCCGAGTGCGATGTTCCGGATCGGATCGATGGCGTCCGGGATGGCGTCGCGAATCGCCAGATCGAGGTCGGCGCCGGCGGCGAATCGAACCCTGGGATCCGCGATCGCCTCTGACCAGTCATGGAGTCGGAAGGACTGCCGCAGCCGGGCGAGTTCCGGTTCCACGACCACCACGAGGGTCTCCGTCCCTTCGCTCGCCATGCGCTCCCGGACCAGCCGGACGACCTGTCCCGTGCCGCAGCCGAGCACGAAGATCGCGTACGGACGTCGTCCCGATTTGGGGAGGACCAGAGGGCGTGGTAGTGGTGGATCGGGAAAGGAATCGAAGACGCGAGCAGGATCGTCCGCGACGGCCTCGAGTCGTCGAAGGAGTTTCTCTCGGTGTCGGCGGAGTGATTCCAGCGAATCGTCCGTCGGTTCTCGACCGGTCGCGTCGGGCATGATCGAGAGCCTAACTCAATGCCCGGATCGGGCTCGGGGCGTCGGTCGAGATTCAGGTCAACCCGATTCGATCGCCCCCGCCTTGAGGATCGCTTCGCCCTCGGCAGCGGACATCGAACCTTCCGCGACGTAGGCGGCGACCTCCTGACGCGTTCGTTCCCGGGCCCGGCCGACGAAAATCGACCTCATGACGCCTGCGAGAATGGCGACCACCGAGATGATCATGCCGGCGCCGAAGACGATCACGACCATCAGATTCCTAGCAATCCCGGCCTCGAGAGGGCTCAGGAGTTCACCGGAGCCAGCAGGAGCATCTTGGGCGAGCAGGAGCAATGAGAGCATCGATTCGGTTCCTCGGATGGGTCATGACGGGGACTCATCGTTCTTCGGAGATCGGCGCGAGGAATTTCACGGTCGGTTTCGATCCGTGGGTTTTCATCAGCTTCGAGCCAGCCGAACGGACGCGTCGCGGCTCCGATTCCTCAATCGCTCTCGTTCCGCTTCAAGATTTCGGCGAGCCTGGGCGTCTTCGGCGAAATCTTCACCGAATCGGACGAGTCGCAGGCTGTTGAGGATCACGAAGAGGTAGGCCACCGCCTGATAGAAGGGGGTCAGCCAGATGTTGATGTTCCCGGTCGCCGCGAGGGCCAGCCCGACCACCGCGAGCAGAAGGCTCACGGCGATGTTCTGCGTGATGATTCCCTTGGTGCGTCGGGCGATCTCGAGCAGGAACGGAACGTGCCGAAGGTCGTCGTGCATGAGTGCCACGCCGGCGGAGTTGGTCGCGATGTCCGAGCCGGAGAGACCCATCGCGACGCCGACGTCGGCGGTGGCGAGAATCGGGCCGTCATTGATTCCGTCTCCGACCACCAGAGTCCGGTGGCCGCTGGCGATCAGATTCTTGAGTTCGGCGTGCTTCTCCTCGGGGAGGCATTCCGCTTCGACCGAGTCGACCCCCACGGACTGCCCGACGCGTTTCGCCACGTCGAGGCGGTCGCCGGTGAAGATGCAGATGCGGCGGACTCCCAGTCTCCGGAGGTGATCGACGACGTCGCTGGCGTTCCGTCGCAACTTGTCTTCGAGTCCGACGGCTCCGAGGTATCGATTGCCCAGCATCACGTGGACGCTCGACATGCCGGCGATCTTCCCTTCGACCTCGGTGACCTGATCCGCGATGCTCGGCGAGAGCTCGCGCAGCCAGGCGGCGCGGCCGGCGGAGATCACTCCGTCTTCGCGGGTGGCGCGAACTCCTCGGCCATGAATCTCGCTGTATTCGGTGATCGGCGCGGCAGTGATTCGAGCCTTCTCGGCGGTATCGAGGATCGATCGGGCCAGCGGGTGATTCGAGCTCTGTTCGGCATCCGCGGCGGCCTGGAGGAGCGTCGCACCATCGACGCCGTCCACCGGGGCGAGACGACTGACCGCGAATCGGCCGGTGGTCAGGGTTCCGGTCTTGTCCATCACCACGGTGTCGACGACCGCGGCGCTCTCGAGGGTCCGAGTCTGCTTGATCATGATGCCGAGCCTCGCCGCACTGGCGAAGGCGGCGACCATCGCGGTCGGATATGCGATGAGCAGGGCGCCCGGACAGGTCACCACGAGCACGGTGATCGCGCGGATCGCCGCTTCGTCACGATCCGGACTCCGAACCGTGAAGAACCAGACCAGGGCCGAGACCATGATGACCACCGGAACGTAGAACCCGGCCAGCCGTTCGATGATCTCCTGGCGATCGCTGCGGGCGCTTTCCGCCTCGCGGATCAACGATTCGACCTTGCCGATGGTGGTCTCGTCGGCGACCGCGGTCACGGCGACGTCGATCTGCCCGGTGAGATTGGTGGTACCCGCATAGACGTCGACGCCTTCCATCGCTTCGATCGGAACGGCTTCGCCGGTGAGGGATGCCTGATTGATCGAACTCGAGCCGGTCACCACTCGGCCATCGACGGGTAGGTTCTCGCCGGGGCGAACCCGGACGATGTCGCCGACCTTGAGGTCGCCGAGCTTCACTTCCGATTCGTTC
Source organism: Phycisphaerales bacterium (assembly GCA_014237965.1). GTDB lineage: Bacteria > Planctomycetota > Phycisphaerae > Phycisphaerales > SM1A02 > UBA12014. The sequence goes on along the minus strand of JABABZ010000173.1, from coordinate 807 downwards.
CCGCTTGCGTCGAGTCGACGAGCGGCGTCCGGGGTGAGTTCGACGAGCTCTCGGATCGCTCGTTGCGCACCCCATGCGGTTCTGCTGAGAACCAGCTTCGAGAGCCAGAGGAAGAGCGCGAGGAAGCCGGCGGTGCGGAGGTCGTTCACCGCGATCGCGGCGATGACCGCCAGGGTCGCGAGGGCGTCGCTCGAAGGCTCGCCCCGTTTCATCTCCCGAATCGCTCCCTTGAGGAGTGGGATCAGCAGAAGGACGGCACCGATGGCCGCCGGGATGTCGGCCACGGCCGAGCTCGCTCCCAGGAGATGCGCGACGCCACTGACCAGCAACAAGGTTCCACCGAGCAGCGCGACGAAGAGCTGGCGTTCGAGTCGCCGTCCGCCGAGATCACTGGCTTCGTTCTGAGGCTGGGGGGAGAGGGCCGGTGTCGGCGCAGTCATCTGGCTCATTCGAATCTCCGAGGCCGAGAAAGGCGGATCGGCGTCACGTGCAGGCGGTTGGAAATGGACCGACGAACGGCCAGAGAGCCTGAGGAAACGCGTGAACAGTGTATCCGGGTTCCTCTCTACGTTCGAGGCGTGGCAACGGTTCATTCTGTCCCTCGGACGAGGATTCCGCCTGCGGCATCCTCGTGCCGTAGACTCCCGGCCATGAGCAATGAGCATGTGGTGATCGCGGGAGACGGCCAGATGGGCCTGGCCATGGCGGCAGCCGCGGCCGAGGCCGGAGCCGCACGGGTGGAGGTCTGGGGACCATTCGAGGCCTCGGTGGCGGAACTTCGGCGGACCCGCGAGAGTCCTCGCCTCC
>JABABZ010000172.1 GCA_014237965.1 Phycisphaerales bacterium | reverse complement strand
AACACGCCCTGCTTGATTCTCCAGACCGGAGGATCGACCCCGGACTCCGGCGATCGAACCTCCTCCACCGCGATCACTTCGTCACCGAAGGTGCTCAAACCCACCACAGTTCCCGCGTAGTCGGCCGCGTAGTACTCACCCGGCCCCATGGATTGAGGGTTGGGTCGAACCAGCGAGCCGGCGAAGACCCAGATCGGCGCGACCGATGCTCGTGCATCCTCGAATACCGACACCAGGGCAAGCGACAGCGCATCGTCGCCGTCCGACTCGGACGCCGCGAATCGCAATTCGATTGAAATCACCGGGCCCTCGGGCGGGATCGGAAGGCTGGTCGCTTCGTCGTAGGTCGCCGGCCGGCCCGGCGTCAACCCGGCCAGCAACATCGCCGCATGCACCACCGACGGGACCGCGTCGGTGACCACGATCGACTCGTGTTCGCGGCTGCCCCGACGACAGACCGCCACCTCGAGCCAACCCTGATCCAGCGAGATCGTCCCCGGAAATTCCACTCGCCCCCGGCCCACCCAGGCCCGCACGCCTCCGTCGAGTTCGACGACTCGCCCGGGGCTCGGCTCGATGACCGGTGGATCCTCGAGCTCGACCGACCTCGACCGAGCGGTTGCTTCGGCGACCTCCGCGACCGGACTCGGATCTCCGTCGGTCGGAGGTGAATGCTGAGCCTCGGAGGGAGAGGCCGCACCGCTGACCTCGGACCGTCCGGACCGGGCCACTTCTTCGGATCGACAACCGGACTGGCTCGCGCAGACCACGATCAGGAAGACCGCGGCATGTCCAAACGCGATCACCGACCTCAACCGTTCCTTCAGGGAGATCCAAGTCGACATCGAGACTGACTCCTTCTGCGCCGCCGATCGAGCGAACGGTCCTTCCAACGGGTCTGGAAGGCCCCTCGAAGGGATGAGGCCGGCCCGAATCATGACCGGGAAGCCTCCGCGAATCGAGGCCACGAGCCTGGAATCCTGTCCATCCGAAAAAAAAGGCCCGGCTGAGGCAAGCCTCGAACCGAGCCCTTCCGGGGGCGAAATAAACATTGCCTTCAAATCCAAGTGAATTGGAGAGGCAACGAAGGAATGCTAGCATGCATCGGCTCATCGACAATCAAACCGATGGGTGAAAGCCGATTTTTTCGGCACTCCAAGGCACTTTTCGACCTCGACGAACGCGAAACTACCCATCTTCACAGGCGCAGTGCCGAGAACCTCGTCTCGACTCCGAGATCCATGGGGCCTCCGACCCCCCCGAATGGACGAGTCTCCGCGAACCGATCGACTCACCGCCCGGACACATTCAATCCCTTGGTCACGCTCACCCGCAACATCCGATTCTCCCTGACCCGCACGCTCGATCGCGCCACGGTGATGAACACCCCTCGTGGAAACACGCACGCCGGATGGCCGTCGATGGATACGCTCGCGGGCAGTGCCTGGGAGGCGACGATCGAGGTTCGAGGAACGCCGGACCCGAGGACCGGATACCTGGTCGGCATCGATCAACTCGATCTTGCGGTCAGAACCAGATCGATCCCGCGCCTCCTCGAAGCCCACGCAGCGGGCGAGTGTTCCGCCGTGTTCGTCGCCCGGACGATCCTCGAGACCGCCGGCCCGGATCTGACGGCGGAGATTCACGCGGTCGAAGTCGGAGTCGAACCGAAGACCCGGTGGCGGGTAGAGTCAGGAGACATGTCCATGGTCCTCATCCAGCGTCGCTACGAGTTCTCGGCATCCCACAGGCTCCACCTTCCCGAGCTCGATGACGCCGCCAACGAAGCGTTGTTCGGCAAGTGCAGCAATCCGAACGGACATGGTCACAACTACGAAGTCGAGGTTCGAATCGAGACGACCGACACCGAGACACCACTTTCCATCCTCGCGGTGGACGATGTGGTGAATTCACTCTTGATCGATCGATTCGACCACAAACATCTCAATCTGGATCTGGAGGACTTCAAGGATCGAGTTCCGAGCGTCGAGAACATCGCATCCCGCTGCGTCGAACTTCTCCGGGAGCCGATCGCCGCCCTCGGGTCCGATTCTCGACTTCATGCCGTCAAGGTCTGGGAAACCCCCCGCACTGCCTGTACCGTGCTTGCTTGAACCTCCATTCGACGCGACCCATCCCCCCCGATCGAACCGCCCTCCGAGAATTCCGCATGCTGACCCGCTTTCTCATCATCCTCGCCCTCTCGACGACGACTCTGGCGATCTCCACCGCGTTCGCGACCCCTTCGATCCCGGAGGACTGGACCTCGCTGCGTGCCGAGTACGACCAGCTCAAGACCTACATGGCCTCGAAGCGGCGAATCGGCCCCTCGGAACGCACGGCACTCCAGGCGCTCCAGGGTCGACTCGATGTCTTCCTCGGCGAGAACCCTGAAGATCGCCGTGCGATCGTTCTGGACATCAACGTCGCGTCGTGGCTCGGTCAGACCGAGCGCGTGGACGACGACTACGAACGTCTCGCGATGCTCACGGATGCCGATGCGGTCTGGCTGGCATGGGCGGAACGCCACCTCGCCGAGAATCGCTACGACGACGCAGGCAGCCTGGCCCGCGGTCGGGAATACGATCTCGCCGAGACCCCGGGCATCGCGATCCTCGATGCGAGGGTTCACATGTCGAACAACGAATTCGAGGCCGCGCTTGCGGTGATCGATTCGATCCCCGAAGACGGACTGGCGAAACCCGGAATTCGAACCAAGGCCAATCGAATCCGCGGGCAGGCGCAACGCTGGCTCGCGCTCTGGACCCAGGAACTCGCGCTTCGGACCGCCGAAGAGGACGCGGGAACCGCGCCCATCGTGCAGTTGATCACCAGCCGCGGCCCCGTGACCATCCTGCTTCATGAGGACCAGGCTCCGAACACCGTCGCCAACTTCATCGAGCTCTCGGAACGTGGGTTCTACAACGGCACGCGTTTCCATCGAGTGGAACCGAACTTCGTGGCCCAGGGCGGCGATCCCAACTCTCGTCCGGGGTCGATCGGAACCGCGGGAACCGGCGGACGGGGCGCCCAACTTCCGGATGAAGCGGCACGAACCGACAAGCGCCGGCACTTCGCCGGCGCCTTGGCCATGGCCAAGGCGCCGGACCCCGCGAAACCGGGCAAGTCCATTCTGAACAGCGCCAGCTCGCAGTTCTACATCGTCCTCGAACCCGCCGAGACACTCAACGCCGAGTACACCGTGTTCGGAAGGGTGATCGACGGCATGGAAGCCGTTCATCGACTCCGGCGTGACGATGAACTCACGGCGGTCATGACGATCTCCCGACCGGATCGGGAGTACAAGGCGACCACCATCCCCCTCCCGGGAATTCCTGCGGCGGGAACCCCGCTCGATCAACCCTGATCTCCTCCGCCATCACCGACCGAGACCCAGGAACCCACCATGGCCCGCATGATTCGTATGACAGGAACCGGCCCGATCAAGATCGAACCGCAGGAGAAGCCCGTCTTCATCTGCGCCTGCGGGCTCACGAAGAAATTCCCCTTCTGCGACGGCGCCCACAAGGGCTGCAAGGAGGAGAATCCGGAAGCGCTCTATCGGTACGACGCGGAGACCAACACCGCGGTCCGCATCGAGCCGCCGGTCGACGCCGAGTGAACCGCGTTTCATCCTTCGATTCAGGCTGGGGTTGATCCGGAGGTTGATCCAGAAGCCCGGGATCAGGTGAGATCGAGCTCGCCGAGGAGCGAAAACCCCTTCTTCAGCAGGATCTGTCCCGCGAAGGTGTGGTCATCGACCGCGATGGCCATCGCCGAATGAACATCACCGGTCCGGTTCACCGGATAGGTGAAGGCGATGTTGACTTCCGCGGCCAGCAGGAAGCGAAGTGCCTCCCGCAGCGAACCGTCCGAGACGAGTTCGAAGACCAGAATGTCCATTTCGGAGAACGTGAAATCGTTCTGCCGAAGCGCGAAGCGAGCTCCGTCGGCATTGTCACAGAGCACTCTGACGACCGCATGATCGCTGGAGTCCAGGACGCAGGTCGCCCGGACATGCACGTCGGCCGCCCCTTCCAGCACTTCCAGCAACTCAAGCATCTTCCCGACTCGATTGTCGAGGAACACACTGAACTGACGGACGGTGGGAGGAACGTATCCCATCTCGGTTTCGGGCATCCGAAGGGACATGTGGTGATCCGGTGGAGTCCTGGCGGACCTCCCGGCGACCGGGAGAGAGGTCGAAGTATACCGAGGGGCCTCGGCGGGGTGGTCTCGGCCGGATCAGGCGGCCTTCAGGCCTCGCCGGTCAGTGAGGCCCCGCGAATGAAATCGATTCGATCGACCGGCGGAACGAGCCCCGCATCGGCGGCGGTGGCGAGCAGACGGTGCACCGCCTGGCGTCCGCGATCACCGGCGTCGACCGTCAACTGGTTCACGTACAGCTCGATGAATCGATCCGCCGTCTCTCGTGGAACGCCACGGCCGAAGCCCATCGCGTAGGAGACGGACCGATCGCGATGTTCAAGGGCGAACTCGACGCTCTGTTCGAGGAGGCCTGCGATCTCCTGAAGCGTTCCTTCGCCATGAAGTCGTTCAAGATCCCTTCGGACGGCGTTCACTCCGAGCGGGAGCGGCTCACCGGTCTCGCCTCCCCACCACGCCCCGAGGTCCTCGACCAGATGCAGACCATCGGACTCGTAGGTGAGTTGTCCTTCGTGAATGACCACACCGGCATCCACCTCTCCCGAAGCGACTCGTTCGCCGACCTGTTCGAAGGGAGTCTCCACGGGTTCGTAGTCGGTTCCTCGGAATCGAAGGCCCAGCGTCATCGCCGCAGTGGTGCGATTGCCGGGGATCGCGATGCGTGGACGACCGGAGACCAGTTCCGCCATGGTCGTCGGACGAGCGGCGACGAGTTTCGGTCCATAGCCCTCGCCCATGGAGGCGCCGCACGCGGTGATCGCGTAGTGATCCGCGACCCGCGGATACTGCCCGCAGGAGAACGCCGTGATCTCGAGACGATCCGGCCCGACCTCGGCTCGTCGGTTCGCGGCTTCGATGTCGATCTCCACCTGCTCGAACCGGAATCGTGACGAGACGATCTCCGGCGGCTCGCCGTCGATCCCGAACAGCGGCCACCACATGAAGGCGTCGTCGGGATCCGGACTGTGACCGAGCCGGAGAAGGATTCGATCGTCAGGCGACGGAGTGGTCATGGGAGTCGGCTCGCTGGGGAAGACCGCGATATCGCGATACGTGGAAGTTCGGACGGAAGAACGTGGGATTCGACACGAGTGGCCTGTCGATTCATCGACCGGCCCCCCTTTCCCGAAGCCCCACCCGGAGGAAGGACCCACCGTCGGATCATAGATCCCCGCCGCGAGCCTCGCCTTTCGTCTCTGATTGCGCAGAGGAATACTCTGGAAGTCGATCGGCCGCCGCCGATTCTCCCTGCATGCCGTCAGGTTCCAGGTTCCGAACCGAGGGAATCAGCAGTCGGTGCCCCATGCCGCCAGCAACAGGCCGAGGTCGGCGCCGTTGGTGGTTCCATCACCGTTGAAGTCACCTCCATCGGTGCCCCAGGCGGCGAGGAGCAGACCGAGATCAGCGCCATTCACGGTTCCGTCGCCGTTCATGTCCTCGGGACAGCCGCCCGTCGACTCAAGGATGCCGCTGAGCGTGGTGTTGCTCAAGTCGATCTCCGCCAGGATCTCAACCGAGTTCACGAGGTCGGGGAGTTTCTTCGGATCGAAACCGAAGGTGAAGGACTGCAGGAACAGATTGTCCATGAAGATCGAGTCACCCTTCCCCGTGAAGACGTCGGTTCCGAAACTGTAGAAATCCGGAACGACGTTGGATCCGCTGATTTCCACCAGGTCGCCGGTCACGTCATAGTTGAAGCTCGAGACGAACGGGGCATCGGGAAAGAACGCCGTCGACCCGTCGAACGTCGTCGAGACGCCGCCGACATCGAGCTGGATGACGAAGTCCGAGACCAGGACGTTGAGTTCCTGACAACCGAAGATCGGAATACAGAACAAATCGTAGTTCACGCTTCCCGTCCCGAGATCGAAGTTGAGCGTTGGAAGGTCCATGACCAGGAAGGGCGGAATCGACGGGTCGAAGTTGCCCGTCGCGTATCCCGAGACGGGCTGGGTCATCGAGTCGCTGTCGGAGCTCGTACCGATCGCGGTTTCGACGGTCACGGTCAACGTGATCGTTGCCGTGGACCCCTCGTCGACGGTG
>JABABZ010000171.1 GCA_014237965.1 Phycisphaerales bacterium | reverse complement strand
ATGCTCGATGTCTATCGGTCCGCATTCGGAGATGGGGTCGTCGAGGAGATCCTCAAGCTTCCCAGCGACGGAACCGGCGTCCGAAACACGATGAACGACCTGTTCGATCGAATGCAGATCGCGTTCGACGACCCGGACCGCGAACGCGGCATCGAGGCGCTCATCGAGATCGAAAGCGAACTCGAGTCACCGGACATGCAGGAGATCGTCAGGACGATGTTTCCATCACTCGCCAGGCTTGCGGACGCAAGACGCCGCATCGAACGGCGGTTGAACGATCGAATTCGCGGCCTCGAAGCGGTCGCATCTGGACGGGTCTCCCCGGACGAAATCCGAAACGGCGCCATTCTCTGGCTTCAGATCGGCCGCGGCATGCTCGAGATTCCGACCGATGCTCAACGAGCAGGTCTGCGTGTGATCGGCACCGAAGTCATCGAACCGGACCCGGCCGAACCCGACTCTGAAATCTGGGCCGCGGCCTACCGACCGATGGCCTCCAGATGGCTGATGCTGGGACTCGACGCCTCCGCGATCGCCGAGGCCGACTTCGACATCAGGTCTGGACTTCGTCCGCAATCGGATTCGTCGAAAGCCCTCGGCACGCTCCGAGCCGCAGCCCGCGGATATCTCGTCGATGCGGCCGATCGCCTGCAACGGGCGATGACGATGCCGGACGACGACGACTCCACACCAGAGAACGAACGCTATGTCGCCGCGAATGAAATCGCCGTGACCATCGCGCTGGCAGGACACTTGATTCGAGACCCCGGTGTGGCTCGCGTCCGGCTCGCCGCCGCGATCATCGAGGACACGGCCGCACTCCTCGCCACTAACGAAGCACAGGCGATGAGAGAAGATCCGATCCTGCGAATGCAGATCGCGGATGCGGCCGCGAAGCTGCCTCGACTCGACGGACTCGATGCGTCGACGGCGACGATGCGGGATGCGAAGCGCTTCACCCACGCCGAATTTCGAGCACTGGCGGGTGACGCGGCAGAGTCGGCTGCGACTTCGCTTGCCACCATTCCTCCTGGACGTCTCTATTCGATCTTCGCCGCCGCCGAAGGGCGAAGCGTCGTGAGTCTGGAAACCACTCCACCGGCGAGGCAGACCGTGCCTGACCCCTTCGCCGACGTGGACGACCTGTTCCCGTATCGACCGATCGAACTGGCGGATTCCCCGCTGGATCGGGCCGGCATCAGAAGGGCCATTCAGAGTGCGCTCGTCCAAGTCCGGAAGCGACCCGAAGATGCCGGAAGGTTGCTCGGCGGACTCGACTTCGGCCCACCAGTCGCCATCCGTCGGGCCGCCGATGCGGCGATGGTGCGGATCACCGAGATCGATGAATTCTGCCGGCCGCCCGGACCGGTCTCGCCGGCAGGCGATCCCTGAGTCCGACGATTTTTTTGGGCCTGAATCCCCCTCCCCAACCCCGAGAAGCCGTCCGAGAACGGCGGTTCGAGGCGACCTTCCGGAAGACTCGAACTGCACGCGGATTCCAGCCGTTTATATGGGTAGGAGCCGGTGCTTTTCCGGTCTCTCGGCTCGGACCGACCCCTCGGCCGACCTCGATAATCCGTCAGGAAAGAAAGGACTTCGACATGTGCGATCACGGCCCTCGTCATCACGCGCCGCATCAGATCTCATCCCACCAGACTCGATCGAATGGAATCGAGGGAGAGGACCTGACACCCGCCGATGAGACGCTGATCGAACATGAGATGACCACCGACGTCGGCCATGGTCACCATGCGATGGTCTCGGTCCTCTGGAAGGACGCGGAGAGCCAGGGTGGTCCGGGATGGGAGGACACCGAGGAGATGTTCGAGTTCGCCCGGCGTCCGCTCACCACCGTCCATACGGTCGGGCTTCTCATCCATGCGGATGACGAACAGATCGCGATCACCGACACGATCACCAGCGACCAGATGGGTGGCGTCACGAAGATTCCCAGAGGCTGGATCGAGAAGATCCAGTACCTCCATCCATCCGGGGATTTCGAAACGCAGCGACCTTCGACCTCGAACCCCGAATCGGATTCCCGAGACACCGATCTGCCACGGCAGGTCGGATGATCCGATCCTGCTCGGGAACCGAGAACCTGACGATCATCTGAAGATCGATCCACGAAGAACGCCGCACCCATCAAGGGTGCGGCGTTCGAAGTTTCCAGGCCGGCGTGCCATGCCTCTCCAGCAGTCGGTCATTTCGTGACCGCATGAGGAGGTCCGACGACTGCCTCAAATTCAACATCCGGAAGAACTACTTCAGAGACAGGATCGAATGCGGATAATCACACTTGTTGGTGGTTCCTCCACAGCCACATCCACCTCCGGCAGCCGCCGCAAGCTCTGCGTCGGAGAGATCGTGGTAACCCGTCGGCGCCGCGGGCATCGCGATGTGCACGCAGTTGTCCGAGTTCTCAACCACCTTGACATCGATTCCATCGGGGACGTCCAACCCATGCTCCGAGAGCACCGCTTTGGGATCGCTGATGAACCGAGCCTTCAAGGCATCATCTTTCCAGCAGGCTGCAAAAACTGAAGCAAGTTGATTCTTCTGGTTTGTCATCGTCTTGGCCTTTCAAAATGGTGGTGTCGAAGAGTTGGCCGGATTTCGCCAGTCAAGACTCGTCAACAAGTGTGTTCCAGTCGTTCACGAGTGTCAACTCCTCCGCCGCATTGCTCATCGCTTGATCGAAGAACTCCGTGAAGCGATGACCACTGGAGGCAGGCGATACGGACGCGGTCTTCTGGCCTCCTCCTCACCTCTTCAGATACGTCTCATTCCACACGTCCAGGACGAAACCAGACGCCATCATCGACTCCCGCGATGGAATCAGGCTCTTTGTGGCCAGAGGTCGTTCGTCCGTACTACGACACACAAGACGCCCCCGAGCCGATTTCGGCCGCGGGGGCGTCTGAAGAATGCGGATGAGAGGGCTCGAACCTCCACGGGATTTTACTCCCACTAGAACCTGAATCTAGCGCGTCTGCCAATTCCGCCACATCCGCAGGGGTTCGGAAACGCTCCTCGCGAGCGAGGAACGACGCAGCGTATCCGATTCCTCACGCTCGTCAACATCCCTGAATCCCCGATTCGCCTGCTCATCACACCCGAGGAATCGCTCGAACACCGGGCGGCCATGACACATCCATGACGCATCCATGACGCATGCATGACGCATGCATGACCTTGCATCACGAAACGACGGTCCCCCGCGCGGTGGGCACGGGGGACCGTCTTCATCATCCTGTCTCCGGCGTTTGAAAATGATCCGGAAGATCCCTTTCGAACGTCGCTGACGCTCCCATCACTTCCCTGGATCGTCGCCGGATTCTCCGTTCTCGACCGGCACGACCGGCACGACCGGGCCCAGGCGACTCTCGAGAACCTTCGCCCGCATTTCGACGAAGAGATCCGGATTGTCCCGAAGGAACTGCTTGGAATTCTCTCGCCCCTGACCGAGACGAATATCACCGTAACTGAACCAGGCACCGGCCTTCTGCGCGATGTTGTCTTCCACCGCGAGGTCCAGAAGGTCGCCCGAGGTGCTGATACCTTCATCGAACATGATGTCGAACTCGGCAAGCCGGAACGGCGGGGCCACCTTGTTCTTCACCACTTTGGCACGAACGCGGTTCCCTACGTTGTTCTCGCCATCCTTGATCGCACCGATCCGGCGAATGTCGATTCGAACCGAGGAGTAGAACTTCAAGGCACGCCCACCGGTCGTGGTCTCGGGACTTCCGAACATCACGCCGATCTTCTCGCGAAGCTGATTGATGAAGAGCACGATGCACTCGCTCTTGGCGATGGCACCGGTGAGCTTCCGGAGGGCCTGGCTCATCAGTCGAGCCTGAAGGCCCATATGAGAGTCACCCATCTCTCCTTCGATTTCCGCTCGAGGGATGAGCGCCGCCACCGAATCGATCACGATGATGTCGACGGCGTTCGACCGAACCAGCATTTCGCAGATTTCCAGTGCCTGCTCGCCCGTATCCGGCTGACTCAGAAGCATTTCGTCGATGTCGACGCCGAGCTTCCGAGCCCAGGTCGGGTCAAGGGCGTGCTCCGCATCGATGAAGGCTGCAACGCCTCCGTTCTTCTGCACGTTCGCCGCGACGGTCAGAGCGAGCGTCGTCTTGCCTGATGACTCGGGACCGAACACCTCGACGACCCGGCCTTGCGGAAGTCCGCGACCACCGAGTGCGAGGTCGAGGCTGAGGGCACCAGTCGAGACACACTTGATGCCGGCGAGCCGGTCACCGTCGAGCGTCATGATGGAACCCTTGCCATGAGCCTTCTCGATCTGAGCGAGGGCTCGGTCGAGGGCCTGACGGCGACCTGGGTCGAGCGTCGGGGCATCGGTGCCGGATTTCTCCTCGACGGCGCCCTTGGCCTTGCCACCCTTGCCCTTGGAGGACTTTCTTGGAGCCCCGCTCTTTGGCGTGGTGGGGTTGGTGGTGATTTCAGGTGATTCGAGAGTTGCCTTGGCCATGTGGTTGTCGCTTTCGTTTTCGATGGGCGGAGTCCTTCGAGGAAGCTCCGGTGTGTGATCTGTTCTAGGGTCTGACTTGCGAAGTGACCGGTCGTCGGTTTCGCCGAGGGGGAGTTTCCCCTCTTCCTGTTGGTCTTCCTGTTTGCCTGATTCCTGTCGTCCGAACTCGTCGTCGCCACTCAGGTTGCGGGTCCGCTGAATCATGGTGATCTCGAGCTCCTGTTGTCTGGAGACTTCGAGGTCCGACCCGCCTGCCAACGGTTCGCATGGCTCGAGCGGATCCTAGGAGCCGCAAGATCCCGGGCTCCGTAACCGGCTGATTCTCCCGAGGGACGGTCGGATTCCCGAGTCCGACAAGTTCGCCACGCCGCGGCTGCGAGAATCCCCCGTCGGGAAGGAGTCGAGGTTGTTCGGGGGTGGATCGTCATGGAGTGGCTCTTGATGCTGGGAGACGCCTTGGATACCGAACGCTGACCGAACATCATCGGGATTATCGAGGAAATCCGTTCGGCTTTTGTTCGGAAACATCCGAAGTGTCAGCGGGCAGCCACCGCTTGTCAAGTCTCGGAGAGCTTGAATTCGGGCTTCATTGACCTGAAATCGGGGTTTCGGCATGAGCTGCGCGCTCCCCCGGTGGTCCCGACTGGAGTCCCATCCCATGGACTGCACCGTCGTGATCGAATGGGAAAACGCCACGCCCTCTGAAAAGGACCGGGGATGACCGATGCTCCAAAGGGGCTCTCCAGAGCCAGATCCGCGAGTCCGGACGACCGATGGAGATCCTCGCCCTCGTCGATCCCGCCTGATCGACCGCCCCGCGATCGTCTTCATCAAGACGTCGTCTCACGGACTGTTCCTGGTCGGCGCCTCCTGCACGACGATCGCGCCGGGCCTCGATGGCCGCGCGATGGCGCCTCTGAACATCGAGCATCCCGTCAATAGTGGGGCGTGGGCGGTCGATACTGGGCCAGATCAGCCTGCTTGAACCACTCGATGGTTCGTTGCAGTCCTTCGCGGAGCGCGATCTTGGGTTCCCATTCCAGTTCCTTCTTGGCCAGACTGATGTCGGGCTTTCGCTGGAGCGGATCGTCCTGAGGGAGCGGCCTCGCCTGAACGATCTCGACGCCGGTTCCCGCGATCTCCACCACGAGTTCGGCCAACTCCCGAATCGTGAATTCACCGGGATTCCCGATGTTGACCGGTCCATGGAAGTCATCCGGCCCGTTCATCATCGATTGGAACGCATCAAGCAGGTCTTCGCAGTAGCAGAATGAACGCGACTGGCTGCCGTCTCCGTAGATCGTGATGGGTTCGCCGGTCAGCGCCTGGCGAATGAAGTTGCTCACCACCCGGCCGTCGAAGGGATGCATTCGCGGGCCGTAGGTGTTGAAGATCCGAACCACGCGAATATCGACCTTGTGCTGTCGGTAGTAGTCGAACATCAGGGTCTCGGCGGCCCGTTTGCCTTCGTCATAGCACGCTCGAATTCCGATGGGATTGACGCATCCGCGATACGACTCCGGCTGCGGATGAACCTCCGGATCCCCGTAGACCTCACTCGTCGAGGCGTGCAGGATCCGTGCCCCGAGTCGTTTGGCCAGGCCAAGCATGTTGATGGCGCCCATCACCGACGTCTTGATCGTCTTGATCGGGTTGTACTGATAGTGTCCGGGAGCGGCCGGACAGGCCAGGTTGTAGATCTGGTCGACTTCGGCCTTGTAGGGATCGATCACGTCATGGCGGACGAACTC
>JABABZ010000170.1 GCA_014237965.1 Phycisphaerales bacterium | reverse complement strand
GGTTCCGTCGCCACTGAGGTCGGCTGGAACACCGGTCTCGCCCCAGGCCGCGAACACCAGGCCGAGGTCCGCGCCGTTGACTTCGCCGTCCTCGTTCAGGTCGCCGGTGCAGATCGGCTGACTCGGCGCGATCGCATAGTCAGGTCGTGGGTTTTCGAGGAACCATTCGACCAGACGGTTGCGATAGTTGTTCGAGAACGTGGCGCCGTGCGAACCGAAGATCCCTCGCCAGTGCTGGACGGTGGATCCGTATCGCCCATCGGGCCAGTCGAGCACTTGCGCCATGCTGTACGGAACCGCGAGATCGAAGGGGACGATCGGTTCGAGCATTTCGCCTTCGCCCGTCGTCTGGTTCATGAAGATCCACGAACTCACGGTCGCGATGGCCCCGGGATACGGGCGTGGAAGTCCGGGGTAGCACACCCCGGAGAAACCCGTGTCAAGCCCGCCGGCATAGAGGCACGACTGGTCGCCCATGTCATGCGTATGGAGGACGTTGGTCGGCCAGACTCCGTTGCAGTTCTCCGGGTTCATGAACGTCACACCCGCATAGGTCGCGACCGCCGCGATCGGCTGCGGGGGAATGATGTCCCCCGAAGGATCGGCGTCGGTGTCGGGATATCCGTAGAAGCCGTAGTTCCCGTTTTCGCAGGCGAGTCGATGGCACATGTAGCCGCCATTGGAATACCCGTACACGTAGACGCGGTCTTCATCGACGTTGTATTGCGTCTTGAGGTACGCGATGAGATTGTTGAGATACGTCGCGTGGTCCGGCGCTTCCTCGCTGACTTCGGTGTAGGTGCCGGGGACGTACCAGTTGTAGGCGCAGCAGTTCGGCGTGGCGTTCCAGTATCGCCAGTACGCCCAGCTCCCCACGTCGGCGCAGGTGGCGTTGTTCGGCGTGTCTCGGGCGCCGTTGGGCAGGACGTAGATCCAACCGGTGTCCTGCGGCCGACCACCCTTTTCGGGGACGTGGCTCACGGGCCAGTTGCGAAGTCCGGGGTAGTACTCGAATCCGTCATAGCTCTCCGGCCAGAGGCGGAGCCAGAACTCCTCTTCGCCGACGCCGCTGTCACCGTAGGGGCCATTGGAATGAAGGTAGATCATGAGGGGCGACGGCACATCAGGGTCGTACGCCCCGGGCGTGCCCGCGTCGTCGTTGGTCCAGACCGGCACCTCGGCGTACGGGAACATCTCCCAGCACGACCAGTCGTAGCCGCAGGACTCCTGCTGGGCGTGGACGGCCGCGAACGGCGTCAACATCGCGAGGGCGAGCACGGTCGAGTGCATGATTCGATTCATGGGTCGATCTCCGGGTCGAATTGGGGTCGAGGACGCAGACCAGCCTACGCGATGCCACGCCGATTTCCCGAGTGAATACAGCAAAGAACGGAGCGACTTCCGCGAGGAAGCGACGAACGGCCGGGAAGGCCGTTTTCTCGCCGACCCCTCCGCTCATTCCGATTGCGAAAACCACGAACCCCGCGAGCATCGATGCTCGCGGGGTTCTTTGCCTTGTTCGCCGTGCCGCGATCTTCTCGACCGCCGTCCGACTCAGTAGCTCTTCGCCCAGACCACCCGCTTCGCACTCGGCTCGCCGGTGAACGGACACGTGCCGGGTCGGCCGTCATCGTCGCAGAGCTTCTGGCCGTCGAGGGGGATGCACCGCACGGTCACCGCGAGGTCGTTCTTGATTCGCTCCTCGAGCTTCGGGTCGCCGTTGAAGTGGGCCATCACGAAGCCCGCATGGATCGGGGTGTTCTCGTTGTCGGCGGTCTCCGGCGTCTTGAAGAGCTCGTAGAACGCCTCTTCGGTGTCCATGACGTGGGTGTTCGCCTTGCGGAACGCCTTCGCCCGCGCGAACAGACCGTCCTGGATCTCCTGCAGGATGTCCGCGGCCTTCTCGACGAACTCCTCGAGCTTGAGGCTCTGCTTGTCCTTCGGTCCCTTGTCGCGACGGGCCATGAAGACGTTGCCTTCCGCGACGTCGCGGGGGCCGACCTCGAGCCGGATCGGCGCGCCACGCTTGATCCACTGCCAGGTCTTGTCGCCGCCGCGGAGGTCGCGGGTGTCGTATTCCACTTCGATCACGCGACCGCCGTAGACCTTGGTCTTCAGGGCTTCGATGAGTTTGTCGCAGAACGCCATGACCTCGTCCTTCGATTCGGCCTTGTGCAAGACGGGCTGGATGATGATGTGCGCGGGCGCGACCATCGGGGGACAGATCATGCCGTCGTCGTCGGCGTGGGTCATGATCGTGCCGCCGATCAGCCGGGTGCTCACGCCCCAGCTGGTCGTCCAGCAGAACTCGCGGTTGCCCTCGTCGTCCTGGAACTGGATCTCCTGGGCCTTGGCGAAGTTCTGCCCGAGGAAGTGGCTGGTGCCGGCCTGCAGCGCCTTGCGGTCCTGCATCATCGACTCGATGCACCAGGTCTCGACGGCCCCGGGGAAGCGTTCGCCCTCGGTCTTCTCACCACGGATCACCGGCATCGCGAGCCAGTTCTCCGCGAAGTCCGCGTAGACGTCGAGCATCTGCATCGTCTCGACCTTGGCTTCCTTGTCGGTGGCGTGGGCGGTGTGGCCCTCCTGCCAGAGGAACTCCGTGGTGCGAAGGAACATGCGGGTCCGCATCTCCCAGCGGACGACGTTCGCCCACTGGTTGATCAGGAGGGGCAGGTCGCGGTGCCTCTGGACCCACTTGGCAAAGGTCGCGCCGATGATCATCTCGCTGGTGGGGCGGACCACGAGGGGCTCTTCAAGCTCGCCCGCGGGCACGAGGCCGCCATCGGGACCAGCTTCGAGTCGGTGGTGCGTCACCACCGCGCACTCCTTGGCGAAGCCGTCGACGTGCTCGGCCTCCTTCTCGAGGAAGGAGAGGGGGATGAACAGGGGGAAGTAGGCGTTCTTGTGGCCGGTGGCCTTGAACATGCCGTCGAGGCCCCGCTGGACGTTCTCCCAGATCGCCCAGCCCCACGGCTTGATGACCATGCAGCCGCGGACCGGGCTGGTTTCGGCGAGGTCGGCGGACTTCACCACCTGCTGGTACCACTCCGCGTAGTTCTCCTCGCGGGTGGGGGTGATGGCGGTCTTGGGCTTGCCGCCCTGCTGCTTTTGCTTCTGCTTCTGGCTCATGATCCGCAAAGGGTAGCCGGGAAGCCCGATCGGCATGCGGCCTCGGCCTCTCACGACCGAGGGTGCTACGGTTCTCGGTCATGAAGCAGCCGCAGGCAAGTTCCGGTTGGCAGATCGTCGGCGACGGAGCGGTCGGAATGGTCCTCGCTCATCGACTTCATCGAATCGGAGAAGAGGTCCGGCTCGCTGGTCGCACCGCCCGACCCGATCCGTGGGCGTTGACCTTCCAACATCCTCCGGACCCCGCGGTCGAATGGGCATGCCCGACCCGGTCGAATCCGGGGGACCAGCTCGTTGAACGACTGGTGGTGACCACCAAGGCCTACTCGGTCGAGGAGGCTCTGGCGACGTGGAGCCCCGGACTCGCCGACGGGGCTCGCGTCTATTTCCTCCAGAACGGGATGGGATTTCGGCGGCCGGGTGATCTCCCTGAGAACGTTCGTTCGCTGATCGTCGTGAACAACGGCTTCGCCGCGTTCCGGCCGTCGTCGCAATCCGTGGTCCAGACCGCTTGCGAACCTCTCTGGATCGGGGATGAGACGGGTGGTCCGACGCCCGCATGCAGCGACGTGTCCGCGGACCTCGACCGACTGATCGCCGCCGGGTTCCTGGCCCGCTGGACACCGTCCATCGATGAGTACCAGTGGTTGAAGATCGCGGTCAATGCGGTGATCAATCCGCTCACGGCGATCTTCGATTGTCCCAACGGAGAGCTCCTCGACCGGGAGGAACCGCGGGGGCTGGTCGAAGAACTGTGCAAGGAGAATGCGACGATCCTCCGATCGCTCGGGTTCGGCGGCCGGGCGGGGGAGTTGCTCGAGACCACGCGGAACATCATTCGGGCGACTTCGAGCAACGTCTCCTCGATGCTCGCCGATCTGCAGCGGGGTCATGGCCAGAGCGAACTCGAGTTCATCAACCATCCACTGATCGGGGCCGCGGAGGATCACGGGATACCGGTGCCGATCAATCGGTCGGTGCACGATCGTGCGGCGGCGGCGTTCGTGGAATCTTGCTCCAGCTGATCGACGCAGCGGCGGCGGGATCGTCACTGGTACCATCCTCGTCCGCGCGAATTCACCGTGGAGAATCCCGATCGTGTCCGTGTTTCGAGTCATCGCCGACGACATCAAGATCGCCCATTCGATCTTCGCCCTGCCCTTCGCGGTGCTGGCGGCGTTCATGGCCGCGCAGGTCGGGAGCATGCCGTTCTCCAGCCTGGCGCTTCCGCTCGG
This sequence comes from Phycisphaerales bacterium, assembly GCA_014237965.1. Taxonomy (GTDB): domain Bacteria; phylum Planctomycetota; class Phycisphaerae; order Phycisphaerales; family SM1A02; genus UBA12014. Next base: position 1,924 of record JABABZ010000170.1, on the reverse strand, counting down.
ACTCGTCGTGGTGGCGATGGTGTTCGCCCGGACCGCGGCCATGCTCTCCAATCGGATTCTCGACCATCGAATCGATGCGGAGAACCCCCGAACCAGCGGCCGGGCGATTCCCTCCGGGCGGCTCCCGGTTCGAACGGCCGTGTCGGCGTTGGTGATCTCGTCGCTCGCCTTCCTTCTGGTCTGCGGGCTCTTCGGCATGCTTCGCGAGAACTGGTGGCCACTCCTACTCGGGGTTCCGGTGCTCGCCTGGATCTGTGCGTATGGGTATTTCAAACGCTTCACCTGGATGTGCCACCTGTGGCTGGGCGCGAGCCTCGCGCTCAGTCCGATCGCATCCGCCATCGCGGTCGATCCGGCGGCACTCGCCACGCCGCCGATCTGGCTCCTCGCGGGCATGGTGCTCTGCTGGGTGAGCGGATTCGATGTGATCTACGCGCTGCAGGATGTCGACGTCGATCGTCGCGACGGCCTGAACAGCATTCCGGCTCGATTCGGCGTGGGCGGCGCAATGAACTTCAGCCGGGCGCTCCACGTATTCGCGTGCGTGCTTCTGTTCGCGGTCTATCGAACCGAACCGGCGTTCGGCCCGATCTTCCTCGCGGCGACGATCCTCGTGGCCGTGCTCCTGCTGGTCGAGCATGCCACGGTGCATCGCTGGGGAACGACCCGGATGGCGATCACCTTCATGACCATCAACGGCATCGTGAGCATCCTGGTCGGGACGGCAGGGTCGGTCGAGCTTCTGCAAGCGGCGGGATGATCGGTCGTCGAACTCGAGCGGCTCGGCGTGATCAGGTCGCGAAGAGTCGAGCGGGATCCTTGAACGACTTGAACTCCAGGGCGTTGCCGCTGGGATCGAGCAGGAACATCGTCGCCTGTTCACCGGGAAGCCCTTCGAATCGCAGGTACGGCTCGATGACGAACGTCGTTCCGTCGGCGCGGAGTCGGTCCGCGAGCTCGTGCCAGTCCTGCCATGGAAGCACCAGGCCGAAGTGCGGAACCGGAACATCGTGTCCGTCGACCGCGTTCGATCCGGCATCCTCGCCCGGAGGCGTCGACTCGAGGCCGTCCGCCACGTCGACCATGTGGGCGACGATCTGATGCCCGTGGAAGTCGAAGTCGATCCAGCGGTCGCTCGAGCGCCCTTCCGCGCAGCCAAGCAGTTCGCCATAGAACCGCCGGCTTGATTCGAGATCGCGGACCGGGAACGCGAGATGGAACGGGGGAAGCGTCATGAGGCCGCGTCCGCCATCGGCGTGCTGGCGGCATCGACTCGCGGGAACAAGGCGACCTTCTCGGTTCGGGCGCCGACCAGCGAATCACCCCAGCAGGCCAGTACGTCGACGTGATCGGAATCCGGATCGATGTTGCATCCGATCGCCGGCCAGAGAGACTCCATCCGTTGGGGAATGACCGGCCAGAGCATGATCGAGGCGATCCGGACGGCTTCGATGCACCGTGCGAGCGTGGAGGCGAGTTCGTCGCGTCGTTCCGGGTCCTTGGCCACCTTGAACGGTTCGGTCGCGTTGATGAATGCGTCGACGGTTCGGAGGAGACCGATGCCCGCGGCGCAGGCGTCGTCGAGGGCGAAGTTCTCGAGCGCCGTCCGCCATGCATCGACGGCTTGATCGGCCGATGCCTTGAGATCCCATCCCGGGAACTCGAAGCCGGTGTCGGCCGGAACGACGCCGTCGAAGTACTTGCCGAGCATCGCGGTGGTACGGCTGGCGCAGTTTCCGACCGTGTTGACCAGATCGGTGGTGTAGGTCTCATGGAATCCCGCGGCGTTCCACGTCATCGGCAAGGAGATCCTCTGGTTCCATGCGGTGATCTGGCCGGCGGTGCTGATGGCGCTCGAACACCCGATGCCCGAATGCGTCTATGCCCACTCCTTCTGGATCAGCGAAGGCCAGAAGATGTCGAA
>JABABZ010000016.1 GCA_014237965.1 Phycisphaerales bacterium | reverse complement strand
AACGGTCATGAATGCACCTCGAATCCCGATTGACCGGGACGGAACGATCTCCGTCGTGATCAGGCCGGGGTATCAAGCACCTTGATGGCGCTGAAGAACGTGACGAAGACCAGGTCCCACACCTTGCAGAAACCGGCGATACCGGCTGAAAGGGCGATCACCACGATCGTGGATCCCACCAACTCGCGGCGAGAGGACCAGTTCACTTTCTTCATCTCGGACTCGGTCGCCACAAGAAAGTCGACCGACCGTGGCTTGAGCCAGATGAAGTAGTACAGAAAGAAGCCGAAGACGCCGACCCAGAGGACACCGGCCATCGCTCGGAAGTAAATCGGATCCAGTTCGAACCACGCGGAGTTCTTGAAGAAGTCGGAGAACCACATCGCACCGAGCAGGATTATCACCCCGCCCGCGATCGTGGACATCTGCCGAGTCCAGTAGCCCTGGCCCTTCTTGTAGATCGCCGTGGACATTGCTTGAATCCCAACTGTGAACAGAAACCGGAGCGGACCATTCGAATCCGTCCGATGGATCCGAATTCGGTCTGAAAACACGCCAGGAGTGACTCGAACACTCAACCTGCGGATTTGGAATCCGCTGCTCTGCCAATTGAGCTACTGGCGTGGGAGGTTGATACGACCGACGTCAGGGCCGAGGCCATAACGAGGGGCGCCGATCACTTCCGCTTGATCTTGTGAAGAGTGTGCTTCCGAAGAGAGGGGGAGTACTTCTTGAAGCCCTCCTTGACCTTCTCGTCGATGCCGCCCTTGACACGAATGTTGGTTCGATAGTTCAGCTCGCCGGTCTCGGTGCACTGAAGCCAGACGAACTCACGATCGTTTGATCTCTTGGCCATTACCGCATCACCCTTCTGGGATCTCTCAAAACACTGCAAGGCCGGATGGCCTCATCACACCGCCGAGTCGGGGCCGGAGCCCGGCCGAAGCCGGGCTCCGAACACCGATCGATTCGGTATCACTCGACGATCGAGGTGACCACGCCGGAGCCGACGGTACGGCCACCTTCGCGAACCGCGAAACGAACGCCTTCTTCCATTGCGACGCCCTTGCCCTCGAGGTCGACCTCGAGTTCGACGTTGTCGCCGGGCATGCACATTTCAGCACCACCCATGAGAGTGAGCTTGCCGGTGATGTCCGTGGTACGGAAGTAGAACTGCGGCTTGTAGCCGGAGAAGAACGGCGTGTGGCGACCACCCTCTTCCTTGGTCAGCACATAGACCTGACCCTGGAACTTGGTGTGGGGCTTGATGCTGCCGGGCTTGCCGAGCACCTGACCACGCTGAATCTGCTCCTTCTCGACGCCGCGGAGGAGGCAACCGACGTTGTCGCCGGCCTGACCCTCGTCAAGCGTCTTCTGGAACATTTCGACGCCGGTGACGGTCGTCTTGAGCGTCTCGGCGGAGAGACCGACGATCTCGGCTTCGTCTCCAACCTTGATGATGCCACGCTCGATACGGCCGGTTGCGACGGTACCGCGACCCTTGATCGAGAACACGTCTTCGATGGACATCAGGAAGGGCTTGTCGGTTTCCCGCTCGGGCTGTTCGATGTAGGTATCGAGGGCTTCGAGAAGCTCTCCGATGCACGCGTTCTTCTCGGCGTCCTCGGGGTTCGAGAGCGCGGGGAATGCCGCACCACGAATGACCGGGCCGTCATCGCCGGGGAAGTCGTACTTGGTCATGAGCTCACGAACTTCGAGTTCGATGAGATCAAGGAGCTCCTCGTCGTCGACGAGGTCGCACTTGTTGAGGAAGACCACGATCCTCGGCACACCCACCTGGCGAGCGAGCAGGATGTGCTCACGCGTCTGAGGCATCGGGCCGTCCGAAGCGGAAACCACCAGAATGGCGCCGTCCATCTGGGCGGCACCGGTGATCATGTTCTTCACGTAGTCGGCGTGACCGGGACAGTCGACGTGAGCATAGTGTCGCTTTTCCGACTCGTACTCGACGTGGCTGGTCGCGATGGTGAGGATCTTGGTTGGGTCGCGACGGCCTTCCGACTCGGACGCTTTCGCGACTTCGTCGTAGGCGATCGGCTTTGCAAGGCCCTTGGCCGCCTGAACCGTGGTGATTGCTGCGGTGAGCGTGGTCTTGCCGTGATCGACATGGCCAATGGTGCCCACGTTGACGTGCGGCTTGGTCCGCTGGAAGACTTCCTTTGCCATCTGCGGGCATCTCCTGAATTCCCGCCGTCTGGGTCAGCGTGTGACCGAGCGGCGATCGACGGTTGGAGTTCCGGTCCTTCGTGGACCATTCCTCCGGAGGGGTTTCGCCCGACCACCTTCGGCCGGGTTCCGATTGGGAAGGCACCATATGAAACACATGGCCGATCCCGAAGAGTCTTGAAGCCACCGACGGGACTTGAACCCGTGACCTCACCCTTACCAAGGGTGTGCTCTACCACTGAGCTACGGTGGCATGGAACGGGTGCCGAAGCACCGTGGAACTTCACATTGTCAGGCGGACGAACCGCCCAAGCGACCACCGGTAGAGCTCGGCGAACGCTGAATAAAAACCGCCCCATGTGGGACGGCAGATCGCAGAGTGTAGCGGATACCGGCGGGAAGGCAAGACTTCGAAATACCGGCTTGGGGCTGCTGACCGGGCCTGATTTCGAGCGACGCGACCCGAACCACGATCTCTCGGGGACGTCCGGATAAAGCCGCCCTTTGGGCGTCGATAGGGGATCTCAAGATGGAAATTCGACCGTGAATGGCCGAGGGCTTCGAGCCATTGATTGGCGGTGCTCGCAGATTGAATGAGAAACGCCCGATTCGAGGCGTCTTCTCCACCAGCAATCCCGAAGATACGAGCCTTCCCGGTCTTCCGATCAGGGATCCGGATGGTCGTGATCTTCTGGTCGAGCGTCGAGCCCATGGATCAGGTAGCCGCGATCCTCGATCTCCTCGAGATCCACGAACGCCGTTTCCGCCTTGATGCCCCCATCAAGCGTGAGGAAGAGCGACGTATCGCCGATGTACCGGAAATCGACCTGGGTCTGGTATCCCGCCCCCGGGTCCCCCCACCCTTCCGTGTTCGGACTGATCGTTTCTCCCGCGAGGGAATCGACCATGTACACCGACCGGGCGGGGAATCGAATCTGCGGTCGCGAATACCACTCCGAGTCGGGACCGCTGATTCTGAACCAGTCGTTGGCCGCGAAGTACCCCGGATGGCCGACTTCCGATGACCTTGCACCATCGCCGAACGGAGTCGCTTCCGTTCCGCCGGCGGTCTTCTTCATCGGGACGGTACTGCGAAGAATGTTCTTGAAGCCGAGGTCCGACTCGAAAACGACCCGGTCCGGCGCGTCGTATCGATAGTTGTATCCATTGGGATTCGAGTTGGCCTCGAAGGGGATCAGGATGCCATTGGCACTCAGATCCGTGTACGTCCAGAGAATGTCCGCCCATGAGCCGACGTTCTCGAAGTCCCCCAGGGGAAAGTTACCGCCGTTACTCGGCCCGACCAAGGGCTCGATACCTACCGGGCTGTTCTTCCGCATCTTCCCGGGATAGCTCGCTTGGCGGTAGTCGAAGCTGGACGGCACGATGAACTCTCGATTGTCCGTCGAGTAGTCCGTCATCAGCATGAAGATCTGCCGAAGGTTGCTCTCGCTGGCCACCTGCTGGCCCGTTCGATTCACCGTTCCGAGCCCCGGAAGCAGGATCGCCAGCAGAACGACGATGATCCCGATCACCGTCAGGATCTCGACCAGGGTCATGCCACGATGATTGTTGGTTGCGCTCACGCGAATCTCCGAATTCTCTTTTGAGTCGGCCGGACTGCTCCACCCTCGACAATACCCGTCAGAACCGTTGGCCGTCGTCTTTGGCACACGAAGAGGTCGTGAATCCGAGTTCGACGCTCTCCTTGATCCCGCAGGGCCCCGAAATGCGTGCTGACGGGGCTTCCGATCAGCACGAAGGACCTGAGACTCATCCGCAGATCACCCGCCTCGGTTCCCGGGTTCCGGGTTCCGGGGATTCTCACCCCCGGGGAATGCCGGGAATGGCGACCGTTTGGACGAGATCTTGCCAAAGAACCCTCGATTCACGGCCCTCAGCCCATGCTCATGGTCATCAGGAACTCGCCGTTGCTCTTGGTCTTGGCAAGCCTCGACCGCAGCAGCTCCATGGCCTCCACGACATTCATGTCGGAGACGACCTTGCGAAGTCGGGTGATCAACTCGTGCTCCTGAGGATCCAGGAGCAGCTCTTCGCGTCGGGTTCCGCTCGCGGCGATGTCGATCGCGGGATAGACCCGCTTCTCGACGAGCTTGCGGTCCAGATGGAGTTCGGCGTTGCCCGTCCCCTTGAACTCCTCGAAGATCACTTCATCGGCCCGGCTTCCGGTATCGACCAGTGCCGTCGCGACGATCGTCAGCGAGCCACCGTCTTCAATGTTTCGAGCCGAACCGAAGAACTTCTTGGGCTTGATGAGCGCGGCGTTGTCGACACCACCGGAACCGATCTTTCCGGATCCCGACATGCCGTTGTTGTAACCACGTGCGAGTCGCGTGATCGAATCGAGCAGGATCACGACGTGATCCCCGAATTCCACCATGCGTCGCGCCTTCTCCATCACGATCTCGGAGACCGCGATGTGCCGCGACGCTTCTTCGTCGAACGTACTGGCGACGACTTCGACCGAGTCCGGCGTGTTTCGCTTGAAGTCCGTGACCTCCTCGGGACGTTCATCGATCAGCATGACGATCACGTGCGCTTCCGGATGATTCTTCGCGATGGCGTTGGTGACCTGCTGGAGAATCACCGTCTTGCCGGTCCGGGGCGGCGCGACCACCAGTGCTCGCTGCCCGAAGCCGAGCGGCGTCACCATGTCGATGATCCGAGGCTCCAGACGGGTCGGTTCTTCCGGCAATTCCAGCTGAATTCGCCGGTTCGGGTGCAGCGGCGTGAGATTCTCGAAGGTCGGAAGCTCGTGGAGGACCTTGGGGTCGCGGCCGTTGACTTCTTCGACCCGAAGCATCGCGAAGTAGGTTTCGGCTTCCTTCGGCGGCCTGATCAGGCCTTTCACGATCATTCCGCGACGAAGCCCGAAGCGGCGGATCTGGCTCGGGCTGACGTAGACGTCGTCGGCGCAGGGCAGATAGCTGTACTCGGCGCTGCGAAGGAATCCGAATCCCTCCGGCATCACTTCGAGCGTCCCCTCCGCCATCATCAGTCCGGCCTTCTCGGCACGCTTTCGCAGAATCTCGAACACCAGTTTCTGCTTGGGCAGGTTGCCGCAATCCTCGATCTTCTCCTTCTTGGCGATCTTGAGGAGTTCGGGATTGGTCAGCTTCTGGAGCTTGGCGAGATCGAGGTCGCTCTTCTTGGCGATGTTGTATCGCTCCTGCAGCTCCTCCTCCAGTTCGGCGGCCTCCAACTCGAGCTGCTCGTCGGTCGGGACCGATCCTGGAGCGAGCGTGATCGAAGCGGCGTTCGAGCCTTGGGAGGATGAACTACCGCCGGGCTTGCGGCGACGACGACGGGACTTGCTTGTCATGGTTGGAACAACCTGATGGAAGGTGGCCTGCGACGGTCGATGATGAGACCGGGGTGCCGTGGGGATCCGCTGGATCATTCCATTGGATCTGCGAGCACGGCTCGACAGGCGACACGTTGTGAGGGGCGGGAAGCGACAGGGCGTTCCCGTGCCCCTGCATGATGAACCGACTTTCGGCTCCGGTCAAGCCTCATCCGGGCAGGATCGTTCCCGGAGGGGGTTATTTTCGCCCGTTTCCCCACCTGAACCACCGAACATGCGTCAGATCAGGGTGGGGCAAGCGCATTCAGGACCGCTTCGACTCGAGGTCGAAGAAATTCGATTTCCACCGAATTGTCGATCACCATCGTCGCTCGCGACCGTTTCTCCTCGATCGACATTTGTGCGGATTCGCGGCGGGACCAATCGGATTCATCCCAACCGCGGTTCGATCGCACTCGTTCGAGCCTGATTTCTCCCGGCGTATCGACGAAGACCACGGCATCGCACAGTCCGTCGATTCCGGCTTCGAAGAGCAACGGCGCGTCGATCACCAGCGCTCGAATACCGGGCGACGCGGCGGAAAAGGCATGCTCCCTCGCGGCATGGACCTTTGGATGAATCAACGCTTCGAGCCGGGCGCGATCGTCCGAATTCCGGAAGATGTGCGCCGCGATCGCGGATCGATCCGGTGTTCCATCTTCGGTGATGACACTCGGACCCCACCATTCACGGATCGCCTGCAGCACCTCCGGCGACTCCAGGGCGGCGCGGGAGTCCCGATCGGAATCGCTCACCACGCAACCAAGATCCTGAAGAATCGCGGCCACGGCGCTCTTCCCCGAACCGACGCCTCCCACGAGACCGATCACCGGTGGTCTACTCGAGGCGGTCATTCGACGATCCGAGACCAGGTGGTGCCTTCCGGCCCATCCTTGATCGCGACTCCAAGCGTGGTCAGTTCGTCTCGAATGGCATCCGCAGCGGCCCAGTCCTTGTTCGCCTTGGCTTCCGCCCGCGCTGCGATGCAGGCCTCCACCCGTCCCGCGAGATCATCATCGACGACGACCGGCGCGTCGTTCCGTTCGAGCACTCCCAGCACTTCGTTCATCCGCCGAAGCGCCGCGAGTTCGGAGGCCGCTCGAGCCGGGTCGCCCGCCGGGGAGTCGGCGTCGACTCGGCTGGCGTTGACCGCCTCGTTGAGCACGCCGATGGCGCGAGCGAGATTCAGATCGTCACTGACCGCATCGGTGAAGCCCGGAAGTGCGGATTCCAACGGTCCGGGACCATCCCCCGCGACCACCTGGCCGGATGCGAGCTGGGATTCCAGTCGACACCAGCGATCGATCATGCGTCCGCAGTCTCGAAGCCCCTGAAGGGTGAAGTTGGCATTCTGCCGATAGTGCGTCCGAACCAGCTCCAGACGCAGCGCCGCCGGCGTGGCGCCCTTCGCGAGAATGTCCCGCACCGTGAAGAAGTTGCCCTTGGACTTCGACATCTTCTCGCCTTCGACGACGAGATGCCTCGTGTGGAACCAGTACCGCGCGAATCGCGATGATCCGAAAGCGGCACGGCTCTGTGCGATCTCGCATTCATGATGCGGGAAGATGTTGTCCTCGCCTCCGGAATGAAGATCGATCTCTCCCGCATGCTCACCTTCCGAAGGTGCGAGAAGGCCCTGCGCCATCGCACTGCACTCGAGATGCCATCCGGGATATCCCTCGCCCCACGGACTCGGCCACCGCATGAGATGCGACGGGTCGGGTTTCCAGAGAAGAAAGTCGGCCGGATGCCGCTTCGCCGCCTGGTTGGCCGCGTTGACCCGGCCACCCTCGCCCTCTCGAAGCGCGTCGATCGTGTTGCCGCTCAGACGTCCGTAGTCGGGAAAACTCGCGACCGAGAAGTACACGGCGCCGTCGCCGCCGACGTAGGCGTGATCTCCGGCGATGAGCCGTTCGATCAGTGCGATCATCTCCGGCACCCACCGAGTCGGTCGCGGCATCAGCGCCGGTTCCGAGTCGGCGTCCTCCACCACCTTGAGGCCGAGCAGGCGTGCATCATCGATGAAGGCCGCCGCGTAGAAGTCCGCGATGGCACCGGGATCGCCGGGATCGATCTCCGCTCCATCGGGAAGTGATCCGGACTTCTTCGCTTCCAGGAGTCGTTTTCCGGCGACCGCCATCTTGTCCTCGCCACCACCATCAGCGACCGCATCCTCGGTCATATGTCCGACATCGGTGATGTTCATCACATGCCGCACGTCGTGACCGAGAAATTCGAGGGTCCTTCGGAGCACATCGGCATTCAGGAAAGACCGGAAGTTGCCGATGTGTGCATAGTCGTAGACCGTCGGGCCGCAGGTGTAGAACGTCACCGGGCCCGAGGGGTCGAGCGGAGTGAAGTCGACGAGGCGTCGCTCGAGGGTGTCGTGGAGTCGAAGGGGCATCAACCGTTCCGATTGGGTTCGAGGAGTCCGGAAAGGGTCACGACCGGAACGACGGTCGAGGGTCCCGAAGCCGTATCCTACGATCTCGCGATCCAGTTCCGGAGCCGGAGGCGCTCGCCAGATGCACATCACCATCGTGCTGGGACCATTCAAGCCACCGCCGCCCGCACCCAGTGGTGCGATCGAGAAGGTGTGGTGGCGGCTGGCCGCCACATTCGCTCGCCGCGGGCACCCCACCACGGTCGTCGGCCCGGATCATCCCGATCTGCCTCGAGGCGACTCGATCAACGGCATCAGATTCGTGCGTCTCCCGCTTCTCGACCGCGGATCCAGCGTCAAGATGGACATCGTCCGAGACTTCGGTTGGTCCAGATCCGCGCGAGCCCTCCTCCCCCAAGCCGATGTGACCGTCACCAACTGCTTCTGGCTGCCGTGGATCCTGCGATCCCCCCGCCGTCGCGAAAAGGCCGGCGTCGGCGTGCTCAACATGCATGTCCAGCGATTTCCCAAGGGGCAGATGTTTCTCTACGGCGGGGTCGACCGGATCTCGACCGTCTCGCAGGCCATCGTGGATGGCATCGCCGGCGAACGCCCTGCGTTGGCCGACCGGATCTCGCTGATCGGAAACCCCGTGGATCTCGAAGTCTTCCACCCCCTGGAACCGCGGGAAGACCCATCCTCCGATCGCCCGATCCGCATCCTATATACCGGCCGAATTCATCCGGAGAAGGGACTGCACCTGCTGGTCGAAGCCTGGCAACGCCTTCTCACCCGCGGTCGCGACTTCCAGCTCCGCCTGGTCGGACCCGCCGGACAGGGCGATGGCGGTGGCGGACCCGACTACGTTCGGCGATTGATGGATCTTGCCGGCGAAGCGCCGCTGGAACTTCCCGGAGGAGTCTCGGATCCCACGGCCCTGGCCGACGAGCTCCGGGCCGCCGACCTCTATTGCTATCCGTCGATCGCGGCGAAGGGTGAAGCCTCCCCGGTGGCTCCGCTGGAAGCCATGGCGTGCGGTCTGCCCCCCGTGGTCGCGGACCTTCCCCAGTATTCGGCCTACATCCAGAACGATCGAACCGGCCTCGTCTTCACCAGAGGCGACGGTGAGGTCGACTCCCTTACCGGGGCGTTGGAACGCCTTTCCGGAGATCCGTCGCTGCGTGAGCGACTTTCCGCGGCGGCGATCGCCGCTGCCAGCCGATACGGAATCGAGGAGATCGCAGACGCGTACCTCGAGGACTTCCAGGAGTCCATCGACGACCTTCGGAAAGGACGGCATCGATCGTGAGCACTCGCCCCAAGGACAGGCTCCATCGGAAGCAGACGGATCAGGCCAGCGCCTACGCCAGCCCCTGGTCGTTCCGCGAGCGCCTCGGCGTGGCCGGTTTCGCCATCCTGTGGACGCTGACCTGTCGCTGGACGCCGAATCCCCTCAATCGATGGCGGCTGCTGATCCTTCGACTCTTCGGTTGCCGGATCCAGGGACGACCCTACGTCGCCGCGTCCTGTCGCATCCGAGTCCCCTGGCAGTTGGAACTGCATGATCGCGCCTGCCTCGGACCCGACAGCGAGGTCTACAACCTCGGCGAGTGCGTTCTTCGTGCAAGGTGCACGATCGCCCAGGGCACGTACCTCTGCGGAGGAAGCCACGATCTGTCCGTCCCGGTCCTTCCGCTCGTCGTCGGTCCGATCGACGTCGGCGAAGATGCCTTCATCGGTGCAAGGGCGTTCATCATGCCTGGCGTCACCATCGGCGAGGGCGCGGTGATCGGAGCCGCCGCGGTGGCGGTCCGAGATGCAAAGCCCTGGTCGGTGACGGTGGGCAATCCCGGAAGAGAGATCGCGATGCGAAAGTTCGAGTCGTCTCCGACTGAATCGGAATCGACCGCTTGATCACCTCGCCGCCGACGGGGACTCGTCCCGGGCGTTCTCGAGTTCGATGATCTTCAGGCGGATCTGGAAGAAGTAGATCCACTTGAGCAACGCGAAGCCGAACCCCGGGAAACCGTCCAACAGACCGAAGCGAAGGAAGTAACTCACGAGGAAGTAGCCCGGAGCCAGCCACCATCGGCGGATGGCGCCGTACTTCCAGCGCTGTCGTCTCGTGAAGTAGGACTGGCCGGCGCCGCCATCCTCCACCAGCTTCGAATATCGCTTCGCCTCCCAGGACGAGTATTCGTTGTGCTTGCTGATGTAGGACTCGAGGCCCTTGTAGTCGTCATGGTCGATCGAAGCCGCGATCTTTCCGGTGCTTCCCTGAAGCACCGGATGCTCGTGCACCTCCATGTCGAGATGGCTCCATCGCTCCTCGTCGATGCGTTCATACTCACCGCTGCCCGTTCGGATCAGCGCCAGTTTCGTGAAGGCGGTTCCGTGTCGCAGGTATCGACCCATGAAGTAGTTGTGGTACGAGAGCCACATTCCGTCATGCGTGGTCTCCGGCAGCCGGGCCGCCAGTTCCTCGCAGAAATCCTCGGTGACGTACTCGTCCGCATCGAGGAAGAGGATCCAGGGCGTATCGAACTCGTGGTTCCGCAGAACCCAGTTCCGCTTCTTCGGAAACTGACCGTTCCAACGGAAGTCGACGACTTCCGCCCCGTGCTCGGCGGCGATCTCGCAGGTCCGATCGGTACTTCCGGAATCGACCACCACGACCTTCGCGAATCGACCGAGTCGACTCAGACAGGCGGGAAGGTTCTTCTCTTCGTTCAGGACCGGCACCACGACGGTGACCGGGAGATCCTTGCTGGGATGCGAGGGGTCCATCGGCTTCGGAAGACGCGGCGCCCGATTCAGTCGAAGCTCTCGAATCTTCAGCGAGATGAGGAACTCGTAGGCACTGATGAACAAGCTGAACCGAAGCCCCGTGGAACCATCGAGGAAACCACGTCGCCAGACGTACATGTAGAGGAAGCGGAAGAGCCAGGGCGCCGGGAGAAGGTGGTAGATCTTCTGCTTGAACCAGCGTCGACGCTGGAGAGCATTCCCGAAGAAGCTCGACTCGAGACCCGAAGCCGGCGGGCCGGCGGCCTCGCGACCGCGGAGGATCTCCTGCGCCTCGAGACTCGAGTAACTGTTGTGCTTCGCGATCGAGTGTTCCATGCCCCGACGATCGTCATGGATCATCGGCTCCTCGAGATACGCGACCTCGCCATCCACCACCATGTGTTCGTGGACCGCCCGGTCCTCGTACTGTGCGGTCCCTCGCTTGAAGAGTCTCAGGTTCCAACTCGGGAAGTAACCGCAGTTCCGGATCGGACGATTGAGGAAGTAGAAGAGCCGGTTCAGATAGAACGCCGATTCGGATACGTCGCCGACGTCCTTGGCCAGGACCGCTTCGATCTCCTTTCGAAGCTCGGGCGTCACCACCTCGTCGGCGTCGATGATCAGCGTCCAATCGGCTTCGAACGGGAGATTGTTCAGCGCCCAGTTCTTCTGCGCCGCGTACCCCGCCCAGTCATGGTGGACGAACTCCGCATCGGTCGAATCCACGATCTCCCTGGTTCGGTCGGTCGAACCACTGTCGACGACGAAGATCTTCCGGGTCCATCCGTGGAGCGCCTCGAGACAGAAGCCGATGTTGGCCTCTTCGTTCTTGGTGATGATCAGGACGTCGATCAAGCGATCTCCAGGTCTGGGAAGCTCTGGGACATCACCGTACCGCAGGAGGCGAATCGATACCTCGAGAGAATCGAGTGCAGTTTCGTCGCGGTGCTCGAGAGACCGACGTAACACTTGAACCGTCTGGATGCGGTCATCTTCACCACCGGGCAATCCGGCGCGAAGTCACGCGGATGGAGGTAGACCACGCCGGGAATCCCGCGACGGTTGAGCGCATTGAAACCACGATGAATGAGCCAGGCCGGGAAGAGCCGCAGGTATCCACCTCCGGAGAATCCGACCCGCTTCGGGCCGACTCGCATCAGACTCATCGGAAGTTCCGGCATGCCCCGCCCCGAGGGGGCCGCCGTGAACAGATGCGGCGCCTCGGCACATGGATAGCCACCGTTCTCTCTCGCCACCGGGAACAGACTCGCGTCGTATCGAAGTCCGGCATCCAGAAGAACATCGAACGCCCATTCGGTCCCCGGAGTGATCGAGAAGCTCGGTGCCCGGAATGAAGTCACTTTGGCGCCGCCGGCATCCTCGATCACCTTGATCGAGCGGAGAAGATCCTCCCGGAAGGTCGCTTCGTCGAGATCGCACACCTTGCGATGCCAGTAGGAGTGCGTCCCGATCTCGTGTCCTGCTTCGACGACGCGTCGGACCAGCGCGGGATATCGCTCGGCGATCCATCCGAGAAAGTAGAAGGTCGCCTTCGCTTGGTGCTGATCGCAGATCTCCAGGATCTCTTCCGTTCGATGCTCGACGATCGATGGAAACGAACTCCACTGCTCAGGATCGGAGACCGCATCGATCTCGACGAGATGGAACCAGTCCTCGATGTCGAAACTGAGCGCGTTCACCACCTCGCCTGCCGAAGCGGATGAAGCATCAAGGGGAGATTCGTTCGGGTCTCGAGTCATCTTGGTCAGGAAGGTCCGAAGTCGCGGCCGGCATGGTCTCACACGAGCCGATGGCCTCTTTCTCTCAGTCTCCGAAGATCCTCGGCAGTGGGCATCGAGAAGTGCGTCGACTCCTCTGCAGGATTCGGAATCAGTGGTGGATCACCGGCTTCGACCAGTCGAACGCACTCGAGAATGGCCTCCGCGGCCAGATCCTTGGATCGGGCCATGACGTCCTCGAGTGAGTCCCATGGATTGAGACGGTAGCGCTTCTGCACCAGGATCGGCCCGTTGTCGAGCTTGGCGTCCACGAAATGCACCGACACGCCGCCTTCCTGCTCGCCGTTGGCGAGGGTCCAGAAACTCGGCATCAGTCCGCGGTACTTCGGCAGCAGCGCACCGTGGCAGTTCACGATCCCCTTCGGTGTCTGTTCCCGAAGCTTCTTCTTGTACAGCTGGGTGCCCGAGATGGAGAGGATGAAATCGACCTTCTTCTCGCGGAGATGCGCGAGGAACGCTTCGCTGTTGACGTCCACCGCTTCCGTGACTTCGACGCCGTACTTCTTCGCGACCGCACGCACCGAATGACAGCGCTTCGTCGATCCCAGCCAGTCGTTCTCGATCTTGCCCAGGATCTTCTTGATCAGGTACTTCCGAAGCTTCCACTGGAAGTAGCCGAATCCGTAGAGCCGCCGCAGATCCATCGCCGTCTGGAAGACCGTTCGCTTTCCCTGCGCGACGCTCTGGATGTTCACGCCCGCGGTGGTGTCGTGATGATCGCGAAGGTACTTGTCGAGGACCTTCGGAAGCAGGAAGGGCTCGTTCTGAATGAAGACGTACTTGATCACGCGTCTGTGCTCCCGCTGGGTTTCGGATCGCCGGCGTCGCCGGCCAGTTCTTCGAGCAGTTCCCGCCACGCCGCAAGGCGGTGAGTCGCGCCGTGCTCCTCGATCAGGGCGAGCCTGGCCAGCTCGCCGGCATGTCGGCAGGACCCGGGGTCGTCGGCATAGCCACGGATGATCGAGATCAACGAGTCGACGTCGCCCTGTCTCACCGAAGCGCCGCATTCGTTTTCGACGATGACCCGCGAGATCTCGCTTCGCTCGTCCCCGATGAAGATCGCCGGCCGGCCGGCCGCGAGGATTCCGAAGAGCTTGCTGGGAACCATGATCCCCTCCACGCCCTCGAGAAGACTGACCAGATGGGCATCGGCGGCGCTCAGCAGTTCGTCCAGTCGTTCGCGAGGTTGATACGGCGCGATCAGGCAGTTCGACTCGAGACCGTGTTCGTGAACGAACCGCTCGACCTGTTCCTTCTTCTTCCCGCCACCGACGAATGCGAAGCGGATTCGATCATCGCCTCTCAGTTCGCGGGCGGCATTGAGAAAGGTGTCGACGTCGTGTCCGATGCCGAAGTTTCCGGAGTACATGATCAGCGTGCGATCACCGACATCCCAGTCCCGGCGATACGGATTTTCGTCGCGAGGGACGGGCTTGACCTCTTCCTGATCGCTCCAGACGCCGATCATGCGAATGCGTTCCTCGGGAACGCCCTTGCTCCGCACGAGGTCGGCCATGCAGCGACCAAGCACCACGTCGGCATCAGCCGAGCGCAGGCAGGAACGATTCACTCGTTCGAAGAATCGACTTGCCAGCGACCCCGGCCGCATCACGCCACAGGCGATCGGCAGATCCGGGTAGAGGTCCATGACCCAGTAGACGCATCTGGTTCCCTTCACCAGGCGCAGAATCCGTCCCACCATCGCGATGAACGGCGGCGTGGTGAAACAGACCACCACATCATGCCTGGGGAGCGTCAACGCCCGGATCATCGCCGCGAGATAGAAGAAGACGAAGTCCGCCACCCGGGCGAGAATGCTCGACTTCCCGAAGAAGGACCGGCCGACCCGGTGGATCTCGATTCCATCGACGGTCTCATGCGACGGAAGGGCGGCGCCCTTCTGGCCGTAGAGCGAGCGGGAGGCGATCGCCGAGACCTCATGTCCGTGCCGGACCAGATCGCGCGCGAGATCATGACCGTGCTGCGCCGTCGCGGCAACATCCGGAAAGAAGACCTGGTTGATCAGAAGAACCCGCATGCCTTCAGGTCACCGCCTCTGATGCGATGATTCGCGCCTGGTTCTCGCGATACCACTCGATGGTTCGACGCAAGCCCGTCTCGAAGTCGACTTGAGCCTTCCAATCCAGGATCTGCTCGGCGCGACTCGTGTCGAGACATCGACGTGGCTGTCCGTCCGGCTTGGTCGGATCCCAGCGGATCTCACCTTCGAACCCGGACAGGCGGGCGATCAACTCCACCAGCGAGCGAATCGTGATCTCCATGCACGTGCCCAGATTGATGGGCGTCGGATCGTCGAGCACCTCGGCGGTGCGGACGAGTCCCGCGGCGCAGTCATCCACATAGAGAAACTCGCGGCTGGCCGACCCCGTTCCCCAGCACTCGATGTGATCCCGCCCCTCGTCGACCGCCGAGACGCACTTCCGAATCAACGCGGGGATCACATGGCTCGTGTGCGGATGGAAGTTGTCGTATGGCCCGTACAGATTGACCGGGAGGACGTAGGCCGACGCAAGCCCGTACTGCCGGCGATACCCATCGAGCATGACCATCGCCGCTTTCTTGGCGATGCCGTACGGCGCGTTGGTCTCCTCCGGATAGCCGCTCCAGAGATCCGCTTCCTTGAATGGCACCGGTGTGAACTTCGGGTAGGCGCAAATTGTGCCGACCTGGACGAATTTGAAGTCTGGATGAGCCTCGGCATGGATTCGAGCTTGCTCGATCAGGTGCAGGGACATCGCCATGTTGGCGAAGAAATACCGACCTGGATTGTCTTGATTCGCACCGATTCCGCCGACTTCGGCGGCCAGATGAAGGACGAGATCGGGGTCGTGGTCCTTGTAGAGGCGAATTGCGGCCTCTTCGTGGACGAGGTCGTAGTCTCTTTTTCGAGGTATCACGATCTCCCCGACACCGCGGTCCTTGAGGGTCTGCTGCACCGCTCGTCCAAGGAACCCGGCTCCACCGGTGATCACGACTTTCCTACCCTGAAGATCCATGCCGACTCCGAATGAAGTACCAGTCCTCACCCTTCGATTCCCCCTTAGTCATCGACCTTCCATCAGCTCAGAGTCGATGAAACCCGCTGCTCGCGTGCAGAACATCGTGTTCAATTGAAAACCGATCCCGAGGATGCGGGAACTCCGCAAGCCTGAGCCTCGAAGGACCGATACTACCCTGCCCGCTCACCGTGAGGCCCTGTTTCCTCTTGGCCTGGCTTTCTACCGATCGTGGACGTTTCCGGAGCTCCAGATGACAGACCAATCACCCCCACGAGCGCTCATCACCGGCATCACCGGACAAGACGGCAGTTACCTTGCGGAATTGCTCCTCGACAAGGGGTATGAGGTCCATGGCATCATCCGCCGATCCGCGAGTTTCAACACCGGCCGGATCGATCACATCTATCAGGATCCGCACGATCGCGGAATCCGACTGAAGCTCCACTATGGCGACCTCTCCGACTCCGCCAGTCTGATGCGGCTGCTTCAGGACATCGACCCGCGGGAGGTCTACAACCTCGGCGCGCAGAGCCATGTGCGAGTGAGTTTCGACCAACCTGAATACACGGCCGACGTGGTGGGCACCGGGACCTTGAGACTTCTCGAAGCGATCAGGAATCAGCAGGACCGCAGCGGGAGCAAGATCCGGTTCTACCAGGCCTCGAGTTCGGAGATGTTCGGCAAGGTCCAGGAAGTTCCGCAGCGGGAGACCACGCCCTTCCATCCGAGATCGCCCTACGGGTGTGCCAAGGTGTGTGCGCACTGGATGACGGTCAACTACCGCGAGAGCTACGACATGCACGCCTCGTGCGGCATCCTCTTCAATCACGAGAGCCCGAGACGAGGCGAGACCTTCGTCACGCGAAAGATCACCCGAGCCGTGGGACGCATCAAACTCGGACTCCAGAAGAAGCTGTTCCTCGGCAATCTCGATGCCAAGCGCGACT
This sequence comes from Phycisphaerales bacterium, assembly GCA_014237965.1. GTDB lineage: Bacteria > Planctomycetota > Phycisphaerae > Phycisphaerales > SM1A02 > UBA12014. Next base: position 10,362 of record JABABZ010000016.1, on the reverse strand, counting down.
GGGGTTTCGCCGGTGACTACGTGGAAGCCATGTGGCTGATGCTCCAGCAGCCCGATCCCGACGACTACGTCATCGCCACCGGCGAGATGATCTCGGTTCGAAAGTTCTGCGAGCTTTGTTTCGCGGAAGTCGGGCTCGATCCCGAAGACTTCATCGAAGTGGACCCCAGGTACTTCCGGCCTGCAGAAGTGGCGGAGCTCCTTGGAGATCCCTCCAAGGCGAAGGAGAAGCTCAACTGGACTCCGAAGACCAACGTCGAGGAACTCGCGAAGATGATGGTGGAGACGGACCTCGAACTCGCGAAGCGTGAAAAGACGCTGACGGACGCCGGGCACTCCGTGTCCGCCCCGATGAACGACTGATTCCAGATGCCGATCGACACCGTCATCACCCTGTTCGGCTTTCTCATGGTCTTCGCGCCCCTGATCGCGATCCTCTACAACTATCTCGTCGTCGGTGACGACCTGATCACCTCGCGACACCTCTTCCTTCTCGGCTGTTCGAAGTTCTTCGGGATCGCCGCGTTGACGACCGGCGTGACCGGCTTGTACCGCGGCAATCACCCGATGTCGGACGCCATGCTCCTGTTTGCAGGAACCGCGCTGTTCTTCGCGACGTTCTGGTACGCCTACAACCGATGGTCCCTGCCGCAGAAGATCGCGATCAAGCGCTGGCGCACCTCACCGACGGTGAACATCGCATCGATCCTGGTCGTGGGTTTCCTCGCGATGTTCTTCGGGCTTCTGGCGTCGGTGCTTCCGGTCGAGATTCCCGTGATCGGTCAGATCACCAATGTCCTGGGCAAGTTGTTGCCTGCGGCCAGCGTGGCCTTGTTCTTCTTCTGCTGGCTCCGGAATCCCGTCAACCTCATCTATCTCGCCGCGACCGGAGCCGCCTTCCTGCTGGCGATCTTCGTCGCGCTCTTCGGAGCCGGGCGACATCCGCTCTTCGCCGCCCTGATCGCCATCCCGATCGCCTGGTACTGGGCGAGATGGCGATACGACCGCCCCACCGTGACGATCGGTCGGATTCTCGCCCTCGGGGCGGGCGCCGCGGTCGTGATTCTCGCGTACAGCGGATTCCGCCATGATTTCATGGGTGATGCCGACAGCGGCATCGCGATGGATCGTATTCGACAGCTGATGAAGTTCCAGCTGGAGACCTCGGGAGACGCCGAGAGTTTTCTTCAGGAGGATGCGATCACCGTCTCGCTTCTGTGCATCGAGGAATTCCATCGCAACGGTGATCCGGACTACTTCCACACGCTTCGCTTCGTCCTGAGCAACCCGATTCCTCGCGATCTCTGGCCCGACAAGCCGCAGGCGCTCGGGGAGAGCCTCCCCGAAAGTCTCGGCGAGTTCTCCGACGGCTATGTCAACTGGGGGACCGGCATCATCGGCAACGCCTTCCATGACGGCGGCCTGTGGATGGCCGGGATCTACGGCCTGCTCGTGGGTGGCGTCTTCCGAATCTTCGATGACATTCTGCGCCGACAACCGCTCAACCCCTGGCCGATCGCCATGCTCGCCGCGATGAGTCCGAAGATCGTCGCCTACAGCCGCGGCGACATCGCCATCTACACGGTCGAACTCGTCGGCCTCGCCGTCACCACCGTGATCCTGATGAAATTGATCAAACCGATCTTCGGCACCGTGTCCGAAGAGGAATTCCACATCGACCATGGTGATGCAGGCATCGATGGCATGGACGCCGGCGCCGAGTGAGGTCACTCGGGATCAACGCCGCGGTGACGACGTCGGCTTCTTTCGTCTCGCTTTGGATTCCTTCGTCTTCTCCACGCCGTTCAGAGTCGCCGGTCTGATCTCGAGATCTCCCCTCGACCGATCGACCGCCTTCTCGACCGTTGTCGGAGAGGCATTCGGAGCGATTTCCTTTGAAGGCGCCATCGGGCGGGAGGTCTTCGGCCTGGTGGAGTCCGCGGAGGATGGTTCGACGGACCCCGATCCGGTGGCTGATCCCGTCTCAATTCCCATCTGCTCGTCGATCCCCTCGACGAATCGTTCGAACGGAATGCCCGCAGCCCGAATGCCATCCGTTCGAAGAATGACCGTGTCACCATTCAACAACGCCGCCCTGGTCCGTTGAACGAGTTCTTCGAGTACCGCGGGGTCCGTGCTCTTGCCCGGATAGTCCCGGATCCAACGAACCACCTCTCGCTTCATCTGCGAATTCGGCAACGCCCAGGCCGCCGCATCCTGATGAACTTCGGGATCCGACCGCCTCCACCACTCGTCCACGGCGAAGACTGGAAACTCGGACCAATCCGGGTTCGCTTGCTTCGGTCTCGACTCGACGTAGACCGGAATCCCGATCGACTCGAGGTACTTGTAGAAATGGAATGCCGGACCATCGTCGGAGAGCTTGACGGCGGCGTCCGCACCGATCGATGCGCCAGCCATGAGGAGCGGTTTCACACAGGCCAGCATCGTCCCGAGAACTCGGGCGGAGCTGCCGGAGTCAAAGGCCGTCTGCAGCCGATCGTCATCAGGATCCGCCGTGCCGATGTACGCGATGAGTTCGACGGGCTCTCCAAGAGAGCCGCGAGTCACCGGTCCCCAGGCCTCGGAGAAGTTTTCGGTGAGAACGTCCAATCCGGCATCGCGGGCATCCAGATACTGATCGAACTGCATGACCTCGCCGGAGACCGTTCCGAAGGGATTGTGAAGCCAGAAGCGCCGAACACCCCAGTCATAGACGTCCTTCGCTCGGTTGTCGACGAAGGACGGCCAGCCGCCCTCATCGATCTGGTTCATCGACACCTTTCGTCGACCCTCGTCCTCGGACGAGCCTGCGATGAGCCAACCCTCGATGATCCGCTCCCGAGCAGGCCGAATGACCTTCTCTTCCGCGGCCTGAGCGATCGAACTGGTTCCGCCCAGAAGGCTCGCCATCGCACTCCACAAGATGAACCGGCATTGACGTCGTGATTTCATGAAAGTACCCCAGCATGACCCGCTCGTTCGCCTCGGAATCCCGAGGCGCTCTATTCTCGTATTCTGAACGCTCCGAGACAACCATCGGAAGTCGATTCCCGTTCGAGCAAACCGTACAGGCCGCCCATGCTCACCCACCAAGCCGCTCGCGGCGCCAGCCTGATGCTTGCAGCCAGCCTTCTCGGGCGGGTCGCGGCCTTGATCGCACAGGTGGTCACCGGGCTCGTGCTGATCGATGAGGACTTCGGTGTCTTCGCCATCGCAATCGGCATCCAGGCCATCGCCGGAATTCTCCAGGGGGGGAATGCGCTCTCCTATCTGGTCACCCTTCCCCCGTCGAAACGGCGGTTCAGAACCGGAACCGTCTTCGGAATCTGCAACGGGTTCTATCTGATCGGCGTCGTGCCGATGTTGATTCTGGCGCCGGACATCGCCGCGCACTTCGAAGAACCACGACTGGTGATCCTCCTCTGGATTCTCGCGGCGACCATGATGTTATCTCCGGTCCGCTTCGTCCTCCGAGGGCGGATCAATGCAAGGCTTGCATTCGGGGCGAGCGCCAAGGCGACGGTACTCAACAACCTCGTCGCCTACCCGCTGACCATCACTCTTGCGATCGTCTTTCGGGACCCGACGGCGTTGGCGCTTCCGGTCTTGCTGGGCGCACTTGCCGAAGTCATCTATCTCTGGATCAAGGCCAAGCCCGACATCGAGGACTTCCGCCCCCGACGTCGATTCGTGGTTCCCCTGTTCCATCAGTTCCGCTGGTTGATCGCCGGCGCCATCCTGACCAGCCTCTTCAACCGAGGCGACTACATGGTCACGGAGTTTCTCGTCGAGACCGCGGTGCTCGGTACCTACTACTTCGGATATCAACTCGCGGTGCAACCGGGGCGGCTCTTCACCACCACGGTGCTCAACATTCTCGTACCGGTGGTCAAGCGCTTGTCGCACGACAAGGTTCGACTTGCCGCCGTGGTCCGACGATTGCTGAGTACCGGTGGCTTCGCGATCGCGGCGGTCAATCTCTCCATGCTCGCCCTCATCGAACCGCTCGAGCATCTCATCTGGGCGGAGAAGTGGGCGGACACCATCTTCACGGTGCAGGCGCTCTCCATCGGACTGACCTACACGACGATCCTGGGCATCGGAACCTCGCCGCTGATGGCGGAACGCCGCTATCGCGAAAACGTGGTCTGCGGCGTGCTCCGCGCGGTCGCCGTCGTCGGAGGGGCTGCCTTCGGCGCCGTGGTCTGGGGCAGTGTGAATGCGATTTCCGGGTCGGTGGCCACCGCGATGACCATCGCTGCCACGATCGGAACGGGCTTCGTGCTTCACTGGCACGGCATTCCGATCCTGCCGGGCCTGATCCATCTGATGCGCTCCACCGTGCCGCTCGTCGCGGCAGCCGTGCTGACCGCGCTCATCGGCCATCAGATGATGGAGTCGCTCGAACCAGGTCGGTTCAGTGCCGCGATCGCACTCGCCACCGCGGGGGTCGCCTACGGAGTGCTTTCCGTTCTTTCGATGGCGATCATTCCGGCGGACACCCGCAGCGAAGTTCTTCGCCTTCTTCCCGGCCGAATTCGAGGCTTCATCCCAGAGGCGCTGCTTCAGCCGCCGACGCGGGATCGATAGACCGCTTCGAACTCGGAAGCGACCCGACTCGTGTCGAGGTTTTCGAGCGTCCAGGCTCGTCCCGCCGCGCCCATCGCGATGCCGTCACGCTCACCGCTCGAGAACGACGCGATCGCCTCGGCGAACCGTGTCGCATCCTGAGGAATGATGACGCCTCCCCCGGACCGTTCGATCTCGTGGCAGGTATCGACGAGGTCGGTGGTCACGACCGGTGTACCGGATGCCAGCGACTCGAAGAAGACGAATCCGAAGTTCTCCTGGCTCGTTGGAAGCGCGAAGACGTCACAGGCGGCGTACAGCGAATTCTTGAGATCTCCGCCCACGTGTCCCGCCCAGGTGAGACGATCCGCCACGCCCGCCGTTTCGGCTCTGGCCCGCATCGCGGCGACGTAGTCGTCGTCACCGGAGCCGGCGACGATCACTCGAACGTCCGCTCGGCCGTCACGCTGGAGAATCGCGATCGCATCGATCAGGTGCTCGATGCCCTTCTTGACCTGGATCCGGCTCAGAAACAACACCGTGAGGGACGGCTCGTTGATCTCCGGCCAGGCCTGCTGCGCCGGCGATGGATCAGGCAGCTCCGCATATGGCTCGAGATCGATCAGATTGGGAACGACCACGCCGTTTCCACGTGGAAACCACTTTCTCGACTGTTCGAGCTCCGCGTCCGCCGTGCAATGGACCGCCGCCGCCCGCTCCAGATACCCGCGACCCCCGAGTGCGAGAAAGACCCGCTTCCGCAGGCGGCTCTGATCCATCGACCAGTCATCGAGCATGCCACGGAGACTCACGACGTATGGGATCTTCTCTCGCCGACACGCGGCCGCGACCTGAAGGTTGGCCGGCTCCCAGACGCCGTGCATGTGCAGGACGTCGATTCGGCCCATCGCCTCGCGAACCCGTTCGATCGCCGCCGGCGAAAGTCGCCCGAAGGAACCTCGGACTGCGGGAAGTTCCACGACTTCAGGGGTGTCGGGCGTTCCATCCAACCAGGAACGCGGCACGTCTCGCACATTCGTGGTGAGCAGGCCGGCCTGATGTCCTCGAGCATGCATGGTGGCGACCTGGTCGATCACGGCTCGGGGCGGTCCGCCCCGGGTGAAGTCGATGTCCTGCATGTAGTGAGCGATACGCATGACACCCTCTGGTCTGCTGGTCCACTGTCCTCGATGCGAAGTCCTCGGACCGAGCCGCCGTTCATGCTACCGATCGAGAGAGTTCGCGATCACCCGGCGAGATGGACGCGCCCACCGATGGAATCACCGTCGCCCTTGTCCGGCGTCCCGGTTTCACCGGTCCGTGGACCACTCGGGTCTCCGGTCGTCGATGACGCCGCGTTCTCCTCGACGAGTTTCTCCATCGCGAGCCGCCAGGTCTCTCGTTCGAAGGCCAGGATCTCGACGACCTTGCGGACACCCTCCGCATCCCGCTCGCTCATCGCCTCGACCAGGCTCTTGTAGAGAAAGAGGTAGAGGCTCGAGAGCCGCTCGCAGAGTTCCGGCGCGAGTTCGGAACGAAGGCCGGAAGTGAGTTCGGTGAGAATCGCCCGGCATTGCCGACTTCCGTCGTAGGCCTGCTCCGGGTTCTTCTGTTCGAGACCTTCTCTGGCCTGCTCGGCGAATCGAATCGCCCCGTCCAGAAGAAGCAGGCGAAGTTCCGCCGGCGAAGCCGTCATGACCTTGGTTCGAAGATATTCCTGGGCTCGGTGGGTCGTCATTACTTGGCACTCATCGGCTGTCTGCGTGGAAGAGGTGAGACGGTCGGAGGTGGATCCAGAACAATCCGCATGATTCGAATCACGGCCAGGCGCAAATCTCGCGCCGGTCAGCCGAACAGAGAGCCGGCGGTCGCGAGATTCTGTGAGATCAGTCCGATCGAGGACTGCTGGCTCTGAAGTCGCGCGAGCGCGGTCTCCATCGCGTTGAACTCGCGGAAGAGTCTTTCCTCCTTCGCTGCCAGTCGTTCATCGATCAGTTCGATTCGCTTGTTCTGAGCTTCGATCAACGCATCGAAACTCTTGCTCGCCATAGTCACCGTGCCGTCGATCGAATTGGTGAGCTTGCTGACCGCCTGCTTGAAGAGGTCGCCGAAACCAAGTTCGGAGTAGTCGGTCGAGACGCGGTCCACGGTCACGCCGGGTGCGATGGTCTCGGTGCTGGACCCCTGACTCTCGTAGGCTGCAAAGAGGTTCTCGACCGCTTCGGGGTCATCCGCGTAGGCGCTCTCGAACCGAGCCGAGTCGAAGGTGATCTTGCCTTCCTCGCCGATGCGAATCCCGACTTCCGAAAGAAAGCGGAACTGCGTCTCGATCCCGACGGCGCTCTGTTGCAGCGTTCGGTACATGTCCTGCTTGATCTTGGCGACCGTCGGGTCGCCGAGCAACGGGCCTCTGACCTCGGTCTCCGCGTCGTAGACGTCGAATTCGTTGATGCGGCCGATCACTTCGTTGAAACTGTCCACGAACAACTGGACCGCCTCCATGATCCCCTCTTCATCACGGCTCACGTTCACGGTCACCGGCGTCTCGGACGCCGATTGAAGTTCGAGCTCGACGCCGGCCACGATGTCATTGATGACGTTGCTGGTGCTCTCGACGAGAACTCCCCCGGCGCCTTCCCCGATGAAGACCTTCGCGTTCTTCGCCTTCGTGAGTTCGTTGAAACCCAGATCGACCTGACCGGTGTCCACGATCAGATCGCCGTCGAGTCCCGAGATGTCGGAACTCAGCACCAGTCGAAGCGGGCTACCGCCCGTGTTGGTGTTCAGAAGCGACGCGCTCACCTGGAAACCGGAGTCGTTGACCTTGCCGATCACTTCGTCCAGCGTGTCCGTGACATCCAGATCGAGAATCTTCTCGTAGGAGCCGTCGATGGAACCACCGAGTTCCGAGGCCTCGCCGAGGATTCCAAGGTCGCGTGCCGTGCTTCCCGACACGCTCTCCACCTTGAGCGCCGAGATGCCGTCCGTCGCGGTATCGACGAGAATCATGCCGTCGCCGTTGTCGTTGAGCCGTGCTTCGACATCGAGACCACGACTGTTGATCTCCCGCATCACGTCGTAGAGATTGGTCGAGTCGCTTCCGATGTCGACGGTCGCGGTGAAGCCATTCGCATCCGTGATCTTGAACTTGCCGAGGCCCACGCCTCGCCCGTAGTTCAGATCGTCGAGTCTGGTCGAAGCGGAGACGTACTCTCGTTGAATGTTCAGACCCCGCACGGTGTCCGAAGCGGTATCCGTCACGATGCCGAGCGCTTCCGCGGCCGCACCCGTGACCATCAGGTTGCCGGTCCCTCCACTGACATCCTCGAGCGCCAGTCCGTTTCGTTCTGCATTCAGACCGATCGAGACTTCCACGCCCGCCAGCTTCAGTTGATTGCTCGCGCTGGTGATCAGTTCATCGAGCGTGTCGAACTGATCCAGACCGGTGATGGTCAGCGAGTCTCCTTCTCGATCGGTGACGGTGATCTCGGTCCGGCCATCGAGACCGGAACCACCGTTGATGCTGGAGATCAGGCTGGTACCGACGCCGCCGAGAATCCGCTGCCCTTGCAGGATCACCGACTCGGAATCCGGCTCGAATCCGAGGTCGATCAACGTCTGGGAGCCATAGTCACCACCGACCCCGTCGTCGAGGACCTTGACGAGTTCACCGCCGGCCTCGAGGGTGATCCCCTTTCCCGCGGCATCGATGCTCGCGGTCACCGCTCCTTCGGTCTGCTCGTTGATTCGATCGATGACTTCCTGAATCGTCGTCGCCCTCGCGATTTCGACGGTGTTCGGAATTCGCTCGCCGATGATCGTGTTGCCGACACCGCCACCGGCGCCGGTGAAGATTCCGAGATCTTCCGCGGTCTCGTCGTCGAAGGGCCCGGCGCCGATCACCTCGAGCGCGCCGCCACCGCCCACCGAATCGATCATTTGGAATCCCTGGCCGTCGTCACGCACGCTCATGATCACCTGGCCGGCGCCGAGTTCCTCCTCGAGCGTCTCGTTCACTCGAGCGAGCATCTCCTGCACCGTGGTGACCGTCTCACTCGACACCTCGCCGTCCTCATCTAGAATCTCGCCGAGCGTGATGTCGACCTGGGTCCCGTCACTGGTCACGATGGAGAAGTCCGGCTGGCCTTCGGTGCTATTGATACGGATGCCGTCGCCGTCGTTGAGATCGGAGAGAAGCGTTTCAAAGTCGATTTCCGCATCCTTGCGACCGAGATCGATCGAATGAACGACCCCGCCGTCCCCGCCGATCTGGATTCGGAAGTCGGCCACGTTGTCCCGTATGAAGACGCCGTTGTCATCGTTCAACGCCGCGAGCAGCGTCGTCGCGCCCATCAGGTTGATCTGTGCGCCCTCGATCGTGTCGTCATCGACATTGCCGACGATACCGAGGTCGGTCGCGGTGTTCGTTCCGCCGATGTTCTGGACGATCAAGTTTCCGATCCCCGTCGACTCATCGTTGAGAACGATGCTGTCGTTCTTGATCGACGCGATGACTCTGATGCCGGTTTGCTCGTTGATCGTGTCGACCACTTCGGACAACGTCGACGCCAGCGACAGATCGATGACCACGTCATCGCCGTTCCGATCCTGGATCCTGATGGAGCCGCGTTCGACTCCGGCGCCCCCGTTGGCATCTTCGAGCAGCATGTCACGGGTCAGTCGACCGTTGCCCCATTCAAAGGACATGGAGTCGAGACCGAGCGGTTCGAGCGTGCTGCTGGTGAAGCCACGGGACATGACCTGACTGGTGGAGACGAGCTGCTTCACGCGAAACGAATACTGGCCGGGAATCGCCGACGTGGAAGCCCGGGCGAGCAGCACGTTCTCATTGCTGCTGACCGCGTTGGTCGACCGGAAGATGTCATTCATGCGGAACGCGGATGACGCGCTCTCGAGCGAGAGAAGCCTTGCATTGACATCCAGCAACGCCGTCTTGGAGGCGTTGAGTCCACCGATCCGCTGATAGATCGGAACCTTGCTCTGCGCATCGAGCGCCAGCAACTGCTGGATGATGGACCCGGTGTCGATCCCGCTGATCAATCCGATGCTGCTACTGATCGACATGCTCGCCGCTCCAGAGACACCAAATCGCCCCGAGCCACCGAGGGGTCCCGGTGATCACGCGGCACGACGCCAGATCGGACCATCGTCACCTTCGACGCACTCCCGCCAACCTGGGGTGGTCAGACCTTGCCGCCGAAGATGGAGCAAATCGGATGCCCAGGTGGCGAGAACTCGATCGAACATGGCCTGCGCTCGAACGACGGCGAGTTCGTCAAGCGAATCCGAGTCGTTGATGCTGGGTTTGAACGCGTCCATTCCGGCCTCCAAGGGTCTTCAGGGGGTTCAAGTCCGCCCACATCGGTGAGCGGTCTTGATTCCCGATGCCCTGTGGATCGGATCGACAAACCCGGTAATGAAGCGGAATGCTCGCGATCCGCTCGGATTTCTCCGCCCAGCGGACATCGGGGCGCAGAAGCCGCGCTCCAGCGGGCCATCGAGGCGAAAACTGCCCCCGCGATGACATCGCCGATTCTCGAGCCAACTTGACCAGCCGTATAGTTATCGGACGTGTCTGTGGTGGAAGCCTAGAGGTCCTGGTTCGGATCGAATCCCATCTTCTCCAGCAGCCCATCGAACTGCTCGAGCGAATAGAAGCCGAGTGTGACCTTCCCCTGCCCCTTCTTCCTTCCCAGCGAGATCGCGACCTTCGTCCCGAGATGAACCGCCAGCCGCTTCTCGAGATCCGCGACATGCTGGATCGCTGCAA
>JABABZ010000169.1 GCA_014237965.1 Phycisphaerales bacterium | reverse complement strand
GAACGCGGATGATTCCTCGACCAGGGCCGCGGATTCCTCGCTTCCGGTACCGAGCAGCGCCGGATCGTCACCGCAGACCCGGGCGGCCAGGAGGAGCCTGAATCGCTCCGCGATCCCATCCAGAGCCCGCTCCGGCGCGAGCCCTTCGGCCAGAAGCGCCGCCATCGCTCGAAGCGTCGCAGCGGGGTCGCCGGCGCCGATCGCCGACGCCACATCCTTCACGATGTCTTCGGGTGGAACACCGAGCACTCGTTCGAGCAGCACGGCATCGAGGCGACCGTCGGCGGCGGCCACCACTCGTTCCAGGATGCTCAGCCCGTCACGCATCGACCCGTTGGCGAGCCGAGCGACACGGAGAACCACCGCCTCGTCAGCCTCGATCGATTCGCTTCCCAGCACCGCGGTCAGGTGATCCGCGATCCGAGCCACCGAGATCGGCCGGAAATCGAATCGCTGGCAACGACTCTGAATGGTCGGAAGAACCTTGTGGGGTTCGGTGGTGCAGAGGATGAACTTCACATGCGACGGCGGTTCTTCCATGGTCTTGAGCAACGCATTGAACGCCGCGTTGGAGAGCATGTGAACTTCATCGATGATGTAGATCTTGAAGGGCGACCTTGCGGGACGAATGCTCGCGTTGGCGATCAGATCGCGGGCATCCTGAACACCGTTGTTGCTTGCACCGTCGATCTCGACGACATCCATGTCCTCGCCGCGGAGGATCGCATTCCCCACCGCCACTTCCTCGGCCTGTTCCTCCGAGACGTTCAGAGCGTGCGCGAAGATCCGCGCCATCGAGGTCTTGCCGACCCCTCGAGTGCCGCAGAAGAGATAGGCGTGCGCGGTTCGTCCGCGATCGATGGCCCGCTCGAGCGTCTCCGCGATCGACTCCTGCCCGACGACCTCGCCGAAGGTCTTCGACCGATAGCGTCGGGCGAGCACCTGATATCCGGTCGTGGTGTCTGAAGCGGTATCGGGCATCCAGCGCCAGTCGGGTCGAGAGATCAGGAAACTTCGAGGAGTGACCCATCGAAGAGAGAACCATCGGGAGCACGGCGGACCGGGCCGACGAGATGGCGAAGCGGAGGACGGCCAGGCGACCGAAGACCCGAACGACGAAGCGTGTGGCTGCTGCCGTCAAGCCCTGACCAGGTTGGCGAGCCGTCCGTCCGACGGACCCGACCGTCCTCCGCGTCGCGATTCACGACCCGAATGGCCATCGTAGCCCGTTTCCGGCCGAGCGGGCCGAAGCGGACCGCTCCGGCGCGTAGAATCGTCGGCAATGGAACCCAACGACTCCACGCCCCCGCCCGCCGTCGGAAATCCCACCCCGTCGGACCTCGCAGTGACCGCTTCCAGATCGCAGCGGCTCCTGCTTCTGGTGGTTCGTCTCCTCTTCCTGGTCCTGCTCGTCTCGATCTCGATGCTCACCATCGCCGGACGAGCGAGCGGACCCCAGGAATTCCAACTCCAGACCTTCCTCGGCGTGCTTCTGGCCAGCGCCGCGGTCGGGACGATCGTGATCGTCCTCGACGCGATGACCCCGAACAAGCGGTTGTCGTCCGTGGTCGGCGTCTACATGGGGATCTGCTTCGGGCTCATCGCGGCCGTCGCCATCAGTTTCCTCATCGACACCGTGGCCAACGCGATGGGCGGTACCGACGGCAAGACCTCCGTCTACCTCGGCGTCTCCAAGGCCGTGCTCGCCCTGGTCATCTGCTACCTCTCCGTCTCGGTGGTGCTGACCACGAAGGACGACTTCCGAGTCGTCCTCCCCTACGTCGAGTTCGCTCGGCAGGTCCGCGGGATCCGACCGCTGCTCGTCGACACCGCCACCCTCGTCGATGGCCGGATCGACAGTCTCGGTCAGGCCGGATTCATCGACGCTCCGATCCTGATCCCCGAATTCGTGCTTGAAGAACTTCAGAGCCTCTCGGACAGCCTTGATCGACAGAAGCGATTGCGAGGCCGACGCGGGCTCGACATCGTCTCCAAGATGCAGCAGAACCCCTTCCTCGACGTCGCCATCGATTCGACCCGCCCGCCAGGCGTCGGTGTCGACGCCATGCTGGTCGAGATGGCCCGCGATCAGGACCTGCGAATCATGACCTCCGATCTCAACCTTCGGAAGGTCGCGGAGATCAACGGGTTGACGGTGCTGAACATGAACGATGTCGCGCGATCCTTGCGACACGCCTCGATCCCCGGCGACACGATGAAACTCGAACTCGTCAAGATCGGCGAAGAACCCGAACAAGCAGTGGGCTATCTTCCGGACGGCACCATGGTGGTGGTGCAGGGCGGCGGACCACTCCTCGGGGAGGTCGTCGACGTCGTGGTGACCAACTCGCTGCAGACCGCGGCGGGAAGGATGATCTTCGCGCGAGTCGAATCGGCGAATGAGCCGGAGAACTCCAGGACCGCGACGAAGCATTCGGTGGGGAAGGCGGCGACCAATCAGCCCAAGTCCACCGGACCCGGCCCGAAGGCCGGTGACGAGCCCGACTCCGGCCGCGGAAGGTCGCCACGTCGTCAGAATCCTCGTTCGTGATCCCCGACCCGCCACGCCTCTGGATGATGTTCAATCCTCTCCGGCGAGGCCACGCCGGAGCGGCGCCATCAGATCACCGAACGCCGTCGCCCGATCGAGCGATCCCCGGCTGATCGGCTGCCGAACCTGATGAATCGAAAGCGTCGGCATGTACCGACGTCCGCCCCGCCCCTCTTCCGACCGATGCGGTTGGAGACAGCGATCATCCCAGTCGATTCCCAGAAAATCGATCAGAGACCGGATCGCCGGCTCGGGTTCCGTGACCAGATCGGAGTAATCCAGATCGAGCCAGGGATTCGGAATTCGATCCTTCATGGCGTCGGAGAAGCGGCGATGACTTCGAATCATGCGGCCGATCCAGTCGAGCCGCGTCGCCCACGGCAATCGTTCGTGCGAGAGGTTCTGTCCGAAGATCGAGATCCCGACGTCGGCCGGATCGCGATCCATCCGAATCACGTGCGCCTTCGGGAAGCATGCGCCGATGATCGGAAGGAACTGCCAGTTCTGAAGATGCTTGTTCACGATTCGCGAGGAGTGACCGAAGAGTGCGGCCTGCCGTTCGAGATAGTCCCGGCGGATCGCCTCCAGAGCGTCCGGCGTCGCATCGCGGACACCCTGATACGGCTCCTTGCCGATGGTGGGACGAGCGGCACCCAGCACATCGCCGATCAGACCCGTCTCGCCGGCACCATGCGCGGCCGGGTGAACGCCGATGATCCGCTCCACCAGAGAGGTGCCGCTCCGGGGAAGGGACGCGATGAACACGGGGATTTCGCTCCCCGCCGCCTCCGAGAGTTCATCCGGAAGAGACATCGGATCCGTCGCGTCGATGATCGAATCAAGCCGGCGATCCCATTCGTCGGGATCGAAGACGACCGAAAAAACCGCGTGTCCCGCCTCGAAGGACTCCATGGCCTCCTCGAAGCGGCCCAGCTTCTCGAGCATTCTTCCGCGATGAAGCAGGAGTCGACGACGGACCGGAGGCTGCGTGGCGGACGACTCGAGCAGCCGATCCACCACCACCAGAGCATCTTCGCGACGTCCTGCGAGTTCGAGGACGTTCGCGTAGGTCTCGCCCATCTCCGCATCGAGCCCACGCTTCGCGATGGTCTCCTCGATGAATCGAATCGCCTGATCCGTGAGGCCGCCACCCTCGTAGGCCTGAGCGAGCATGGCTTCCGCCCGACGGCTGCCGGGCATCCTCTTGATCGCCTCCCGGCATGAATCGATCATCTCGGGATACCGGCCACCGAGTTTGTGGATGACCGCCTGATCGAGCGGCATCATCGGATTGCGCGGATCGAGTTTGTGGGCTCGATCGAGGATCTTCTGCGCTTCGAGCATCAGCCCGCTCCGCAGGATGATCAGCGCCTTGATCCGAAGCGCATCGGGGTCCTTGGGATTCCGTGCGACCGCGGCATCCACGAGCGGCGCCGCCTCGGCGACCCGGCCGGCGTGGAACAGTTCCACCGCCCTCTGCAGCCCCGGGTTCGCAGCGGTGGAGCGCATCTTCCCGCGACCGCCGGTTTTCGATGGTTTCCTCTTCATGACGCTCGCATGCTATTCAAACCGTGCCGACTCAGGCCGGGACACTCCCGTCCTGCGGTCATCCCGTCGCCGACGCCTCGCGGCAGAACGAAAGACCGCGGCCGCAGGCGTCCCCTCGGGCGCCCGCGACCGCGATGGGCTCGCTTGCTGGAAACTCCGCGTCTCGACCGAATTCAACGGCCGAGAGCGAGGAGCTGTGTCATGAGTTCATCGGTCGTCGTGATCACTCGACTTGCGGCCGAATAGCCTGTCGAGGCGAGAATCATGTCGATGAATTCCTGGGAGAGGTCCACGTTCGAGAGTTCAAGGGCTCCGCCGACCACCCGGCCGGTTCCGAAGTCGCGAGGTTTCGCGACCAAGGCGGTGCCGGAGTTGGGACCGCTTCCGAAGAGGCTGTCACCCACATCGACCAGCCCTTCAGGATTCGAGAACTTCGCCAGGGCGACCTGGCCGATGGTTCGCGTGAGGCCGTTGGTGAAGGCTCCCGAGATTCCACCGTCCTCACCGATCGAGAACGATGCGAGCGTTCCGATCGGCGATCCGTCCTGATAGACGGCTGCGAAGTTGCTTCCGCTGTCGGTGAAACTCGTGATGGAATCGGTTCCGCTGTCGAAGTCCATGTTCACGGTGAGCGGCGTCGTGGCACCATTCGTCCGGACGATCGAGAAGCTTTGGTTGCTTGCTCCGGTGAATCGACCGTTGGAATCGAAGGAGACCTCGCCGAGCGCCAGCATCCGGTCGTTGGCATCGTTGTCGTTCGACTCGGCGACGAACTCCCAGGTGGTGCCGCCACTCGGATTGGTCGCCTGGAGCACGAAGGAGAGATCGATCGTGAGCGGCGTGCCCAGCGAGTCGTAGACCACGAAACTGGTCCGAATGCTCTCGCCGTCGGCTTCGCCGGTCTTGGTCATGACCAGCGGGTTGCCGAGTCCGGCGCCGGGGCCGTTGACCGTGATGTCGCCGGTCTCGATGTCGAGCGCCTGCACGGTTCCTTCATTGCCGACCACCACGATCTGACCGCTGGCGTTGATCTCGACCGAGCCACCGAGATCGGAACTCGCCCCGATGGCCGAGGAGTCCGTGCCCAGATACTCATCGAAGAACGAGACCAGATCACCGAAGGTGCTGCCGAAGGCGTCGGTCCCCTCGACCGCGGAGCCGCTGATCGCGAAGGTCAGGGAACCGAGGTCCTTGCCGCCCTTCTCGATGCCCGCGAGGGTGATCGATCGGCCGGGTTCGGAGCTGTCGAAGGCGATGGTGAAGCCGCCGGCACCATCCGACACGTAGATGTCGGTGGTGAGCAGGTCGGTCGCGGCGGTGACCGGCGTGGTCCCCGCGGGATCCGAGTAGAAGGCTCGTGATTCGTGCGTGCTTCCCGTGGTCGCGATCTCGCCGGAGGCGTTCACGTTGCCGCTGAAGATGACGTTGTCGGTCTGTTCAGCGAGCGTCAGCGTGCCGACCGGGATGTTCAGTTCGACCAGGTTCCCATCGACCAGATTGAACTGATCGTCGACGCCGAAGCCCATGACCTTCGCACCGGACTGCGTCATGAGGTCGTTCTCGGGATTCCGGATGAACCCACCCGCTCTCGTGTAGAAACGAGACCCGGACTGGTTGACGATGAAGAACCCGTCCCCTTCGATCGCGAGGTCGGTGGCCACACCGGTCACCCCGATGGCGCCGTTGTTGAAGTTTCGCTGAGTGCCGCCGACGCTGACCCCGAGTCCGACCTGGCCCGGGTTGGATCCGCCGGTGTTCTCACCTGGTGCGGTACCGAGCGAGAAGCTTCGGCTGAAGGTCGGAGCGAAGTTCATCCGGTTCGATTTGAACGCGGTGGTGTTGACATTCGCGATGTTGTTGCCGATCACGTCGAGGCGACGCGAGTTGCTGGTGAGACCGGAGAGACCGGTGAACAGTGCCGTGGTCGATGCCATGTCGGACTCCTTGACTCGCGAGACGGCTCAGGCCGCGTCGTCGCGTTGAATGGACGGTTGATTCTCGGAATGAGCGGCAGCGAGGATCGCTTCGGCGATCTCCGCAGGCACGGCGACCGCAGACGGCCCCGTGACGATGTTTCTGTCTTCGGAGTCGTCGCCGCCCAGACGCACCGCGGCGTCCACCGGAAGCAACACCCCTTCGGACTCGGCCTCGGCGCCGACCCGGCGACGAAGGTCGGCGGCTACCGACTCGTGTTCCAGCACTTCAAAGGTCACACAGCCGCGTATTGCCGCATTCTCAAGGTCGCGGGCA
>JABABZ010000168.1 GCA_014237965.1 Phycisphaerales bacterium | reverse complement strand
CTTGGCGGCCCGGGCCTTGATTTTCTCGAGTTCTTCCAGTCCTTCGCCCATCTCCGCATGCGTGCGGACGATCCCGGCCTTGGCCTGCATCATTTCCTGCAGGGCCTGCTGGATCTGGAAGGGGTTCTCGCCCGAGTCGCCCCGTTCGAATGGTGCGAGCGTCTCGTTCGAGATGTCCTGCACCTGGCCTTCGTCGATGTCCGGCATGTCATGCGCGGCGGCGTACTCGGCCGCGTACTGGCCGGCCCGCTTTCCGAAGACCACGAGGTCGCTCAGCGAGTTGCCTCCGAGTCGGTTGGCGCCGTGGAGTCCGCCGGCGCATTCGCCGGCGGCGAAGAGTCCTGGAACCGTCGACATCTGCGTGTCCGCATCGACCTTGATACCGCCCATCACGTAGTGCGTGGTGGGCCCGACCTCCATCGACTCCTTCGTGATGTCCACGCCCGCCAGTTCCTTGAACTGGTGGTGCATGCTCGGGAGCTTCTTCTTGATGTGCTCTTCGGCATCCTTGATGTGTTCCTTGATCCAGTGGATGTTGAGAAACACGCCGTCGTGCGGAGAGCCGCGGCCTTCCTTGATCTCGCGGATGATGCACCTCGCGACATGGTCGCGGGTGAGCAGTTCAGGTGGTCTTCGGGCCTGCTTGTCCCCGGTGATGTACCTCCAGCCTTCCTCTTCGTTGTCGGAGGTCTGGTGGCTGTAGGCGTCGGGGATGTCGTCGAACATGAAGCGGCGGCCTTCACTGTTCTGGAGAATCCCGCCTTCGCCGCGAACGCCTTCGGTCACCAGGATGCCCCGGACCGAGGGCGGCCAGACCATGCCGGTGGGGTGGAACTGGAGGAACTCCATGTCCCGCATTTCGGCGCCGGCGTGATAGGCCAGGGAATGACCGTCGCCGGTGCCTTCCCAGGAGTTGGAGGTGATCTTGTAGCAGCGGCCCAACCCGCCGGTGGCGAGAATGACCGCCTTGGCGCGGAAGAGATGGAAGGTGCCGTGATTCCGTTCGTAGGCGAAGGCTCCGGCCACCCGTCCGCCGTCCATGAGCAGATCGACGACGGTGTATTCCATGAAGACCTCGAATCCCTGGTGGATTCCGTGGTCTTGAAGGGTCCGGATCATCTCCAGGCCCGTCCGGTCGCCGACGTGGGCGAGTCGGCGGTACTTGTGGCCGCCGAAGTTCCGCTGGTTGATCCGGCCTTCCGGGGTTCGATCGAAGACGGCGCCCCAGGCTTCGAGCTCGTTCACTCGATCCGCCGCCTCCTTCGCATGAAGCTCGGCCATGCGGGAGTTGTTGAGGTACATGCCGCCTCGCATGGTGTCCGCGAAGTGCGTCGACCAGGAGTCACGATCATCCGCGTTCCCCATGGCGGCCGCCATGCCGCCCTCGGCCATGACGGTGTGCGCCTTGCCGAGGAGGGACTTGCAGATCAGGGCGACCTTGGAGCCGCTTCCGCTCGCCTCGATGGCGGCGCGAAGGCCGGCACCACCGGCTCCGATGACGAGGACGTCGAATTCGTGCGTGGTGTAACCGTTCATGATCAGAAAAGCCTCGGGTCGGACCAGATGCCGGCGGCGCACATCCGGATGTAGAAGTCGGTGAAGCCCACCCAGAACAGGCTGATCCAGGCCCACATCATGTGCTTGCCGTTGAGGCCGCTGACACAGGAGTAGGCCTTGCCACTCGGGCCCGGGCAGGTGCCGCAGTCCTGGCGTCCGCCGACCAGGTGGCGGAGCGAATGGCAGCCGCAGGTGTAGGCGCCGAGGAAGATGGCGTTGCAGAGCATGACGATCGAGCCGAGGCCGATGCCGAAGTGGCCGACGCCGTCGGCGTCCTTGAACCAGAATCCCTTCATCGCGTCCCAGAGCAGGATGACGATGAAGATCAGTGCCACGTACAGGAAGTAGCGGTGGATGTTCTGGAGGATCAGCGGAAGCTTCTGTTCACCCCGATAGCCCTTGCGAGGTTCACCGACCGCGCAGTTGACGGGGTCGAGCCAGAAGGACTTGTAATAGGCGCCTCGGTAGTAGTAGCAGGTGAACCGGAAGCCGCCGGGTGCCCAGAGGATGAAGAATGCTGCGGAGAACGGCATCCATACCGGCCACCAGTCAGGACGGCCGCCCTCGGGAACGACGGAGATCAGCGGGTGGGCTTCGGCGATGCCGAAGAGGAGCGGGGAGTAGAACGGTGACAGGTAGTCCGCACCACCGCCGCCGTAGAAGTAGTTCGTTCCCTGAAACGCGGCCCAGGTGGAATACACCACGAACGCGCCGAATCCGAGGAAGACCAGCAGTGGTTTGAGCCACCAGCGGTCCGTCCGATTCGTCTTTCCGAAGTCTCGCTGCTGGGGCAGTGGGAGGTTGGTACCGGTGGTCGTCATGTGGAGCGGATCTCCGTCGATTGGCCGGTTCGAACGGGAAAGCCGAGCGGCATCGGGCGAGAAGAGGTTCGTGCGAAGAAATCATGTCGAGCGAATCGGATCGGACGGTTCACCGTCCGGTCTGCAGAGTCGGCTCAGGTCGGGCGGGAACTCACGGCTCCTCGATGCGGAGGTTTGGAATGTCGGCGGGGTTCCCGCCGGCCGGAGTGCCATCCGGTCCGACGCCGGCGGCCGCTTGTTGGGCCACGAGTTGGGCGATCTGGACGAACCGCGACCGGAGTTCGTTCAGGATGTTCGTGAGTTCGCCGGCTTCCTCTTCGGAGATGTTGCCAAGCGTCTTTTCTTCCAGAATCGCCAGCAGGTCGATCGCGAATTTCGCGCCCGGAAGATCAATGACCACGCCGCCGGTCTTCGGGTCGGTGTAGGCCCCGAGACCCATGATCGCCTGCGAGGCGAGCACGCCCATCAGGCCCTTGAAGTCAGCCGGTGGCAGCTCGGCTCCCGGGGGGGCGTTCGGGTCCGTCGGGGCGTCGCTTGCCGAAGCTTCCTTGGCCGTCGCTTGTTCGGCGAGGCGGTCCTTTTCGGCCTGCGCTTCGGCCTTCCAGTCGCTGTCGACATGAATGCGTGGTGTGTCGTCGGACATCTTGTTGCCTCCGCGAACGTGGACTGGGGCCGGGAATTCCGGGCCAGGGGAATCGGCGATGGCCGCGGGACGAATTCCGGGGCCGAGCGAGTCGGAGATTGTACGCGGCTCGCGTGCTCGACGGGCGGGTTCCTGGCGGGTTAGCATGCGAACGTGCCCTTGATTTCGCCCGGTCATCCTCCGGTAATCCTCCCAGCCTTGAAGGCCGGTGGGGTCGTGGCCTCGACGGTCCGCGGAATGGTGATCGGAGTCGCGTCGCTTCTGGTTCTCGCTTGTGGCCCTCAGATCGAGTCACAACCTGTGAAGACGGTGGATCCGGTGGATCTGACCGACGCCTCGCCCCTGATCGGAATGGATTCTCCATTGGACGCGGCGGCCGAAGCCGAGGGGACGCTCGAGGTCGTTCAGGAGAAGGAGACGGTCGAGATCGACGGTCGGTCGTTCACGGAGGGCCGCGAGGTGATCACCGACGGCTCGGGGATCGATGCGGAGGAAGAAGTCATTTCGATCGACCCGCCGGTGGGGGTTGCGTATCCGATCGAGAGCCTGGTCGGGCAGATCAACGGGCGTCCCGTCTACGCGGAGGAGTTCCTTCTTCCGCTCGAGGATCGGATTCTCCGGATCGTGTCCGAACAGCCTCTGGCGGCCGCCGTCCGCGAAGTCGACATCCTCGTGATGCGACGATTCCGAGAGTTCGTGGATTCCGAGTTGATCATCGCCGAAGCCGAGAGCAAGTTGAACCCGGGCCAGCAGCAGGGCGTGCTCGCCTGGCTGCGGTCGGTGCAGGAAGACACGATCACGGGTCGAGGCGGCACGAGAGACACGGCGTCCGCGAGCATCGAAGAGGAATTCGGGCTGACCCTTGACGAGTTCATCGCCGAACGGCGGAGCGTGGCACTGGCGACCGATCTGCTTCGCAAGCGAGTGCAGCCGCGGGCCATCGTCTCGTGGCGAGACATCGAGCAGGCATATCGTCGAAACTACGCCTCGTTCAACCCTCGGCCCGTGCTCCGAATCGGTCGAGTCCGATTCAACACCGGGCGGGAAGCCGAGAAGGTGGAGCAGGCGAAGGCCTTGATCGCGGGTGGAGCGGATTTCGCGTCGGTCTGTTCGACGATGGAGATTCCGGAAGACGGGCTCTGGTTGCAGATCGATCTCCCGAAGGACGGCCTGTCCGGAACCAGCCTCGTCGCTGCGGTGAAGAGCCGGCTGGAAGGACTGGAGCCGGGCGCGTTGAGCGAGCCGTGGGTGCAGACGTCCTTCATCTCGTGGTTTTCCGTGTTGAGCCTGGAACGTCCTCCGGGAAGAACGATCTACGACCCTTCGGTGCAGTTCGGGCTGGAGAACGAGTTGTCCAATGTCCGCATGGTGCAGGAGCAGGACCGCTATCTGGAGAGCCTCAAGGATCGATGGGTCTCGGCGGACATCGATGACATGCGGCGTCGCCTTCTGACGATCGCGCGGCTTCGATACATCACCAGATAGACCGTGATCCGGGGCACCGAGGCGGTGCGGATGGCGAGGGGCGTCAGGTTTCGAACATTCGAATGTCCGGTGGTGTGTTCTGGAGATCGACGGCCACGATCGTGATCCGGACCGCGCGATCGACGCCGATCGCCGATGCGGCACGCGCAAGCCGTCGAAGTCGATGACGATCGACCCGCCGCTCTCCCGGACTCCCATTCGACGTCGTCTTGACCTCCACGACCACCCACTCGTTTCGGGCATGGTCGGCGGCGAGGATGTAGACTTCGACCCCGGCGATCCGGCGATTTCGAGCCACGATGCGCAGGCCGGTCTCGGCCATTCGAATGGCGGCGACCCGTTCGCCTTCGCGTCCGACCTCGGCTGCGGTGGTCGGTGCCTTGCTTCGCCGACGGCCTGCCTGTCGAATTCGTTCGCGGACTCGGACCGCCCGAGTCCACCACGAAGAGGGGAATCGCAGGGTCATGATGAACCGCCGAGGAGTTTCAGATGGATCCCTCGAACCGCGTGATGAAGGGATGTCAGATCGGCGATCGAACATCCTCCGGACGATGGCCCCTCCAAGAGCAGCCGCGCAGGGCCGGCATCGATGAGCAGGCCGATGAGGTCGTCATCGAGCTTGATTCCCGCGATGGCCGCCGGACATCCGCCCGGAGGAAGGGTGATTCGCCAACCTGCGGCCGCCGCCTTCCTGGTGAACGCTCGTGTGAAGTCGGGTGACAGCGATTCGACGACGAGGACCGCGCCGTTCAGGCCTCCAGCGATCGTGGAAAGAGAGAGCCCATCGGCGTCCCGGTCGTCGACGCCGGTGAGCCACGCCACCCGGACGGCCGGGTCGAGGGTGCGCGGTGGCTTCGGGAGGGTCGCGGCGAATGCCGTCCACCGTCGGAGCATTCCGGGCTCTGGGTTCCAGTTGCCGGGATGGTCGACTCTCCGCATCGCGACGCTGGCAGCGGATTCGTCGGGCGTCGCGGTTTCCGAAGGCAGGCGACTGGGAAGTCGGCCGTGGCAGGCATGGAGGCACAAGCCTGCGAGCATGCGGGCCGTGATGTCCGTGGTGCGATGCCCCGGAGCGCCGAGGAGATCGGCCGAACGTGGAAACACCACCCACCTTCGGATCGGTGAGCGGAGCTGGTCGGCTCGGACTCGCCATCGCCCGGCGATGCGACGCGCGGCGTCGTCGTCAGCGACGGGGGTGAGAGACAGCCCCGTGGTGTGGGCATCGAACACCGCGCGAAGTCGTTCCTGAAGGAGCGTCCGATTGCTCGAACCGCCCGGAGTCGGAATGGCGATGACCAGTCCGCCGTTCGCGGCGTGCTCGAAGATGCGTCTGGACGGGATCGACTCGGGGTCCTGGATCCAGGCGGAATTCGCCCCCCCTCGAATGATCAGGACCGGGGCGCGTCTCCATGCTTCCGCGGAATCCTCCAGGCTGACCCTCATCCAGGAGACGGGTTTCTCCAACGTGTCGGAGATGAGGGTGACGGCCGCGCCCAGGAGGTCGTGAGCCGAGGTCTCTCCGGTCGAGTCGAAGCAGGTGAAGGCGATCGGGTCGAGCCCCCGTTGAAGGGCGAACAGCGCGAAGGCGAGACGTTCGATCCGTGGATTGCCTCGCAGCCGCAAGCCCGACGAGTCGTCTTTGACGAAAAGGCGTCGGCGGATCGTGGCGGCGCATTCCGAATACCAGTCATGTCCACCAAAACGTCGAATCCCCGTGGCCCGTGCGGCTCGTTCGAGACTGTGAATCCAATAGAGGTGCCAGCGATCGAATCCGGGGTTCGATTCCGGGTCGAAGTGCTGATCGAGCCAGCCGATCGCGCCGGCGATCGCGGTTCTCGCCCTGCTCGAAGCTGGAATGCCGGTCCAGACCCCTCGAATCACCACCGCCG
>JABABZ010000167.1 GCA_014237965.1 Phycisphaerales bacterium | reverse complement strand
CGACCGCCCCTCGAAGCCGTCTCGGGTGGTAGGTTTTGAGCAGAATGTCGATCTCACCCGACCATCCAACGCTTCCCTTCGGGAATCCCGAACGAATCAAGCCCAGCGAGATCGAGGAAGCGATCCGGGTGCTGGTCAATGGCGATCGAGCGGCCGCCGCCCGGTTTCTCGCCTACGCCACCGAGTCCAGACTGGCCCTCGACCAGACATGGGTGCTGCGAAACCCGTCCGGAGCGATCGAAATGACCGCTCTGGCCGCTCCCGCAGCCGGCCGAACAGCCATGATCTTCGCCCCAAGGCCGAAGGATCAGGCTTCCGCCCTCCGAGCCGGAGTGCTGATCGACGCCACCTCGGCGGGCTGCACGAGCATGGGAGTCGAGCTCGCTCAGGCGCTCATCGACCCGGTCGATCCGCTGGAGGAGGCGATGTTCGTCTCCGGCGGCTTCCACCGCCTCGCTCAGCTGGACTACCTCGAACGCCCCGTGCCGCGATTCAACGCCGTTCAGACGCCGGAACTGGAGCCAGACGTCGAGATCCGACCCTGGGACCAGCAGGATCGATCCGGCCTGATCGAACTGCTCGACCGGACCTATGAGGACACGCTGGATTGCCCGGGGCTTGCCGGACTTCGCCGGACCGAGGACATCCTGACCGGCCACCTCGCCTCGGGAACCTTCAAACCGGAGTGGTGGCACATCCTGTACGTGGATGGAACGGCCGAAGGTCTGCTTCTGTTCAATCGAGGAAACGACGGCGCGTCGATCGAACTCGTGTACCTGGGATTGACCGCGAGAATTCGAGGCCGAGGATTCGGCCAGACCCTCTTGACATTCGGGCTTTCTCAGATCGACGGTGATGAAGCACGCACCGTCATTCTCGCCGTCGACCGCGCAAACCTGCCTGCAGTCAGGCTCTACCGCCGCGCGGGGTTCCGACATTCGGTCCGGCGGACCGCCATGGTTCGATCCCTCGTCGAGGCTTGATCCGGTCGCGCGGCTCTTTTCCACAATGAAACGCCAACACCATCCCAACCCGGTGGATTACTTTTTTTCGCGCGGGCAGAAGCCAAGTCCTGCAAGGGATTTCGCGCCGAAGAGGACGGTGAAGCGTGACTTCACTCGACGCAGGGCTCCCAACGGCGGATAGATTTCACGTTCGCCCAAGGATGGGCGGCTCGCCCGATCAGGCGGGACTCGAACGGGACCGAAGCACCGAAACGACCTGACCGAGGTCGATTCGAAGAGGCCCCGAACCGGTTCCGCTCAGTTTCCGATCGAGCGCCGAGATTCCGAGTTTTAGGATTCGTCGTCGGTTCCGCCGACCTCGAGCCGAATTCGAAATCGGGACGGACTCCAATCATCAGATCGGAATCGCCATCAGACCGGCTTCCCGGCCGGAGCGCGATCGTCGTGGCCACGAGTCCTGCAAGGTGGTCGTTCGAAAACCGCTGAATACCTCGAGGTGACGAATTCCTCGATTCGGAGCACGCGTGCGATGACCAGCCTCACCAAGGACCCCAGCACATCCATCGACCGTGACGGCCCCTCCAACCCGACCGAACGCATCGGACGCGAGGTCGCTCGCCAGGTCGGCTCCAGAAGATGGGACATGTGGTTCGATCGAACCACCGACTTCGTGGTCGAGGATGGACGCCTGAAGGTCGAGGCCGACAGCCGCTATGTCGCGGACTGGATCGATCGACATTTCCGCGAAGCCATCCAGATCGCCGCTCGGGCCGAACTCGGCGACGACATCAAGGTGCAGATGGGCGTCCGGTCGCATCCGGGCGACTCGACCACCGCCACCGTTGAGACGGCGCCCCCGCCGGCCCCCGATCGCTCTTCGGCCCGACGTGGTCGGCGGACCGGGAATCGCGATCGTCGCGACATCGAGCCTCGACTCGACCACTTCGAGATCGGCGATTCGAACCGACTCGCCTTCGACGCGGCGTTCCGGCTCGGCGAGGATCTCGACGGGGCCACGAGCGTGCTCTTCATTCACGGCGACTGCGGCATCGGCAAGACCCATCTCCTCCGTGGCATCTGTGCACGCCGAAAACAGCGGGACCGACGGGCCAAGGTCCGGTACCTGACCGGCGAACAATTCACCAACGAGTACATCCAGGCGGTCCGCAGCAGCGACCTCGACAGTTTTCGTCGAACGCTTCGTCGGCTGGATCTCCTCGCGATCGATGACGTCCATTTCCTGTCGAACAAGAACGCCACCCAGAGCGAGTTTCTTCACACCATCGATGCCATCGCGATGAACGGAGGTGCGGTCGCGGTCGTCTGCGACGATCATCCCCGAACCATCAATCGCTTCAGTGGGCCGCTGGTGAGCCGGTTCCTTTCCGGCATGGTGGTCCGCGTGGACCGGCCCGATCGGGAACTCCGGGTTCGACTCGTGAAGCGACTGGCCGGCGACCGGAACATCCGGCTCGGCGAGTCGGCCATGGAGACGCTTGCGTCTCGATGCGTGGGCTCGGTTCGGGAACTCCTCGGTGGATTGACCCGCATCGATGCACTCGCCCGCCTCGATTCGGCGTCGGGCGGGACCGAAGAGATCGGTTCCATCGCGGTCCAGAGGGCGCTCGGGGACGAATCGATGTCCACGGGGGGCAAGCCGATCCGCCTCTCACGCATCCTCGAAGTCGTCTGCAAGGAGGTCAGCGTCGATCGAGACGAACTGCTCTCGAGCGGCCGGCATCGCCGCGTGGTGCTGGCTCGGGGCCTCTGTGCATACCTCGCCCGCGAGTTGACCAACGCCTGTTTCCCGGAAATCGCCTCCGCCCTCGGCCGGACCACCCACTCCACGGTGCACACCGCCGATCGACGGATCCGCCGGCAGCTGGAGGCGGACGAACTGGTCTCCGGCCACTCGGAAGAGATGGTCCGATTGAGAGATCTCGTCGACGAGATTCGACAGGCCCTCCGCCGCGGCTGATGTCGAATCGGAATCGGCCCCCGTGCCCCGTTCGCGGGGCTTGGGTCGGTACACTCCCTCGATGCCTCGCCGTCTCTCCTTCTCCTCATCGTGCCTGCTGGTCGCTTCCTCCGCCCTGATTCCATTCCCTGCAGCCGCGGTCGCTCAGACGGATCCCTACGGCAAGGTCGATGCGGTCGACGCCAGCGTGTCGGTGCTCCGCCGAAGCGTCGGTGGCGCGGGGGTTCCCGCCAACGTGAGCGAGCTGGCGAATCTGAATCTTCCAGGGTTCTCCTCGATCCTCCAGGCCGGCGTGACGAATCCGAACGCTGCAATGCGGGTTCGGGCGTCGATCGATCTCGCCGAGTCCGGCGAGCCGATCCCCCTGCTCCTTTCGAGACTCGATTCGGACGACGAGCGCGGAGCGCTGATCGTCGCGGCCTTCAGCAAAAGGCTGATCGATCCGCCGATGGCGGGAACCATTGCAGACGACCTCGACACCGACGACGTGGCGCTCGCGATTCTCCTGGCCGTGGCGGATCGATCCGAAGATGCCGCCAGACTGTCCGAACTCGCTGGCGATTCGGAAGCGGCCTGGCTCACCCGCGGCATCGCGGCGACGACGCTGGAACAACGAGGAACACCGGCGCTCGAGAGCTGGTTCGACGCCGTCGCGGAACTCGCGCCCGCGATGCAGGATCTGACCGTCTTCGAACTGCTGGCGACGATCGACCGCCTCGACTTCGACATCGCGATCGGGCGAATGGCGGGCCTGATCGGAGATCGACCGTTCAATGATGCGCTGCGAGCGGCGTTGGTGGAATCCCTGCTGGACACGTCGCCGAAGTCCGGCCTCGTCGCCTGGAATTCGATGGTGGATGATTGCCCCGAGGACGGAATGATCACTCCCATCGGCATGCTGCTGGTTTCCGCCGGCCAACCCGCGCCGGCGGACAAGAAGAATCGATTCCCCTCCGATGACCGACTGTCCGAAGCGATCACCGAACTGATCTTCACCCCCCCGTCCCAACGAGGGCAGGCGGCGATCCCCGCCGTCCGACTCGGCCATCGACCGACCATGATCTGGGCGATGGGCGAAGCCAAAGCGAACGGAGATCTCCCACTGCTGGAAGCGATCTTCGATACCGCTTCCACATCGAGGCGACCGGGCGTCAGTGACTTCGCGATTCGCGCCGCGGAGGTGCTCGGAACGACGTCCCCGTCCGCGCTGGGCAGACGACTGGTCGATCAGGAGGACCGGGCGATCATCGAATTCGTCTTCCGTGGATTGATCGCGGCCGGAACCCCCGAGGCGGCCGCGGAAGCCACCCCGTATCTCGAGGCCTCCGCTCGAACCACGAGGTCACTCGCCCTGTTGGCGGTCGCCAGATCCGGCGATCTCGACACGGATCAGATCCGACTGCTGGGACGAGCCGCCGCCGGCGGCGGCGGACTTCCCCCGGACCTTCGACCCCTTGCCGCGTGGCTCTTCCTCGAGTCGCGTGGCGAACTCAAGAATTCGATTCCACGGATCACCGAGAACTGACTCCATCCTCCCTCGTCCCCGAGCGACGAGAAGCACTGCACTCCGATCCACTGCGAAGATTGACCTTCCATCATGAACTTCATTCCACACAATCGCCCGGACATCCGCCATCAGGACTTCGCGTCGCTGGAATCGGCGCTGCAGGCATTGGCCGAGGAAGACACCTCGCCGATCCGGGAACTGGAACGTCTCGCGGCCCGCATCACGGATCGACCCCACGCCGTCGCCGCCACCACCGCGGGCGTGGCGCTGGAGGCGGCGATGCTCTCCGTCGGTTTGAAAGTCGGAGACGAAGTCATCTGCCCCGCTTTCGCGCCGGCCCGGCTCGTCGCGGCCATCATTCGTGCCGGGGGAATCCCTTGTTTCGTCGATGTGGACTCCCGGACCGGTGGGATGCGGCCCGAGGCCGTGGAGGCCGCGATCTCCGACCGGACCAGGGCGCTGGCGGCCATCGCCCCCTGGACGGCTCCATCGGTGCTGGAGGAACTCGCCTCGATCAGCCGGAAGTACGAGGTACCGCTTATCGAGGATGCGATCGAGAGTCTGGGAACGACCATGAAATCCGATTCCGCCGCTCGCTTCGGCGTACTGGCCGTGATCGGTCTCGGACGGGAGAGCCCGGCGATCGCCGCAGGCGGCGGTCTCATCGTCACCCACGACGAGCGGATGGCCGCCATGTGTCGTGAGATCCTCATGGAAGGCCGGGCAAACCCCGACGACGTCGAGGAAGACGGCGACCAGCAGGAGGGGTGGTGCCATGTCAGAGCCGGTCTTGACGGTCGTCTCGACGTGCTTCGGGCCGCGGTCGGAATCGGCTCCCTCGAACGAATGAACGAGACGCTCGCCGCCCGACGCGAGGTCGCTGATCGCTACATCGCCAGGCTCGGCGGGGAAGCCGACCTGATGATCTCCTCACCGCCGCCCGGCGTGCATCCGAGCTGGACGGCCTTCCCGGTCCGACTCGACGAACGATTCGTTCAGGAAGATCGCGACTCCATCATCCGGAGCATGCGACGCCACGACATCGGGGTCACGGCCGGCTGGTCTCTCGGTCCTGCATTGCCGATCGCCCGCCACGGCGGCGATCCGGAAGATCGATGGCCCTTCGCAGCACGCCTCGCATCGAGAACGATGCTCCTCCCCTGCCATTCGTTCGTGACACCCTCGGATGTCGACATCATCTGCCAGACGCTGCTCCTGATGATGAAGCAGACGGTCTTCAGTCGCGGCAGTCAGTGAGTCGGGCTCACTCCCACTCGATGGTGGCGGGCGGCTTCGAACTGATGTCGTAGACGACTCGATTCACGCCGGTCACCTCGTTGATGATCCGATTCGAGATCGATGCGAGAACCTCGTACGGAAGCCTCGCCCAGTCTGCGGTCATGAAGTCCTGGGTCTCGACCGCTCGGACCGCGACCACGTTGTCGTACGTCCGTCCGTCGCCCATGACCCCGACCGACCGAACCGGAAGCAGCACGGTGAAGACCTGATTCGTCGAGCGGTAGAGTTCGTTGGCGACGATCTCCTCGAGCAGGATCTCGTCGCAGTCTCGAAGGAGATCGAGCTTGTCGATCGTGATGTCGCCGAGCACCCGGACGGCGAGGCCGGGTCCGGGGAATGGATGTCGCCAGACGATGGCCGGGGGAAGGCCGAGAACTTCGCCGAGGGTTCTCACCTCGTCCTTGAAGAGATCTCGGAGTGGCTCGACGAGCTCGAAACCGAGTTCTTCCGGCAGACCGCCGACATTGTGATGGAGCTTGATGTTGGCCGCGGTACCCGCGAGAGAGTGCCCGCTCTCGATCACGTCGGGATAGAGCGTCCCCTGGGCGAGAAATCTCGCCTTGCCGTAGCGAGAGGGTTCGGCTTCGACCTTCCGTGCCTCCTGCTGGAAGACCGTGATGAACCGATGCCCGATTCGCCGGCGTTTCTCCTGCGGATCGTCGATTCCCTTCAGATCCTCGAGAAACTCGTCGGCGGCATCGACCACACGGAGATCGATGTCGAAATGACCACGGAACGTGGTCTCGACGAGTTCACGCTCGTTCTTTCGAAG
>JABABZ010000166.1 GCA_014237965.1 Phycisphaerales bacterium | reverse complement strand
CTTGCGTCGCCCGGCGAATCGGCATGGGGGGTGTCGGAGGGGGGTGATCCGCATCAGTCCCGGCCGGTCTCCATAAATCTTCTGCATGAACTGCGCGATGCCCCAAAACAACGTTCTCGGGCCTTTCTTCGAGGAATCGACGCCCATGGCCGATCGAACCCCTCTTTATCGGCGATCCCATGAGGGCGCGGAAATCCCGGTTCCTCGTCTCCGACATTTGCGCGTGAACCTTGTCCGCGGGGCTGAATTCGCGAGGTGGACCGGCCGATGTCTTGAGCAGCGACGCCTCGCAGGAAGCGGGAACGATCGCGAGTCAGGGAACTTGGGACGCAACACCATGAGCAACGAACAGTTCAATCTTCTCGACAAGGATGTCCTCACCACCGGCGAGGTGGCGAAGATCTGCAACGTCGCCAGCCGCACGGTGAGCAAGTGGTTCGACTCCGGACAGCTCAAGGGATATCGCATCCCGGGCTCGAAGGACCGTCGAATTCCGGTCGGCAACCTGCTGACGTTCATGCGAGAGCATGACATCCCGATGGACGGTCTGATGAGTGGTCGCCCACGCGTTCTGATCTGCGATCAGGACGAAGGGGTCATCGACACGCTCACTTCCGTGCTTGCCGAGCAGACCAATTTCGACATTCACACCTGTGACAGCCTCTTCGCCGCCGGCATGGAGTGCGAACGATTCCGACCTCACGTCATGCTCTACGAGCTTGGCGTCTCCGAGGACGACGGTCGTCAGCTCTGCAGCATGATTCGCGGTAACGAGGAACTCCAGGTCACTCGGATCATCGCGATGAGCAGTCGCATCACCGACGGCCAGACCACTCAGCTGATGCAGTGTGGTTTCGACGGCGTTCTCCGGAAGCCGTTCACCGTTCGACAGGTCATCGAGGCCGTCGAGTCGGCCCATGCCGTCATCTATTGAGTCATGACGGAACCGCACTCCCGCCTGTCGGGAGTGCCTCGCATGGACGCGAGTACGCCCCGCCGGAGCCCCTGGGCTCCGCCGGGGCGTGTTCCATTTCGGGGGGGTCGGTCGCCGAGGCTGCTACCCTGCCGACTCATGCGAATCGCACTCGCACAGTTCGACGCGGTGGTCGGTGACCTCGAGGGCAATGCGGCCGCCATCCGGTCCTCGGCCGCCGAGGCTTCGGCGCAGTCCGCGGATCTCCTCGTGCTCCCCGAACTCTGTCTGCTGGGCTACCCGCCCCGGGATCTTCTTCTTCGAGAGGAGGTCGTTCCCGCGTGCGAGAGACTGGTCGCGGAACTGGCCGGCGATCTGCCGATTCCGACCCTGATCGGAACGCCGCGCCGGATCGACTCGGGGTCTCGACGGCTCTGCAACAGCACGGCGCTCTGTCGAGGCGGCCGGATCGAGGCCTGGCACGACAAGATGCTGCTTCCGACCTACGACGTCTTCGACGAGGCCCGCTGGTTTCAACCGGGTGATCGACCGCTGGTCTTCGATCTTCAGGCCGATGGACGCACTCGGAGAGTCGGGGTCCTGATCTGCGAGGATCTCTGGAGAGCGGAGGATGTCCGGCTCAATCGCCCCTACGACGTCGACCCGGTCGGGATGCTCGCCGATGCGGACTGTGATCTGATCGTGAGCCCGAGCGCCAGCCCGTTCGTCGCCGGCAAGAGCGATCGACATCGCACGATTCTCGTGGACGTCGCGCGGCGGTGCGGGGCCGCGGTGGCGATGGTCAATCAGTTCGGTGCCAACGATGATCTCGTCTTCGACGGAGGTTCTCTGGCCCTTTCCTCGGAGGGACGGGTGGTGGGCGGTCGGGATCGCTTCGATCCGGGCGTCTCCACCGTGGATTTCGACGAGGACTCACCTCGGAGCGATGGTCCCGGTGAGGCCGAGGATCTGTCTCCGGAAGCGGAGCGCTTTGAAGCGATTCGGCTGGCGATCGCGGGCTACTGTCGGCGGACCGGCCACCAGTCCGTCCTGCTGGGTCTGTCCGGTGGGATCGACTCCGCACTCGTGGCGGCCCTCGCGGTCGCGGCCCTCGGTCCCGAGTCCGTTCTCGGAGTGCTTCTGCCGAGCCGGTACTCCTCGGAAGGGTCGCGCGTGGATGCACGCGATCTCGGTGAACGACTGGAGATCCGGACCGAGGAGATCGCCATCGAGTCGATGCATGCGACGGTTTCGGGTCTGCTCGATCCGGTGCTCCGGAAGGACGGTGCGGGACTCGAAGGTCTGGCCGACGAGAACGTGCAGGCTCGTGCGCGGGGGCTGTTGCTGATGGCGATCTCCAACGGTCGCGGGCACATGCTTCTTTCCACCAGCAACAAGAGCGAACTGGCGGTCGGGTATTCGACTCTCTACGGGGACATGTGCGGGGGGTACGCTCCGATCGGCGACTTGTACAAGACCGAGGCCTTCGAGTTGGCCCGTTGGATGAATCGGGAACATGCGTCGATCGGTTTCGCACGTCCGCCGATCCCCGTCTCGAGCATCGAAAAGCCCCCCTCGGCCGAACTTCGGCCCGACCAGCGAGACGACGATTCGCTTCCGCCGTACGAGACGCTTGACGCATACCTCCGTGCGCGAATCGACGAACTTCGCTCGCCGGCGGACATCGGATCCGTGCTCGGACTCGAACCGGAACTCGTCGCCCGCATCGAGCGACTCCTCGCAGTCAGCGAGTTCAAGAGGTATCAGGCGTCCATCATTCCCAAGCTCTCCCCGCGGACCTTCGGACGGGGGCGCGAGATGCCGGTGGCCGCGAGATGGAACGAGGGGACGGGTCGCGGAGGTTGACTTCAGACGGCGTCGTGCCGCGTGGCGTCAACCCGCGAGATCGGCGGTCCGGTCTTCGACTTCGACCAGATCGGGGAGGATCTGACGGCCGCCGCGGCTCCGGGAGCGGATCTGTCGTGATTCGACCGTGAGAAAATCATCTTCTTCGAGGAGGTAGGCGGTGAGATGTCCGCCTCCCGCGCAACCGGTGTCCACGTTGACCGCGAACGGCTGGTCATCCCCGCCGGTGCGAACGGGGGCGGCGACCGGACGGTGACCGCAGATGATCAGACCGTCGCGTCCATCGTAATTCGTCCACCACGGGAGTTCCCCACCCGCCGGCTTGAGGTGGATCTTGTCGTGAGTGGTCGTGCCTGCGAGGCCGGCGTCGAGGCGAATGCCCGCGTGGAGCACGGTGGCGGCTCCGATCGGAGCCTGGATCCGATCGACGGTCTCGCCGAGCAGATCGAGGGCGGCGGGAATCAGGTCGTCGTCTTCCATCTTTCCGATCAGGACGCGATCGGACTTCGACAGGCGGACCGGCTCGAATCCCAGTGAGTGTCGGACCAGTATCGCGAAGGTCCGAAGGTCCTGGTTTCCGCAGACGGAGATGAGATCGACGCCTTGTCGTCGGAAGTCGCTGATCGATCGAATCACGCCGCAGGGGTCCGGCCCTTTGGTGAGGAGATCGCCGGTCAGAACCACGCGGACATCGGGCCGTGTCTCCAGCAGCACCTCGACGAGTTCGCGGAGTTCCTCGGAGCATCCGTGGACGTCCCCGATGACCGCATGTTCGATGTTGGTAGAGGGATTCACAGGAGGTTCTTCGGTTCGAACCTCTTCCACGGTTCGATGAAATGGTGCGAATCATGTCGGAAGACGCTCCGGAACACGTATCCGGGCCGTTCTCTCCTAGGATTCCACTCATGCCCATCCGACGCCTCGCACCCGCAGTCGTGAATCAGATCGCCGCCGGCGAAGTCGTCGAGCGACCGGCGAGTGTCGTCAAGGAGGTTCTGGAGAACGCCTTCGATGCCGGTGCTCGTCGGGTCGACATTGAAATCGCCGGAGGTGGACGGGATTTCATTCGCATCGCGGATGATGGCGAAGGCATTCCGGCGGACCAGCTGACCCTGGCGGTGGAGGCTCACGCCACCAGCAAGATCGAGTCGGCGACCGATCTCGAGGGAGTGTCCACGATGGGGTTCCGAGGTGAAGCCCTCGCATCGATCGCTTCCGTGTCTCGGTTCATGCTTGAGAGCCGGACACCGGGTGATGACGAGGCATGGCGGATCGAAGTCATCGATGGGGTGATCGGATCACCCGCGCCGACCGCCGGTCCGCCGGGAACGCGGGTCGAAGTCCGCAATCTCTTCCATACCGTTCCGGCGCGTCGGCGATTCCTCAAGAGTGAGACCGCCGAGTCGGCGCGAATCGCCGAGGTCGTGCGTCTTCTGGCCCTGGCTCGTCCCACGATCGGGTTCCGGCTCGTGTCCAACGGAAGATGCCTGCTCGATCTCCCCGCGACCGATGATCCCCGACGTCGGATCGTCGGCGTCCTGGGCGAGGAACTCGACGGCCGGTTGATCGAAATCCGCGGGGAAATCGGGTCGCCTTCCGACGGCACGCTCACGAGCGTCTGGGGCCTCGTGGGCCTTCCGGAGACGGCCCGGCCGACGGCGAAGAATCAACGATTCATCCTCAACGGGCGGGCCATCGTGGATCGGTCTCTCTCGCATGCCTTGAAAGAGGGGTTCCGCGGACTGGTCGAACCGGGGCGGCATCCGGTCGGCGTCTGCTATCTGGAGATGAATCCGTCGCGGGTGGATGTGAACGTCCATCCCGCCAAGACCGAAGTTCGATTTCGGGAAGCCCGGCCGCTGCACGGGCTGGTGCGCCGAGCGATTCAGGAAGCCTTGCAGGAGGCGGATCTGGTCAGGAATCTGACGATTGAAACGCCCGTCGATCCTCCGGCAGGTCAGGAAGCGACGCCGGATCGACCCGCGATGGTGACCCGCTCGTCCTGGTCCGGGCCCGGAGGTTCCTCGCCATCGACATCGCATGCCACGTCCCTTCGGGGAGGCTCGGATCGGTCTTCGACGGGGAGATCACCAACGTCTACGGGCGTCGACCTGGCCCGGGTTCGCGAGGCGGTCGGAGATGTTCCGATGCCCACGGCAACGCCGGCCTCGCCGACCACGTCGGCGGAGGAGGTTCTGCCGACCCTGGTCGGCGCTGATGCCGTGCTGCAGGTGCATCAGTCGTTTCTGGTGACTCAGGATTCGGAAGGACTGGTCATCATCGATCAGCACGCGCTTCACGAACGTGTGATGTTCGAGAAGTTGCATGATCGATATGCGGCGGGGCCGCTGGAGTCGCAACGGCAACTGGTTCCGATCGTGTTCGACGCGGAACCCGCCTCGATCGCGGCCCTCGAATCGCTGGCGCCCTTGTTGGAGCGGTTGGGAATCGAAGCGACCGCCGCCGGTCCGCGTGGCGTCGCGATTCACGGATTTCCCACGTTGCTGGTTTCACGCCGCGTGGATCCGGGGTCGTTTCTCTCGGAACTTCTGGAACGCGCCGCACAAGGCGAGATCGATCGAGAGGACCATGAAGCGGCGCTGGCCGACGTCCTCGACGTGATGAGCTGCAAGGCGGCGGTGAAGGCCGGGGATCGACTCGGTGAGCGGGAGATCGCGGAGTTGCTGGCCATGCGGGATCGCATCGACCGGGAGGGAAGTTGCCCCCATGGACGACCCACGCACCTGCGGATTCCGATCGCGGAACTGGAGCGTCGGTTCGGTCGTTCGCCGGGGTGAGTCGCGGGACTCAGCCGCCGGAGACCGGGGGCAGAAGATCAAGCCGATCACCGGAGGTGAGGGTGACGCTCGCGGTCACGAGGCGGTCGTTGCACGCGAAGGCGACGACCTCGCGGAAACCGGCGAGTCCGGGGTGGATCGTGCTGGCATGATCGAAGACCTCGGCGACGGTCGATCCCGCAGGAACTCGTATCGACAAGGAGTCGTCACCGACGATCTCGCGGAGTTGCGCATGGAGATGCAGGCTGATCTCGATGTCGGGCGTCGCGCTTCGGGGGCCCTTCATGATCCGCTCTCGTTCCCGGGGCCGCCGAGGTCATGGTGGGACAGAAAATCGATCAAGGTCCCGGCCGGAAGTTCGCCGTCGCCCGGATCGAGTCTGGCGAGCCCATCGGTTCCCGCGAGGTGCGGAAGATCTCCGGATCCCTGCCAGGTCGGAATTCGGACCCCGGGCCGTCCGGTTGGATCCATGACGACCGTCGCCGGACGGAAGGCGGGTCTCTTCGGGTTGGGTCGAACCGGATCGATCAGGGGGAGCCGCCAGCATCCGGTCTTCGGATCGAGGCCGAGTGACGCGCGAATCCACGCGCGAATGAAGATCTGCGTGCAGGCGAAGGCGGAGACCGGGTTTCCCGGCAGTCCCACGGCGATCGTCGTCCGGTCCGGTGATTGCCAGAGCGAGAACGGGCGGCCCGGCTGCATTCGAACTCCTCGGATCAATGCCGACCAACCTCGGCCCGCCCAATGCGCGGGGACGAGGTCGAGCACGCCCGCGCTCACGCCTCCGACCGTGATCACGAGGTCGCTCGACGCGGCGGCCGCATCGAGCGCCGCCGCATCCTCGTCGTGCCGTTTTTTCAGCAAGCGGCGGCGCGGGGCGGCGGCGCCCTCGGTCCGTTCCTTCTTGTTCTCCAAGAACCGTACCTGAAGGGAAGTCATTTGACTGAAGATGTTAGTTCTCAGTCAAACTTTGACTGATAATGTGAGGTTCAGTAAAACGTTTGACTGAAGTTTTACTGAAGAAGGCGTACCTCGCCGCCC
>JABABZ010000165.1:6400-6647 GCA_014237965.1 Phycisphaerales bacterium | reverse complement strand
GTAGGCCCGATGGCGACTTCGACCTACCCGACCACGGAGCTGATGGAGTTGTGCCAACCCGAAGCGGTGCGCGTCGTGCACGAACATCGTGTTCGCCGTCGGAATGTCCATCCCGCTCTCGATGGCGTGGTCGCGGTAGTTGAGTCCGATGCAGAAAATGTCACGCGGTTCGATCGGTGCCAACAGCTTGCGCACCTCGACAGTCTCCCCCGTATCATTCAGATCCCCAAAGGGATCACCCACTAAG
>JABABZ010000165.1:0-6390 GCA_014237965.1 Phycisphaerales bacterium | reverse complement strand
CGCTCGTTCCAGGGGATGACTTCGGTGATGATGGCCCGGCGATCGAGCGGCGGCGTCGTGAGGCTCGAGATGTCTCGCAACCCCAGCATCGCCATGTGCAGCGTTCGGGGGATCGGGGTCGCGCTGAGCGTCATCACATCGGCGACGGTTCTGGCCGCCAGCAGTCGCTGCTTGTGCTCGACGCCGAAGCGCTGCTCCTCGTCGATCACGATCAGTCCCAGATCCTTGAACCACACGTCCTTGGACAGGATCCGGTGAGTGCCGATCACGATGTCGACCCGACCTTCCTTCAGATCCGTCAGGATCTTCTTCTCATCGGCGCCGGTCTTGAAGCGACTGATCGATTCGATCCGGAACGGATACGCCTTGAACCGGCTCCGGAAGGTCCGCTCGTGCTGCTCCGCGAGGACCGTGGTCGGAACGAGCACCGCGACCTGCCGACCCGATTCCACCGCCTTGAATGCGGCACGGATCGCGATCTCCGTCTTTCCGAAGCCGACGTCGCCGCAGATCAACCGATCCATCGGCATGCTGGAGGCCATGTCCCGCTTCACCGCCGCGATCGCGGTCACCTGATCCTCGGTCTCTTCGTACGGGAAGGCGGCCTCGAATTCACGTTGCCAGGTGGTGTCGGCGGGAAAGCGAATGCCGGGTGTCGCGGATCGGGCGGCCTGGACCCGGAGCATCTCACCCGCGAGATCCCGAACCGCCTCTTCGACCTGCGCCTTCTGCCGCTTCCATCGCTTTCCGCCCAGCAGGGAGAGCCCGGGGTCCGTCGAGCTGCCCGCCCCGATGTACTTCTGCACCAGCTCGATGCGACTGAGCGGAAGATGGAGATGCGATCGACCGTCGAACTCGAGCGTGATGACCTCCTGGTCGGGCCCGCCGTCCTTGGGAAGCGATCCAAGCCCCACGAATCGCGCGATGCCGTGGTCGCGATGGACCACCAGGTCGCCCGGTTCGAACCGAAGGAAGTCCTGTCGAGCGGCGCCGGTCCGGATCTTGTTCCCGCGCCTCCGGACACCCCAGCGATTGAGCATCTCGTGAAACGGCACGACTGCGAATCCACGCTCGCCGTCCGTTTCGGAGGTCCAGGCGAATCCTCGGTGGACATGACGCCGTTCCACGCGAATCCGGTCCGCGTTCGGGGCGTTTTCCTTGCGTCGTCGTTCGAGGATCTCCTCCGCTCGTTCGCGTTCACCCGTCGTGGAGCAGACCAGCGCCACATCGAATTCCGCGGCGAATTCCAGAAGCTCGTCGACCGCGCCGGCGATCTCTTCGGGAAACGGCGGAAGTGGCGACGGCCCGAGGCCGACCATCCGATCCGCCGCATTGCTGGCCGAAAACTCGTTGACGTCGAGAAGGCACCGCGCATTCTCCCGCAAGGCCTTCATGGTCGCGGGCGGACCCTCGACCCCGCCGGAATCCCGCACTCGTTCCCAGTAGCCTCGCCCCTGCTCGATGATCTCCCCGAGTTCCGCCAGCACCACCGTCGTGGTCTTCGGAAGGAACCCGATGAACGGCACGGTATCGGCGCCCAGCAGGCCCTCGGTCTTGCCGATCAACTCGACTTCGGAGACCCTCCGATCGATCGCCTGAGACCCGGGATCGATCTCGTGAATTCGCTCGATCTCGTCACCGAAGAGATCGAGTCGGACCGGCATCCCGCCGCCCGGCGGAAACAGATCGATCAAGCCACCACGAACCGCGAATTCACCCGGTGTCTCGACCGCGTCGGTCCGGACCCAACCGGCGTTGGTCAGCCACGCGGCGAATTCCGTCAGATCGAGGGTTCCGCCCTCCCGCACCACGCGGAGCCGCTCACCCAGATCGACGGCGACCGGGACGCCCTGCATGAGTCCCGGAAACGGCGCGACGATCACCGCGGGAAGCTCGCCGTCGATGGACCGTCGCAAGAGCCCCAGGCGTGCCGCGACCAGATCCAGAGCGGGATTGCTCTCACCCGGCATCACTTCCAGCGCGGGAAAGGACGCGGCGTCGATTCCAAGCTCCGTGAGCTCGTCGACCGCTTCATCGGCATCATCCAGATGAGGAACGACCAGAAGAATCGGGCCGGGTGCGTTTCGCGCGAGCAGACCGGCGATCAACACCGTGCTGCTGCCCGAGGCGCCGCGTGCGGAGACATCCCCCCCGAGGGCCACGAGTTCGGTCAGCGAGACGATCGACGGTACGACGGAAAGACGGTCGAACCACCACGACGAGGCGACGTTCGTGTTCTTTTCGGGGGTCATGGAACCGTCGACCCGGAGTTCGCGTCGGAAGTCGAAGACAAGGCCGGGTGGAGGAGGAAGGGCGCCGCCCGGCGAGCAGCGATCGGACCGATCCCCGACACCGCCTGAAGATCCCAGGGGCGATGCCCGCAGTCCGGATCCGCGATCGATGAGAACGCGAAGCCACCGCGCGAACGATGCCGCTCGAGTCGACGAGACATGGAAGGTCCGATTCCAGGCACCAACGTCCACTCCGCGGCGGAGGCGATCGCGGGGTCGATTCGATGTGTGGTCCAGGGCGGATCCACCACCGATGCCTTCCTGAGATCCTCGTGCATTCGAAAGACCGTCAGAGCGAGCATGCCCAGTCCGACGAAGGACAGAAATCGAATGGCCGGAATGGGATCGGTCGAGGCAGGCAAGGCGGACTCAGCCATCCGCCGCGTCCACCCGATGATCGGGGGCGGCCGCCGACGCGTGCACGCCCGGCGGAACCCAGGGGCCGAGCGGACGTCGGAGGCGACGTCGCATCGAGACCAGTCGTTCGTAGGCCGCCCGCGGCGTCCCATCCTCCTCGACGATGCCGAAACCGGCTTCCCCGCCGGGGTCGGGCGTGGCGTTGTCGGTGTGGGCCGACCAGCAGATCGCCTCGACGTAGGGCTTTGACAATGCCATCGGAATGACCTTCGCCGCCCAGGATGCCTGACGGTCGGCTGTCCAGGCTTCGCCCCAGTTTCCCGCGCCGACACCCAGATTTCGACACGGAGCGCCGACCGCCGAAAGCAGGAGCGGATGTTCGTCGCCGAAGAATCGATCGAGCGTGTCGCTCAAGGTCATCAGATCCCGACTGCGGGTTCCCGGCTCGGTTCCCCCGACGATCAACCTCGCACCGATGCTGTCGAATCGGAGCCCTTCGGCTCCGAGTCGTTCGAGGAACTCGAAGGCTCCGATCGATCCACTGACCCGTGCCGTGGTGTCACCGAAGAGGTCGTGCACCTCGATCATCCGCCGTGCGGTCTTCTTGTGCCGACGGATGAGGAGCTCCGCGGTGCGGGTCGCATCGATGACCTCGCTGATCGGCCGCGGACCGCCACGACAAAGGTGCATGCCGGCGCTGATCTTCCACATCCCGACGTGCTTGATGTACCGAGCCACCACCTGCTCGAGATAGTCGTAGAGCGGATCTCGAAGTGAGGCGTAATCGAACCGGAACACCTCGGCCCAGTCCGGAAGAGCGCCTGGAGAGAAGTCCACGATGGGACCGGCGATGGTCGGCTTGCCGTTCTCCTGCGCCCAGGTCATCCATCGGTCGAGGGTCGAGAAGTCGTACTTCCCTCTCTTGGCCTCGACATCACGCCACCTCATCGGGACCGTGACCAGATCGAAGGACTCGAGCGTCGGGCCGATCTTGGTGGGATCCGTCCGGGGGTCGATGATGGTTCCAAGCGTGGTCGCCGACGCCGTCTTCCGTCCGTACCGACGATGGAGCAGGATGTCCGCATGAGACATCGCGAGTTCATCGGTGGCCTGCATTCCGAGATCGACGGCCGTCGCGGCCAGCAGCCCTTCGGCATCGAGGTCGGGAGCCACCAGTGCGTTGGTGAATGCATCCCGCGCGCGTTCGAAGTGCTCCGCGGCGACGGGCGCCAGGCCCGGATTGAACATCAGCCAGTCTTCGCACTTGTGGATGTAGGTCTTCACCCGATGTCGAGCGAGTTCCAGAGCCAGGTCATAAGGCTTCTCACGAGGCCGCAGAAGGCAGGTCTGAAGAATCAGATCACCAGCCCGACCGACGTCGGCCTGAATCCGGAACGCGGCGTCGGGGACTTCCTTGGTTCGGACGTGAAATGTCCCACCATGCTCCTCGGGCTGGAAACGAATCTCCGCCCGCATGCTGGCGTCACTGGGGCCGAGCATCCTGGCACCGATCGGGGGCCGACCGACGCGGATTCCCGTCCGCTCATCAAGCTTGAATCGGAATTCCGCCACGCCGACTCCATCTGCTGGGGGGCCGATTTGCCACCGCTGGAAGAGTGTACCGGGCCGATGGATGCGAGATCCGGAATCCAGCCGATCTGCCGCCTCGAATCCGGGAGAACTCCCGACGCCGGACGCCTGTTCCCCTGGGAGGCGGGAGACGAAAGCATTCGGGGATCGCGCGTCAAGTCTTCACCGGACACCTCTTCAGGGCTTAGAATTCAAGCATGACCGAGGCCACCGCTGCCGTGTTCCAAACCGACCTCTCCCTGCCCGATCGGCGACA
This sequence comes from Phycisphaerales bacterium, assembly GCA_014237965.1. GTDB lineage: Bacteria > Planctomycetota > Phycisphaerae > Phycisphaerales > SM1A02 > UBA12014. Next base: position 1,896 of record JABABZ010000165.1, on the reverse strand, counting down.
GGGCAAGGTGCGTGACGTCTACCGGGTTCCGGTGGCCACCGGTCCCGATCAGGTCCTGATCGTCGCCACCGATCGGCTCAGCGCCTACGACGTCGTGATGCCGACACCGATTCCGGGAAAGGGCCGGCTTCTGACCGAGACCAGTCTCGGCTGGTTCCACTTCATCCGGGACCTGGAACTGGTCGGCGATCATCTCATCTCCACCGAGCCCGCGGACGTTCCGGGTCTCACCTCGAACGAGCGATCCATGCTGGATGGTCGAATGATGTTGTGCCGAGCCGTCGAAGTCGTCCCAATTGAATGCGTCGCTCGCGGCTACCTCGCGGGCAGCGGCTGGAACGAGTACCGGCACGATGGAACGGTCTGCGGAATCCAACTTCCCGAAGGGCTGCATCGCAGCGGTCGTCTCCCCCACCCGATCTTCACGCCGGCCACGAAGGCGACCGAAGGGCACGACGAGAACATCAATTTCGATCGGGCCTGCGAGATTGCCGGCGAGAACCTCATGAATCGGCTTCGGGATCTCACGCTCACGATCTATGACGCCGCCGCCGATTACTCCGCGGCGCGAGGCGTCATTCTTGCGGATACCAAGTTCGAATTCGGCCACGCGATCGACTTCGACGGCGAACCGAATGGCGAACTCCTCATCTGTGACGAGGTTCTGACCCCTGATTCCAGCCGTTACTGGCCGGCTGAAGACTACGAATCCGGCCGGGAGCAGGACTCCTTCGACAAGCAGTTCGTCCGGAACCATCTGCTCCAACTCGTCGATCGCGGCGAGTGGAAGAAGGAACCACCGGGACCCGAACTTCCGGCGAGCATCGTCGAGCGAACGATGGATCGGTATCGCGAGGCTGCTCGAAGATTGTTCGGGCAGACCCTCTGAGGCCCCGAGGGCTCACCCTCGCCAAAGAGCCGGATCGACGACAGACCGACGAACGCACCGACGCCCAGCACCCATGCGAACACCCCGCCCGGTTTCCCGGGCGGGGCGTTTCAGATCACTGAAGTCGCAGACAACACTCCCCGGAAGAGCTCAAGTTCACGATCCTCAGGATCTGGCGATGGACCGTCACGTACGCCTGATGCATCGATCATGCCGTGGGTCCGTCTCGTCCACCGGACCCGCGGCTTCGCTTCATGAACGTCATCGCTGTGAAAGGAAAATAGTGGGCAAAGCCGCCGACGGATCGTCGAAATCAGGAAAGTGGGAATGAACCCCACCGAGACGACTTCCAAACTCAACGACCGTTCGTCGCTCCTGGACGATCATCGACGAACAACGATCGATCGACGCGAGCCGCGCAGAGCGTCACAGGGAACATCTTCCTCGCGGTTTGTCGACGATCACCGACCCACGACGTGCATGACATGCATGGCGTGATGCCTCGGAGCGAAGAACGCACCGACGGGATCTCGGATTCGATGGTCTAGACGCCGGCGGCTTCGGCGGTGTTTCGGAGCAGCATCGCGACGGTCATCGGGCCGACCCCACCCGGTACCGGGCTCAGATGCCCCGCGACTTCGGCGACCTCTTCAAACGCGACATCGCCGACGGTTCGCCGTTTTCCATCCGCCCCCTGAACTCGGTTGATGCCCACGTCCACCACCACCGCACCGGGCTTGACCATGCCGCGGGTGATCAGGCCGGCGACTCCGGCGGCACTCACCAGGACGTCCGCGGTCCGAGTGAGACTCGCGAGATCCTCGGTGTACTTGTTGGTCGAGATCACCGTCGCCTCGGCCCGCATCAGCAGGACCGCGATCGGCTTGCCGACGATGTTGCTCGCCCCGACGATCACGCATCGCTTCCCTTGGAGCTCGATGCCGGTCGACTCGATCATTTCGATCGACGCGAGCGCGGTGCAGGGCACCAGGCTTCGACGCCCGTAG
>JABABZ010000164.1 GCA_014237965.1 Phycisphaerales bacterium | reverse complement strand
CACCCATGCCCGGCACGACGACGACGGCGGTCCGGTCGACATGGTCTCGAATGGCGACGTCGTTCTGGCCGGCGCCGACGGTCTCGATGAGCAGCGTGTCCCAGCCGGCGCCGCCCACGAGCTCGATGATGTCGGGAAGGGAGGCATAGTCTTCTCCCACGATGGCGAGGCTTCGATAGAAGACATTGTCATCCACCGCGTTGAAGTCGACGCGGAGGCGGTCGCCGAGCAGGGCGCCGCTGGTGATCGGACTCATCGGGTCGAAGGCGACCACCGCCACGCGTTCCCCGCGACGAACCGCTTCATTGGCCATCGAGGCGACCAACGTGCTCTTGCCGGCGCCGGGGGCGCCGGTCAGTCCGATGACCCGCTTGGGCCGTGCTCGCGGAGCATCGGCAGGCGGCGTGCCGGCGTGGGCGAGGCTCAGGACGCGGGCGAGCCGGGCGGATGAATTCTCGAAGGGCTGGTCGTCGTAGTTGGAGACGGACTTCCGTACGCTTCCGACGATGTCCTCCATGCTGGTGCCGGTATGGAAGACGTCGTTGACGCCGGCCTTGCGCAGCACTTCGACATCCTCCTGCGGGATGATCCCCCCGACGTTGACGGTGATGTCCGGCCGTCCGACTGCTTCCAGTTCCTTGAGCAGTGCGGGAACCAGCACCAGATGCGAATTGCTCATCATCGAGCAGGCGATGCAATCGACGTCCTCGTCCCGGGCTCCGATCGCGAGGCTCCGTGGCGTCTGCCAGAGGCCCGAATAGATCACATGGATGCCACTATCCCGCATCAGCCGGGCGATGAGTTTGACGCCTCGGTCATGGCCGTCGAGTCCCATCTTTCCCAGGAGGACTCGGGGGCGATGGGGGAGGTCGCCGCAGCGATCGGTCTTTTCGATGGAAGTGGTGGGTTCGGAGGTCGCACGCATGATCGATGGAATCCGTCTGAGGCCCCCGGAAGTGCATCCGGGAGGGTTCTGAAAATTGAGTTCGGACCGCGCATGATACGACGCCCGCGGTGGGGATCGTGATCAAAGGGGAGGTGGTCCCCCGTCAATTCAGAGAAAAACGGGTTTCTCGGGCTTCAAACCGGGTCAGTCCGGCGGCGTGGCGGACTTCTCCGAGGCCGTCGGTTCAGTCGGGTCGGTTTCGAGCTCCAATGCGTCCGGGGCGTCGTCTTCCTCGTCTGGCTTGATCGGCTTGGCCTCCTCCGTCCACTCATCCGGATGGAATCTCGACGCCAACGCGCCGACGATCAGGTAGACGTCGGCGTACTCGTAATCGTCCAGTACGATCCGTTCGGCTCGATCCTTGATGAGGACCTTGGCGATCGACTTCTTCATCCAGATGGACATGTCGATGTCGTCGATCTCGTCTCTCCCGAAGACTCCGTCGGGCGTGGAGAAGGCGCCGTCGTCTTCGAGCCGCCAGGTCTGGCCTTTCCGAGAGAGCAACTTCCAGACGAACCAGGGCGTTCCAAGAATTCCGGTGCCGACGAAGTAGATCCAGAAGTTGACCCAGCGGTCGTAACTGGCCGGTGGCTCCGGAGCGGTGTTCTCGAAGTCGTCCTTCAGGGTGACCTTGATGGCCTCGTACTCCGCGACCTCTTCCATCGTGAGCGGTGGTGGGGGTTGGGTCAGGCCGGCTTTCTCGAAGTCCGCCCGCATGTTGGCGAGCGACGCATCCTCGGACTCCGTGATCGTGCCATCCGACTTCTTCTTGATCAGCGTCCAGAGCACGCCTCGAATCTCGAGCACGGTGCGGCGAGCATTCAGCTCTTCGTACTCCACCACGGCGGCTTCCTGATCTGGAATGGTGACCCAGTAGTCATACGCTCCCCAGACGCCCAGTCCGCCGCATAGGACGATGTAGAGCAGGTTCCAGAGGATGAAGCTTCGCTTGACTGAAGTTTGAATCGCCATCTTGCGTGAGCCCTTTCGTCAGGCGGAATCCGCCCGAGCCGAAGTCGTGAAGAACGAGCGAAGGGTCGCTCATCCCATTCTTATCGTCCGTTCGGATCGAGACCGACATCGAAGATCCGGAACTGAGACGCCTTTGGCCCCCATTTTTCGACCAATTCGAGGTGCAGTGGGTCGACCAGATACGCCTGAAGACCTGCCTGGTCATCGAATCCGACGCAGAGGCCGACCTCGTAGGCGTCATCCACCTTAGCCCGGCCGGTGTCCACCGGCGTTCCGATCCACCAGGTGCGGACCGACGGGATGGGGGGCAGGAGACGGTGACAGTCCGCCAGTAGTTGCTGGGTGTCGGCGGGATTCTTCAGGCTGACCAGGACGACGTGGTTGAGCGCCGCCTGATTCGCGGATTTCTCAATCGAGGCCGAACGGGGCTGGGAACAACCGGCGGCCATGAGCACGCAGGCGGAGAGGACGAGGCAGCCGAGTCGGACGGGGCGGAAGTGATGACGCGACATCGGTTCTCCTGGTGAGGTCGGTGCGGGGTCAGTGAGGAGTGCCGTGCATCTCGCCGGCGTTCATCGCGAGGGGAAGACGATTTCCCGGGGGGGGAAGCGGGCAGGTGGCGAAAGCGGTGAAACTGCACGGGGGATTGAACGCCCGATTGAAGTCGATTCGAGTGCGTCCATCCCCGCCGGGCTTCTCGACGATGAGAAAACGTCCGCCGCCGTAGGACGTGACACCCGAGGTCTCGTCGGCGAACGCCACGAAGAGCCCCTTGCCACCGGGGTGGGCCAGGAGGGCGTGTTCGACGCCGTCGATCTCGAATCGAAGCGTGCCGGCGACCTGATGAGGCTCGACGAACTCCGTCACGAGGGTGACGTCGACGGTGGCGCCTTCCGCGGCGGGTTCGAAGATCGCGTCGACCCGTCGATCCGGATCGAATGCGTGTCGCTGGACGCCGGCGAACATCCGAAGCGTCTCCGCTTCTCGATCACGGATTCGCAGGGCCGATCGCTCCTGGCGATGAATGTGGGTGATGTGAAGGCCGCCGACCCGGAGCACGTTCGGCCCGCCGGCGCGGTCATCGGTCAGGACGACCGCCTCGCTCGCGGCGAGTGGCACGCCATCGAGGCTGCAGAGGTCGTTCTCGCCAGGTGTGAACGTGACCTCGTCGTCGTCTCCGAGAACGAACGAGCCGGCCGCTGCCGCTCCAGCATTCGCGAGCACGATTCGATCCGGAGTCGGAGCCCCGGCGGTGCCCAGGGTCGTCTCGCCGGGTTCGAGCCAGACCAGGCCGACCAGACTGAGCCAGCCCTCGGGCAGTCGCAGTTCGGCATCTCGATCGCGAACCCATTCAGTGTGTTCTTCGTGGAGCGTGGTCATGGCGGTCATGGCGGTCGTGGTGGATGGTCCGGGGTTGGTCCCGGTCGTTCCGCAGGAAACGCCGGTGAAGGGAAGGAGGAGGATGAGCAGGGAACTCGGTCGCACTGCTGCATGTTGGTCGATCAGCGAGCCAAGGGCAACCGATGGCCCGATCGCCGCGGGTCGGAAGGCATCGGTTGATTCGAACGCCTCCCCAAAAAGAACCCCCGCCGCGGTGGTGGGTGTTCCGCGGCGAGGGCGAGGGGAGGAATCCGCCATTGCGGCGGACCCTGAGAGAGATTGCGACGAGAGCGAGTTCGAGGAGAGGGTCACCCCTAAGGAGACCAAGGGGGGTGGTATCGCAAGTCCTTGCGTTCCCAACCAGTGCGAGAGGGTCCTTCCACTCGTCAACCGTCTCGAACCTGAACCGAAACCCACTCCCGTCGCGGGTGGGATCGGCCCGGACATCGTCGGAGAGATGCCCGAGACCGAACCCGAGAGAGAAACCATCCGACCTTCGGCCTTTGCCTCAGCAAGGAAACGCCGGATGGTGTCACGCTTCGTGAAGAAGCGTGGATCATGAGGACTCGGTGGCCGGTGTTTCCCGTCCGTCCGCCGAGTCGAACGATGGTCAGCTGCAGCCCATGGAGTTGCCGCAGTTCAGGCACTTGTAGCACGTGCCGTTTCGAATGGTGATCGACCCGCAGACGTCGCACGCGGGTGCATCACCCATGAGTGCCGCATTCGATTGATCGAGCACGTTTGGCGAAATGGTGGCTGAATCGTCCATGGCGATTTCGTTCATGCCGCTGCCGCCGAGATCCGCTTGCAGCGATCCAGTGCTGGAGTCGGCCATGTCGCCAGTTGGATTCATCGAGTCGGTCTGTCCGTCGGTCCTCTCCATGCCGCCGAGGGGCGCCTTGGAATCGTTGGGCCGGGGGTCGTCGGTCTTGTTTGAGTCGCTGCATTGTCCGTCCTCCTTGACGATGGTGTTCTTCGTTTCGATGCTCGTCGCATCGACCGGTGAACCTGCGGCCGGCGTCCTGCGCGGCGCATTCTGTTCGCGATATCCAGGAACGAACTGCATTCCGAACCAACGGAAGATGTAGTCGACCAGGCTCTTCGCGAAGGGGATGTCACTGTTGGTGGTCATGCCCATCGGCTCGAACCGCTGGTGGGCGAACTTGGTGACCAGACTCTGCACCGGCACGCCGTACTGCAGGGCGACGCTGATCGCCGTTCCAAGGCTGTCCATCAGACCGCCGATGGTGGAACCCTCCTTGGCCATGGTGATGAAGAGTTCGCCTGGAGTGCCGTCCTGGTAGAGACCCACGATCAGGTATCCCTCGTGGCCGGCCACGTTGAACTTGTGGGTGACGGATTCGCGGGTGTCGGGCAGGCGTCGCCGCATCGGCCGTTCGATGATCTTCTCGACGACTCGTTCGATCACCCGGGTCTCGGCGTTGGCATGCTTGAGGCTGGTCTCGAGCATCGCATCCGCGGCCTCGGTCGCGCCGCTGGCCTCCAACGCTTCGTCGGCATCGATCTCGTCTTCCTTCTCCGCATCGGCCGATGTGTTCAACGGCTGGCTCAGCTTGCAGCCGTCTCGGTAGAGGGCGTTGGCCTTCAGGCCGAGTTCCCAACTGAGTCGGTAGGCGTCGCCGATCTGCTCGACCGTCGCGTCACTGGGAAGGTTGATCGTCTTGCTGATCGCACCCGAGATGAAGGGTTGGGAGGCCGCCATCATCCGGATGTGCCCGATCGGTGCGATGAACCGCTGTCCATCGGGACCGCACTTGTTGGCACAGTCGAAGACGGGGAGGTCGGCATCCTTGAAGTTCGGAGAGCCTTCGACGGTCTGCGTTCCGCAGATCACGCGATTGAGGATGGACCGCTGGGCGGCGGTCATGCCCAGAGCCGCAAGGCCGTCGAATCCCATGTTCGCTCGTGCCGTCTCGGGGTCGACGCCGGCGGCGCGGAGAACGGCTTCGGGCATGGACCAGGCGTTGAAGGCGAATCGGAGTTCGAACACCGTCGGCAACTGGTTCTCAAGGGCGACGAGGTCTTCGCCCGTGTATCCCTTGGCGACCAGGAAGTCGCGGAAACTCGTGCTTCCGCCGTCGCTGGTTCCATTGGCGAGGGGCATCTCGACCCCGAGGTCGAGCCGGCCCATGACGTGGGCGACGATGTCGTCGATCTCGGTCTCTTCGTACTCGAGCGAGGTGAGGGAGGGGCGGAGCGACTGATTGGCGATCTTGAAGTAGCCACCGCCTGCGAGCTTCTTGAACTTCACGAGGGCGAAGTCGGGTTCCACGCCGGTCGTGTCGCAGTCCATCAGGAGTCCGATGGTGCCCGTGGGCGCGATGACCGAGACCTGGGCGTTGCGATATCCGAACTTCTCACCGAAGGCCAGCGCGTCATCCCAGGCGCTGGTCGAGTGCTTCAGGATCGCTTCGGCGTTGGCGAGGTTCGTCTTCCGCATGGTCTCGTGGTCGATGGGGACCGGAGCGATCCGAAGATCCTCGTATTCGCCACCGTCTCTGGCGACCCCGTGGGCCGCACGGCGGTGGTTCCGGATCACCCGGAGCATGTTCTCGCGGTTCGACTCGAAGCCGGCGAAGGGGCCGTGCTCCGCGGCGAGCATGGCACTGGCGGTATAGCTCCGACCCGTGAGGATCGAGGTCAGGGCTCCGCAGATCGCACGGCCTTCGTCGCTGTCGTAGGGGATGCCCGACTGCATCAGCATCGCACCGAGGTTGGCGTATCCGAGTCCCAGGGTTCGGTACTTCCAGCTCCGTCGAGCGATCTCCTCGGAGGGGAAACTCGCCATCAGCACCGAGATCTCGAGCACGATGGTCCAGAGACCGATGGCGTGCTCGTACCCGTCGATGTCGAAGGTCCGGGTCTTCGCATCGAAGAACTTGAGAAGGTTGATCGATGCGAGGTTGCAGGCGGTGTCGTCGAGGAACATGTACTCGGAGCAGGGGTTGCTCGCGTTGATGCGTCCCTCTTCCGGGCAGGTGTGCCAGGCGTTGATGGTGGAGTCGTACTGAACGCCGGGGTCGGCACACTTCCAGGCGGCGAAGCAGACCTTCTCCCAGAGTCCGGTGGCGGGGATCGCCCTGGCGTTCTCACCGTCGGTCCGGCGAACGAGGTTCCAGTCGGTTCCGGCGTCTACGGCGTCGAAGAACGCATCCGAGATCCGGACGCTGTTGTTCGAATTCTGGCCGCTGACCGTGAAGTACGCCTCGCCGTTGAAGTCGTAGTTGAGGTCGAGTCCGAGATCGTCCGCGACCTCCTTCTGCTCGGGGGCGACGTGCTTCATGCCTTCGACCAGTGCCGCGACCTTGATCTCCTCGCGGACCTTCCAGTCGATGAACTCCTCGATGTCGGGATGGTCG
>JABABZ010000163.1:4471-6699 GCA_014237965.1 Phycisphaerales bacterium | reverse complement strand
CTTCGATTTGACGGGAAATGTCAACAAGCCGTTCGTGGTGCTGGACATCGGCACCAAGGCGAGCGACCTGGTGGTCGTCGATGGCGACAAGTGCTGGATCCGGACCTTCCCGATCGGCGGCAGTGATTTCACCGACGCGATCATGGAGGCGTTCAAGCTTCCCTACGCCAAGGCGGAGCGTCTGAAGCAGGAGTCGGCCAGCAGCAAGTATGCCAAGCAGATCATGCAGGCCATGAGGCCCGTCTTTGGAGATCTTCTTCAGGACGTGCAGCGGTCGATCGCTCACTACGAGAACATGAACCGGGGCGTGAAGCTCGAGACGGTTCTGGGCGTGGGCAGCACCTTCAAGATCCCCGGCCTGAGGAAGTTCCTCGGGCAGCAGCTGAACCTGAATGTGGCCCGATTCGACGAGTTCAAACGACTCCAGGTGGAAGGCCGGATGGCGGCGGATTTCGCGTCTCACGGGGTCAGCATGGCCACTGCGTACGGTCTGGCGCTGCAGGGAATCGGCGAAGCCGAGATCGATGTGAACCTCGCCCCGACCGAAGTGATTCGGGATCAGGCGTGGGCTTCCAAGACCAAGTGGTTCGTGGCAGCGGCCAGCATCGCTCTGGTGGCCAGCGGCATGATGTTCATCAAGCCCTTGGCGGCTCAGACGGCCATGGGAGCGGACTCGATCGCCGGCGCCAGCCAGGTCGATTCGGTCGTCCGGCTCGCCAAGAAACTCACCGGTGAGGTCGATCGGATCTCCACCGCGGCGAACATCGGATACACGTCGACGAATCTCGAACGGTTGCTCGATGACCGTGAGGTCTGGCCCTTCCTGGTCACGGATGCGATGAATGCGGTCGCATCGGCGGGTCCGCAGCCAGAACTCCTGGGAAGCGATCTCGAGAAGATCAAGGCCGTGAAGCCGGGAGATCGAGATCTCATCCTGCTGGAACAGTTCGGTGCGACCTACACGCCGACGGCTGATGGTCGGTTCCTCGACGTCGAGATGCAGGTGGCCTTCAGCAATGATGACGAACGCGGATTCCTGAATGACACGGTCGGCCAGTTCATCAATGGGCTCGCGGCGGCAGGTGCTCGGGAGGGCGTTCCGTACGTCATCGTCCCCGGGTCCTTCAGTGCCAATCCCGGTGATCTCCAGATCGTGAAGGTGGCCGAGGACGGGACCAAGGAGGTCTCCGGTGGGACCGGTCGACCGGCAGGCAAGAAGCCGACTCGGGAGCCCGGACGGAACAACAATCGGCCGGGCGGTTCGGCGGGGACGAAGCCTCCGAGTGGTACCGGCTTCGCCGCTGGTGGCGGCGGCAACCAGCCCGGCAAGAACACCAACCGCAGCGGAGAGAAGATCAATCCGGATGCCGACCCGACCGGGATGGGCAGTTCGGGCGGTTCATTCGTCGGTGGCAGTGGTGGGAACTCGGGCGGTTTCGGCCGTGACGGCGCCTCCGGCGACGGTGGTTTCAACAGTGCGGGCAACCGCCGACCGGGTGGCAAGGTCGAAGATGACGTGGATCTGGTCGATCTGGACCAGGATGCCGCAATCCCCGGTGAACCAAGCCTTTACGACGCGGGCGATGTCTTCCACATCGGCCGGGTCACCTTCCGTATCAAGTTGAATTCAGATTGAATCGGCTCGCCCGCATCGGGCTGAGTTCCTTCGATCATCTTCTCGTCGAGTCGCCGGAATCTCCGGCATCAGGAAAGGCCAATCGCGAATGACACCCGTGCTTCGCTGGATCAAGTCCCACCTCGTCGTCGTGATCTGCGCCGTGGTCATCGTCGTCGCACCATTGGCGGCGTGGTATGTCTCCACTGGAATGACTGCAGAGCTCAAGACGGAGTTGCAGCAGACCGCATCGAGAGTCAAGGAGTTGGATCGCTACAAGACGACGACCGTGGCGTTGGAAGTTCCTGGAGGTGATCCCATCTCCATTCGAGGCGTGGTGAATCCACGGCTTCTCGAAGCCTATGAAGAGGCGGTCACCAAGATCGGTTCCCAGGCGGAGATCGTGCACGCCGCCGGCCTCGCGCGGAACCAGACGCTCAACGGACGGGTTCGAGGTGCCGACGACCTGCTCCCGGGTCATTTCCCCACGCCGTCTTCGAAGCCCGAACTCGAGGAAATGCCGTTCCTCCTCCATGAGAATCTCGTCGCAGCCTACCGATCGCTTCTCTCGGACGTCCGGGCCGGAGTTCCGCCGACGACGGAGGATGTCTCG
>JABABZ010000163.1:0-4461 GCA_014237965.1 Phycisphaerales bacterium | reverse complement strand
TTTCCGGTGCCCGCAAGGACGCCGTCGATGATCTCGACGAAGACGAGACCGAGGCGATGCGGAAGGAACTGACGGCAGCCAGGCTGAACATCTACCGGAGCCACGTGCTCGGCGAGGACGGCTCGACGCCCATCAGTTTCTATGCCAGTCCGTCAGTGCTCCCGATTCCGCCGCAGCCGACCACCATGTTGCCGCTTGGCGAGATGTTCGAGTGGCAGTGGCAGTTCTGGGTCACCGAAGATCTCTTGCATGCGTTTGCCGCCGCCAATGGCGACGGTGTGGTCATCGGCGGGCCCATGAAGCGATTGCTTTCGCTGAACATCGCGTCGCTTGATGCGGAACTGGCCGATGCCGGGTCATCCGGTGGCAGCACCGGGTTTGGTGGCGGTTCGCCTGGAATGGGCAGCTCCGGCGGAAATGCCCCCGGTCGCAACCGGGGGAACGCCCAGGGAGGCGGGGATTCGGCGAGTGCGGCCGGTTCCGGTCCCGCGGATCCGGGTGCGGCTCAAGTCGATCCGTCGGCTTCCGCAGCCATCGACAAGTCGATCTCGATCACCGGACGAACCTCCAACAGCGTCTATGACGTGAGGAACCTCGAGTGCACGATCGTCGTGGCGACGCGAGGGCTTCCCGCCGTGATCGATGCCATCGCGGCTCAGAACTTCATGACGGTCCTTGATGTCCAGCTTCTGCCGGCGAACGCCTTCGCGGCGGCGTCGGAGGGCTTCATCTACGGGATCGAACCGGTTTCCACCGTGAAATTGCAGATCGAGACGATCTGGCTTCGTGAATGGACGGCCGATGCGATGCCTGGCGACCTTCGTGAGGCGCTTGGAATCAAGAGTGCCCCCCGGGCCACATCAGGTCAGGCCGGCTGACCTTCCGTTGACGACTCACCTCCTCTTCCTCGAACCTTGAATCGAAAGCCATTCGGATGAACAAGGGAATTCCATTCTGGGAGCAGCACATCGAGAAGTTGGTACTGGGCCTTGCGGCTCTGGCCCTCCTTGGTGTGCTTGCCATCGTCGCACTCGATCTCGATGCGGTCACCGCGGATATCGACAATCGGGTGCTCGGTCCAGCGGAAGTGGACGAGGTCATGGTGGCCAAGGCTCGCGATCTCAGTCGCAAGTTGCAACCTGACGCTGACGCCGACATCGAGCAGTTCGCATCGGTGTCCGGAGACGGGGGAGAGGCGTATCGCCGGCGATTGGGCGAGTCGATCGCTCCTGGCACCAATCCGCCGCTCATCGCACCTTCGCTGGCGGCGATCCTGCTTCCGGCGGAAGTGGGTTCCGCGGACGTCTGGTACTACGAGCCGGTGATTCCAGAACCGAAGATCCAGCCGATGGTGATGCAGACCATCGACACGATTGAGTCGTCGGAACTCGATCGAGTTCCGACCCTTTCGTCGATGTTGGACGGGGGAAGTCGGGACGTCGTGTGGACGACTCCGGTGGCGAGCATCGATCTCACCGCCATTCGCAGCGAACTTGAAGGTCAGGACTCGATGACGGATCCGATGAGGAGCCAGATTCCGAGCAACTGGTACAACCGTCGGCCCTACTTCGTGGATATCGTCTTCGAGCGTCAGGCATTGGGGCGAGACGGCCAATGGGGCTCCGCCACCACGGTCGAGCCGGTCCCCGGAATGCTCTCTTTTCGCGAGGAAATCGTGGACTTGATGGCGAATTCGGGTCTTGATGCCGGGTTCCGTCAGCAGGTCTGGCTGACCCTCGATGACAAGGTGCGGCAACTTGAAATCATGCAGCCGGACTTCTACCTCACGGTGAACGACTCGTTCGCCGAGCCGGCGCTCTTCGACGAGCGAGTCGAATCCGCGAGCAGCGACCTCGATGATGTCAGCGATGAGGAGGCCGCTCGCCGTCAGCAGCAACGTGAGATCGAACGAAGGCTTCGTGACCGGGTCAACTCCGCCAAGCGAGTCGAGGCGACGCTGGAAGAGCTCGGTGGGGCCATTCGGCAGGACGAGATCGATGAGTCCAAGGGTGGTAATTCGGGCAACGGTCGGGGCGGTGGCCGCGGAAGCGGCAAGTCCGATCCGAACGGCGATCCCGGATTCGGCTCCAGCGGACAGGGCAAGAAGGGCTCTGCGGCGTCGGCGAGCGACCAGCGTCGGCGTCTGACGCTCACGCTCAAGTTGGATCGTCTCAAGGCTGAAATCACTCGGCTCCAGGCCGAGTTTGAAGCGCTCAACCCCGCGGCAGCGGCGGCGATGTCCGGTCTTGATGACGAGGCGGTCGAGATGATCGACGTGGCTACCGACGACGAAATGCTGGTGTGGACCCATGACCTGAGTGTCCAGGCTGGTGCGACGTATCGATATCGCTGCCGTGTCCTGCTCTACAACCCGCTCTTCGCCCGAAGCAGGCAGCTTCTCGAAGCTCAGCAGGGGCTTGCGGCGGCGTTCACGATCGACTCACTGACCAGCGACTGGTCAGCACCGGTCGAGATCAAGCCGCCGGTCGAGTTCTACGTGGTGCGAGCGAGCGAGGACGGCGGGAGCCTGGGGTTGGGTGAGATCCGAATCGAGATGTACCGCTACTTCGACGGAAGCCGTCGCAGCGAGCAGTTCACCGTCCAGCCCGGAGAACAGATCGGCCGTTCGGCGACCGTGACCGACAGCGGCACGCCGACCACGGTCGACTTCTCGACCAGTTGGTATCTCGTCGATGTGATCGCCGACCCCGCGGCAGCGGGGGGCTCCGGACTTGATCGCGACGAGGATGCGACGGTGGTCTGTCGGCGAATCGACGGATCGGAAGTCCGCCTGAGGGTTCCCTCGCGACAGATCGCAGATCCCGAGCGAGTCCGCCTGAAGATGGATGCTCGAGACGCGCAGTCCGCGGGATGAGGGCGTCGCCCGCTTTCAGAGGCGGGGGTTTTTCGATCACCGAATGAAATACATTGAGCCGGTCGTCCGATGAGGGCGGCCGGTTTTTTCATGGTTCATCGGGCAACGTCGGGTGAGCACCACGATGCAGGTCGCGAGATCTGACACCGGCCGATGGACTCGTCATACGCCACTGGTTTTAGAGAGACGACAACGCATCGAAAACCTCGGATCGTCGATGCTCCGGTGGAAGAATCGTGGACGAACCCGGAGTCTAGAGCCTCTATGGGCGATCTTGGTCGGGTTCGAAGACGAGAAACCGCCTTCCCAGCCCCGCAAAGTCAAAAACTGGTTTGGAAATGCCTCTTTTGGCTCACGGGTGGGGTTGACAGCCTCGGTGGTTTCACTATCCTTCTCCTTCTGCCCTCAATCGACGCAAATCGTCGTGCGGGTGCAGCCGGCCGAGTCTTTGGGTCGCGAAACTGCTCTTTGAAAACCCGTGCACGATGTCGCGATGTTCACTGACCTTTCACCAAGATGTAGGTCAACTTGTGAACATCGAGACCGAGAGATCTTGAGTAGCCATGTGACTTGCGGGCTGTCTTGCTTGCTGCTGACAGCCGTTTCCAACTTCACCACTCGCGGTGATGAGGAAAGGTCGATCTTCGCTTCGTTCCTTCGGGATCGGGTCGAGGTCGGCGCGGTCAAGTTATTAAGGGCACACGGTGGATGTCTTGGCGTCGAGAGGCGATGAAGGACGTTGGAACCTGCGATATGCCCAGGGGAGCTGGTAACCGAGCTTTGATCCTGGGATCTCCGAATGGGGAAACCCGGCCCGCAAGGGTCATCCGTATCTGAATGCATAGGGTACGGAAGCGAACGCGGTGAACTGAAACATCTCAGTAACCGTAGGAAAGGAAAGCAACAGCGACTCCGTAAGTAGCGCCGAGCGAAAGCGGATAAGCCGGAATGCATTGCGAACTGCCTGGAAAGGCGGACGATACAAGGTGATAGTCCTGTAGCAATGTTGCCGGTGAGGCCTAGAGTAGGTCCGGGCTCGTGAAACCCGGTCTGAACATGGGGGGACCACCCCCCAAGCCTAAGTACTCCTCGACGACCGATAGTGAACCAGTAACGCGAGTGAACGATGAAAAGCACCCCGATAAGGGGAGTGAAAAGTACCTGAAACCGTGTGCTTACAAGCGGTCGGAGCCCTTCGGGGTGACGGCGTGCCTTTTGCATAATGAGCCGACGAGTTACTCTCTGTGGCAAGGCTAAGCTGAATCCCAGCGCAGCCGAAGGGAAACCGAGTCTTAAAAGGGCGTCGAGTCGCAGGGAGTAGACGCGAAACCCGTTGATCTACCCATGGGCAGGTTGAAGGGAGGGTAAAACCTCTTGGAGGACCGAAGCCTTGAACGTTGAAAAGTTCTGGCATGACCTGTGGGGAGGAGTTAAAGTCTAATCATAACGGGAGATATCTCGTTCTCTCCGAAATAGTTTTTGGACTAGCCTTACGTTATATCCTGCGGGGGTAGAGCGACTGGATGGGGCTGGGGGGCCACAAGCCTACCCACCTCAACCAAACTCCGAATACCGCAGCGACTTAT
>JABABZ010000162.1 GCA_014237965.1 Phycisphaerales bacterium | reverse complement strand
GATCTGGGACTTGTTGGTGGTGATCGCGGCCGGGCTCTTCGTGCTCGACGTGGCGGTACGTCGGCTCACCTTCGATACTCGAGCGGCTCGAGAGGCCGCCGCGAAGGCGATGGCGAGGCGTGACGCGGACACGGAGTCCACGGTCGCCGCCTGGAAGACCGCTCGGCGACGCGCGGGTCGAAAGAACGCGAAGTCGGGCGACGACACCGCTTCGACTCGTTTCGACGTCGAAGACGGCGGCGAGACGGATTTCTCGACCACCACGGACGCGGCCGGGGCGGATGATGGAGATCGTTCTCGCGGCGAGTCTCGCCCGGTGAAGCGGGAAGTGTCCTCTTCGGATGCCATCGAATCGGAGAAGGATGCCGAAGACATGACCAGTCGGCTCCTCCGAGCCAAGCGAAGAGCGACCGGTGGGCGGGGTGGCGAGGAGAGCGGGCGGCCCGATGGGTGAATTCGCAGCAGGAATGACCACCCGGCTCGATGACGTCGAATCGGTACGGACGGCGTGCGAACGATTCCGAGAATCGTTCGAGGCACTGCGGAAGCAGGTCGGGTTGCGCATCGTCGGCCAGGATGCCGTCGTGGAGCAGACTCTGGTGGCGCTCTTCGCGGGCGGGCACGTCCTTCTGGAGGGCGTCCCCGGACTCGGGAAGACGTTGCTGGTGCGTTCCCTCGCGGATTCCCTCGGTCTCGAGTTCAACCGAATCCAGTTCACGCCCGATCTGATGCCCGCCGACGTGACCGGGACCTCGATCGTCGTGGAGAACGGGCATGGGGGACGGGCGTTCCAGTTTCGCGAGGGGCCGATCTTCGCGAACGTGGTTCTGGCCGATGAAATCAACCGAGCGACGCCGAAGAGTCAGTCGGCGATGCTCGAGGCGATGCAGGAGCGTTCGGTATCGGTTGGCGCCGAGACTCGACGCCTTCCCGATCCCTTCCTGGTCCTGGCCACCCAGAATCCGATCGAACAGGAAGGGACCTTCCCACTGCCGGAAGCCCAGCTGGATCGATTCCTGCTGAAGATCACCGTTCCCTATGCCGATCGTGGCGAACTGACCGAGATCATCCGTCGAACCACCGTCCCCGGCGAAGTCACGATCGAGCCCGTGCTCGATGCGGAGGACGTGCTGGCCGCACGCCGGCTCGCACGGCGGATCGTGATCGCGCCGACGGTGCAGGACTACGCGATTCGGCTCGTGCTGGCGACGCATCCGGGCGGCGAATTCGAGATCGAGGCGTTCAGAAACTACATTCAGGTGGGTGCGAGTCCCCGTGCCGCTCAGGCGATGGTGACCGCGGCGAAGGTCTTCGCCCTGATGGACGGTCGATTCGCCGCGAGCCTGGCCGACGTTCGCCGGGTGGCCTTGCCGGCGCTGCGTCATCGAATCATCCGCACCTTCGAAGCCGAAGCGGACGGCGTCGATGCCGATGACATCGTTCGAGGTGTTCTTGAAGAGACGCCGGCGGATGCGGCGCATCCGGAAGGCGGGGCGCCGCAAGGTGCGGTCCTGATGGGGGATCCCCGATGACCCGATTCCCCGAAGGACCACCGTCGGCGGCATCACGGCCCACCAAGGTCGATGATCTCATCGATGGCCACCTGATGGCGCGGCTCGACCACCTCGATGTGGTGAGCCGGAAGATCTTCAACGGCCGGGTGCAGGGAGAGCGACGAAGCAAGCGACGGGGACAGAGCGTCGAGTTCGCCGATTTTCGGCCGTACGTTCACGGCGATGACCTGCGTTTCGTCGATTGGAACATCTACGGCCGACTCGACCGCCTCTTCCTGAAGATCTTCCTCGAGGAGGAGGATCTTTCGATGATCGTCGTGGTGGATGCGAGTTCGAGCATGCACTGGGGTGATCCCGCGAAGTTCGACTATGCTCGAAGGCTCGCGATGGCGTTGGGCTACATCGGTCTGGTCAACCAGAATCGAGTCTCGCTGGCGGCCTTCGGAGGGGTCGACGAGGAGGGTGAGCCCGCAGGGTTGCAGAAGATCTCCAATCTTCGTGGTCGACGACGCACGCATGAGATGGGGCGATGGTTGTTGGACATCAACCCCGGTGGTGCGGGCGGATTCGAAGAAGCGATGCGGCGGATCGCGCTCACCCGACAAGGCCGAGGCGTGATGATCGTCCTGAGCGACTTCTTCCAGAAGGATGGATTCGAGAACGGGCTTCGCTACGTCTCGGGGCGCGGATACGACGTGCATGCGATGCAGATTCTCGCCCCGCAGGAGATCGAGCCCGGTCGCCATGGAATGAGCGGCGATCTTCGCCTGGTCGATCTCGAAGACGAGGATGAAGCCGAGGTCACGGTGAACGCCGCGGTGCTGCGGGGTTATCGCGAACGGCTCGATGCCTACTGCGGTTCCCTTCGAGACTACTGCATTCGCCGCAGCATCATGCACACGCTGGTGGATACATCGACGGACCTGGACGCACTGCTTCTGGACTACCTTCGAAAGCGAGGTCTCCTTCGATGACCTGGCTCACCCCGCTGTTCGGCGGCATCGTGCTGGCCGCGGTGGTTCCACCGTTGCTTGCCCTGTACTTCCTTCGGCTTCGCCGGACGCGGCGGGTCATTCCAAGCACCCTCCTCTGGAAGAGGTCGGTGGAGGACCTGAGAGCGAATGCGCCTTTCCAGAGGCTTCGTCCGACGCTGCTGCTCTTTCTTCAACTGCTTCTTCTCGCGTTGCTCGCCGTCGCCTTGATGCAGCCTCGCTTCGATGCGGGGGATCGTCGAGACGGCCGGACCGTGTTGTTGATCGACAATTCCGCGTCGATGAACGTCATGGATGGGGACGAGTCCGGGATGCGATCGCGGCTCGAGTTCGCCAAGGCGTCGGCGATCGAACGGATCGAAGCGCTTCACGGCGGTGGCGTGTTCAGTGGAAGCGCAGCCGAGATCATGGTGGTCGCCTTCAACGACGTCGCGGAGATTCGAACGCCATTCACCGACTCTCGGCAGGCGGCGATCGCTGCGGTCGAAGGAATCGAAGCGACGGACGGGCGAAGCGTCATCGGCGGGGGGCTTCAGCTCGCCCGGGCGTTTCTCACGGTGATCGATCCGGACAATCAGACGGGACCGGTCGCCGCTCCGGCGGCGCTGGAACTCTGGTCGGACGGGCGGATCGCCGATCTCGGGGATCAGGTGCTCCGGGCCGGTGAGACGATCGAGTATCACCGGGTCGGCTCCATGGAGACCGAGAACATCGGGATCGCATCGATCGCGGCGCAACGCCCGTACGACGCACTCGGCCAGGTGCAGGTCTTCGTGGCGATCGAGAATCCGACGGACGTTCCGCGAACCGCCGACCTTCAATTGAGCGTCAATGGCGTGGTCCGATCGATCACCGCACGGCCGGTGGAGATTCCCCCGTTCCAGGAGCAGCCCGGACTGGGTCGCGTCGCCGGTCGAAAGCAGTTCTCGTTCGCGCCCTTCGATCAGGAGCGGGATGCGATCATCGAAGTGCTGGTTCTCGGCGAGGACGGTCAGCCGATCGATGATGTCGCCGGTCTTATCGTGCCGCCGGCAAAGCGACTCCGGGTCGCGGTGGTGGACGCCCAGTCGTTCGTCCTTCGTTCGATTCTCGAGGGCATGGCCCTGGAGTCTCTCGATCTGCTCGATCGGGCGGAATTCGAACGGCTCGCGGAGACTGGAGAGCTGGATGCCTACGACGTGATCGTCCTCGATGACGCCGAGGTCGAGAAGCTGCCGCCCGGGCGATACCTGTCCTTCGGACGAACGCCGCCGATCGAGGGGATCACCGAATTCGGATCACCGGCGAGCGGGGTCATCGTTCGGCGGAGCAGTGAAGACCATCCCGTGCTTCGATATGTGAATCTCGATGAGTTGTATGTCTCCACGATGCGAAAGGTGACCACGGGCCCCGGGGTCACCACGCTCGTGGAATCGGGTGATGGAGCGTTGGTGGTGGCGCTCGATCGCGGGCCGATCCAGATGATCCATGTGACCTTCGATCCGCTCGACTCGAACTGGCCCTATCTTCGATCCTTCGTGAATTTCGTTCCCAACGCCGTCGAGTATCTCGGTGGTCTCGGAGACGCGCTCGCGTCCACGGGAATCGCGCCCGGCGAGCCGATCGTGACGAGGCTGCCGGATCGAGCGACGGAGATTCGGATGCGTCTTCCCGATGGGACGGAGGAGATCGTCGAGACCGGAGATCCGACGAGTCTGGCCTGGGGGCCGGTTCGACGAGCAGGGCTCTACGAGTTGTCCTGGGAGGAGCCGGGGTCGACAGATCGGAAACGCAGGACCTTTGCCGTGAACCAGTTGGACGAGATCGAGCGCCGAATCGATGCTGCGGAATCGATCGACTTCAGCGTGGATGTGATTGATGGATCTGCCGCCAGAGCCGGCAGAA
Organism: Phycisphaerales bacterium; assembly: GCA_014237965.1. Classification (GTDB taxonomy): domain Bacteria; phylum Planctomycetota; class Phycisphaerae; order Phycisphaerales; family SM1A02; genus UBA12014. Next base: position 2,327 of record JABABZ010000162.1, on the reverse strand, counting down.
CCAGATGGCAGGATTTCTGGCCCTGGATTCTCGGCGTCTCGCTCGCCTTGATGCTCGTCGAGTGGTGGATCTGGCAGCGGCAGTCGGCAGCCGGTTGATTCGGGCCGTCGGGGAGACGGAGAACGCCGGACTCACGCTTCGGCAGGATTCACGCCGAGGCTGGCAAGAAGATCTTCGTCGATGCCGAGAAACTCATGCATGTGACGTTCGTAGGTCGCCTGGTCTTCATCCCGGCTGAAATCCAGTCGGAGTTCGTTGATGACCTTGGTCCCCTGCCCGATCCAATCATTCCAGGTCTCGTTGGAGATGTTGTCCTTGATCCATGCGCCGACGGGGCCCTTGAAGGGTGCGTGTTCGATCGCGGTTCCGTTCTTGCCCGTGCGACGGCAGACGAAGGACCCGCCTTCCGCGGAGCGATTGGCTGCCTCTTCTATCTCCGATGAGAGGGCGGGGACGGTTCGTCCGATGCCTTCGAGTGCGGTGCCGATCGCATCGCGAACCATGAGATCGCCCTTGGATGCGGCGATCTCGTAGCCCCGCTCGAGCACTCCGACGGCCTTGTCCTCCCAACCTGCTTGGATCATCGACTCGCCGGCGAGTTGGAATGCCTTGCTCATGTCCGGGTTCAGCTCCGTCACCTTCTCGAGGCTTCCTGCAGCTTCCGCGTGCCGGCCGGCCTTCATGTACGCATTGCCGAGAGAGAAGTGGGCCATCTCATTCTCGGGATCGGCCGTGGTCATGTTCTCGAACTGCGCGATTCTCTCGGTGAGTTTCGGGTCTTCGGAAGCGTCAGGGGCTGAGTTTGTCATGGGCAGAATGCTAGCAACCCGGCGAAGATCGGGGCGGAAGTCCGTCGGATTCGATGGTATTCGAGGGACCCCGAAACCAGGCGGCGAGTGACAGGCCGCTCGCCGGGTGGAGTTGGATTCTGTAGAGCTTTTCGGGGTTCCGGGATGCCAGTGCCTGCTCGATGTCCACGAGCCTGATTCGGAGGAATCGGCCGACCCGGACTCCGGGGAGCGAGCCCTTGGACCGAGTTCGTCGAACGGTGGATTGGGCGGAATCACCAGATTTATTCCCAATGGTGGAAAGGCCGTCTCGATCTGGATCGAGACGGCCTGAGGGCTGACGAAACCGATTTTCTCAAATCAGCGGTGGCCACCCCGGCGATGCTGCTCGCAGATCAACCGAATCACTTGTTGCGGGATCACGAATTCGATCCTGATCGGCATCAGTTCGAGTCCTCGTATGAGGAACTTGTCGGCTCGATGGCGAGGTTCAGGGAGATTGACCAGCCCTCCTTGACCCGTATGGAAGTTGGGAAGGGTGTATTTCCGATGCTTCTGGGCGGCAACAGAGGATGTGACCTCCAGGAGGAGGATCGTGCTGATCGCGATGATCATCGGGCGGGATGAAACTCGGCCTCGTCGGCCAGGTCGGGCATTCCGGTCTTTGGCTGGAGTGTTGTTCATTGGAGTCCTCCTTTCTTCAGCTGATGGGGTCGAAGATGTGTGCGGCGTCGAGAATTCGCCAGCCGACGTCGCGGAAACCGGGAAAACGGCCCATGGTTCCGCTGATGGTCCGAATCTCCTCATCGTCGAGGAACCAATCGGGTTCCAGGCCCGTCAGATCGGCGATGCGTTGCCGCCGAAAATTCTCCAACGTGAATGCCCGTTCTCGCAAGGACCAGTTGCCGAGGGCATCGGCGATCTCGCCCGCCTTGTTGGTGAGAATCGCCATGGGCCGGTGAACCTCGGTTTGTCCGAGGTGCCGTAGTGCGATGTTGCATCCGAAGATCGACCACCAACCCCAGGACTCGAGGAGGTCTCCGCAAAGCGAAGGGTCGTTGGGGTCGATGACTTGTTCGAGTTCGCGGGTGATGTGTTGGATCGTGGTCGCCGGGTCGGCGCGTCCGAGCGCGACGTCGATCTCGAGCAGGCCGCCTTTGGAGGTGTTCGCGATCCCCGAGTAGCTTGCGTTGGAGAATTCGGCGTCAAGGTCGAGATGGATCTCGACGGAACGACGCAGATGTTCTCCGGCTTCGTCGGCGAGTCGCGTTCGTCGCTCCGGTTCACTGTCCAGCTGACGCCTGGCGACATGGCCGCGGACGTAGTGCGCCATGCCCAGCGCCACTCGCATGGGCTCGCTTCGAGCCGGGTCGGCTTCGAGGCGTTCGATCAGATCTTTGGCCACCGCCTTGGCTTCGGTCAGGTGCCACAGCGTGTAGTGGGCATTCGCAAGATTCGCCTGGAGCATGGCCTGGACGTCGGGGTCGGCGCATCCGATCGACAGTCCCTCCTGTGAGGCTTCGAGGGCTCGTGGGTACC
>JABABZ010000161.1 GCA_014237965.1 Phycisphaerales bacterium | reverse complement strand
AAAGACGATGCCCCTCTGGCGGAATATCCACATGGCCGCCGGGAAATGAAGCACGAACTGGCATTCCTGCTTCCGATCGTGCTCGGCGGGCTGATCGGCTGGGGCGTGTCGGTGATCGCCTCGATCGAGGCGGAACCGCCTCGGGTTCTGGGCATTCTGGGGGCGGTGCTCCTCGGCTGGTTCGTCGGTGGGGGGCTCGTCTGGGGGGTCCGGATCTTCGGAACCCTTGGTTTCGGTCGCGAAGCGATGGGAATGGGCGATGTCCACCTGCTGGCCGCCGTTGGTGCGGCATTGGGATGGGTGGATCCGATCCGGATCTTCTTCCTGGCCCCGTTTCTGGCTCTGGCGTGGATCGCGGCCTCGAAGCTGGTCGCACGGCTGGCTCGCCGAGAAGGGCGGGAACTCCCGTACGGGCCTCATCTTGCCGCCGCGACCTTCGTCGTGGTCTTCGCGAGGCCTTTTGTGGATGAACTTCAACGGGCGCTCTTCAATCCGCCCGGATGATCTGCAGGCGATACACTCGACCCGCCGGCTCCGATCTGCTGTTTGATCGGGCGTCTTCCGGCGAGACTACAACGTCGGGAACCCCTCGGGTCTCCCGAGTCATGGACGACCCTTCGGATTCGATTCCGAAGGAACAACGCGGAGGTTTCGACGACATGAACGGACGACTTCTTCTGATCACCCTCTTCGCAGGCATCACGGCGATGGGAGGTTGTGACAACAACGCAAAAATGAATCAGGATTCCCTGATGCAGGAGAACCGCGAATTGCGGGACAACCTGGCGACTTCGCAGAAGGATCTCGACGACGCGCAGGCGCGAAGCCGGCAACTCGAGTTCCAGCTCAATGAAGCGAATGACCAGGCGGCGAACGTGCAGGCCCAGCCGGTCGGCGGGAACTTCGGCCCCGGCGTCGAGGTCTTCCAGTCGGGTGACGAGATGGTCGTGCGAATCGATGGCGACGTGCTCTTCGACTCCGGCCGGACGTCCTTGAAGACCGCATCCAAGAGCACCCTCAAGAACATCGCTGACGAGGTTCGCCGTTCGTATCCGAACGCGAAGCTCCGAGTCACCGGCTTCACCGACACGGACCCGATCAAGAAGTCGGGGTTCAAGTCGAACTACCACCTCGGCTTCGAGCGGGCGTTCGCGGTCGGCGCGTTCCTCGACTCCCAGGGATTCAACTCGGAAAACATCAGCTTCGCGACCTTCGGCCCCGACGCACCGCTTGGAAGCAAGTCCAAGAGTCGACGGGTCGAGGTGTCGATCGTCACCAGCGAATGATCGAACGATCTCCGGCGTACGAAGCCGGACCGATCGGACGGACATCCACGGATCAAGCACAGGCGGGGCGTCGATGAACATCGACGCCCCGCCTTTTTTCTGTCTCGAGGTACCGGGGAGAACGGGTGATCAAGCGCTCGTCGACGTGACGAACATCCGATCACATGCGATGAATCGCGAGGACGAGCGATACCGTCCCCACCTCCCGAGGTCGCCGCGATCCGCAAGAAGTCTCTCGACCGGGTTCGATCAGAATTCGACCTTGACGCCCTCGGCCTTGATCGCATCGATGAGCGTTCCCAGGGTCGCGAGCGTCGCATCGAGGCGCCGGGCCGCATCGTCGAGGTCGTCGTACAAGGCCGGATCATTGAGCAGCCGTCCGACCGTTCCCTCGCCGTTTCCGGCCTTTCCGAGGAGCCCTCGGACATCCGCCAGCGTCGCATCCACGGCATCGGCGGTGCTTGCAAGTCGGGCCATGAATGCCGGGGCTTCCTCACCGAGCTCGGTGGCGAGTTCACCAGCCGCCACAGCGGCGTCCGCCGCTCGTTCAATGAAGAGATTGGCCTTGAAGACGGCCTGCTTGGCGTCTTCCTGGAGTTGTTCGTCGCCCAGCCAGTCGCCGGCGATGTTGAAAGCACGTTCCGCCTCGGCGAGCGTTCGGTTGATGCGGACCACCGACGCGGCCAGGCCTTCCTCGTCATCGGGATCGGCGCCGACCATGTCGTTGAGCCGCCGGCCGAGATCGCCGTACACCGCGGCGAGAGCGCCGACTTCCTTGAAACTCTCCGTGACCGGAAGCATCTTCGAGTCGAGCGCCTGGATCAGGGATTCATCGAGGCTGAGGAACTCGCCCGCGAGCACGGGGACGTCGCTCGATGCGAACACGGCGCGGCCGCCATTCGGATCGAGCGAGAGGATCGACAATCTGGTTCCGCCGCCGATCAAGGCGGTTTCGACCTGAACCAGATGGTCGACGGGAATCTGAACCCAGTCATCCAGTCGGCAGGTGATGCGAACGGGATTGGTCTCCTGCATCTCGAGCGCCACGGCATCGACCACGCCGATCGGAACACCATCGAGCGTGACCTGGCTGCCATATCGAAGACCACCGGCTCGGTTGAGCCGAATCGTGACGTCATACGCTTCACGAGTGATTTCCCGGAGCGATCCGAAGGCAAGGAGCATGGCGATGCATGCCGAGACGCCGGCGATGGCGGCGAGTCCGATCACGGCGTCTCTGTATCGATCCTTCATGGTGTCATACTCGCAGGATTCGACGGCTCGTGCTCGCGATCCGGAATTTCGAGCTCACGGCCTTCAAGAAAAGCTCGAACCGCCGGGTCCTCGGAATGGCGCATCTCATCCGGCGTTCCGTCGAGGCGGACCCGGCCTTCATGAAGAAGCACCATTCGATCCGCGACCTGAAAAGCGGAGTCGAGATCATGGGTCACCACCACGCTCGTGATGTTGAGTTCTCTTTGAAGTCGGACGATCAGATCGTTGATCACGTTGGCCCGGATCGGATCCAGCCCGGTGGTGGGTTCGTCATACAGAACCACCTCGGGTTCGAGCACGATCGCCCGAGCGAGCCCGACTCGTTTTCGCATTCCTCCGGAAAGTTCGGAAGGCATCTGATCGAGGCTGTCCGCGAGACCGACTCGGTCGAGCGTGCGGCGAACACGTTCCTCGAGATCCGGGCCTGCCTGGCCGGTCTCCAGAAGAGGAAACGCCACGTTCTGCCGGACCGTCATCGAATCGAAGAGCGCGGCGCCCTGGAAGAGAAAGCCGATTCTCCGGCGGATCGGTGTGAATCGACGTTCGCTCAAGTCGTCGACGCGGGATCCCTTGAATCGAACCTCGCCCTTGTCGGGACGGAGCAGGCCGACGATGTGCTTGAGCATGACGCTCTTGCCGCATCCGCTGGGCCCCATCACGACCAGAGACTGCCCTGGAGCGACGTCCAGATCGAGCCCTTGGAGGACTGGCCGGCCATCGAACGATTTCCAGACGCCATGGAGGGAGACGATTGGAGCGACTTCGGTTTCGGCGGTCATGGGCATATCATCCCCAGTGGAGCACAGGATGCAAATGCGGCAAGAAGATGGAATTCAGGACAAGGCGGTCCGACGCCCGTCGGGGCTCGACTCGAAAGGGGTCATCCGGCATGAAGGTCCGGTCATCCGTGTCGAACGTTATGACTTCGAAATCGACGGGCGACGGATTCGCAAGGATGTCGTCCGCCACCCGGGTGCCGTCACCATCATCCCGATCGAAGAGGATGGGACGGTCCTGCTGGTCGAAGTCGGTCGATTGGCCGTGGGGCGAATGCTGTTGGAGTTCTGTGCCGGCAAGTTGGAGCCGGGAGAGAAACCTCTGGCCGCGGCCGCCCGCGAACTTGAAGAGGAGGTCGGCCGAAGGACGAAATCCCTCGAACCGATCGCGAGTTACTTCACGAGTCCCGGGTTCTGCGACGAACGCATGCACGCCTTCGTCGCCACCGGGCTGTCACCGGTACCGCAGCGACTCGAGCCCGGGGAAGAGATCGAAGTGGTGCGGATGACGCCGGACGAGATCGACGAGGCGATCCTCGACGGACGCATCGACGACGGCAAGACCATCACGGCGTGGCATCTTCTTCGAGCCAGAGACCGAAACGGCGGTGGATGGCTGCGATGAACTCGAAAGGCGACCTGTCACCCGAGGCATTCGAAGGCAAGCGGTCCACGCCCAGATTCGGCGACCCCCTGAGCTGGTCGGTGCCGGTGCTGCGCCTCGGAAGCACGATGATCCGAGCTCATGCGATCCTGCTCGCCACGATCGTGGTCATTCTGGTGCGAGCCGGCTGGTTCGCTGGAGACATGAGTTTTCTGCTCGGGCCAGTTCCAGCCGGGCTCTTCCTGGCCGGCCTCTGCAGCGTGGTGTTCATTCACGAGGTGTCCACCCTGATCGTGACGCGGAGGCTCGGGGGAGATCTCCCGGAGATCGTGCTCCAGCCATTGGGTGGTCTCGAGAACGGCGTGTCGCCTCAGGGATGGCGTCATGCGCTGATCGTCGCGATGGTCGGCCCCTGCGTGACGACGGCCTGTGCCTTTCTCGCCATGGCGGCGATCTACCTGAGTTCCGGAACGACGCCCACCCCCGATCCATTCACTTTCTCGGGCGTCTATTCCCCCAGCATCGCGCAATCCGGCTGGATGGAGACCGTCTACCTGTTCGGCGTCGCCGCCACCCTGGTGAGCGCGGCGAACCTGCTCCCGGTGGCGCCGTTCCGAGGACAACTGATGCTCGAGGCGATTCTGCGACCTCGATTGGGCGCTTCCTCATCGCGACGGACCACGCATCGAGTGGGAATCGCGACCGCCATCATGCTGGCGGTCGCGGGAATTCTCAGCCTGAATCTCGTCCTGGTGCTGATCGCCCTGCTCTCGGCGACGATGCTTCAAAGAGCGCATCAGCGATTTCGGGAGATCGGAGAGATCGTCGGGGGTGACGACGCCCAGGTGGTGGACATCCGGCTCGATGCGATTCTGGATCAACAAGACGCCGCCGAACAAGCCGCGGCGGAAGCTCGGGCGACGGTACACCGATCGGAAGCGCTCGCGGAGGAAGAGGAGGCGCTCAATCGCATCCTGGAGAAGATCGCCAGCCATGGCATCGATGCCCTCGACGCCACCGAGCGAAGGCTCCTCGAGGCGGCGACCGAGCGGCGTCGCACCGGGTCTGAAGATGAAGATTCGTCCCCGTCGTCCTGAGGGCAAGGCCGGAATCAAGCCCGCCTTGAACGGTGAACCCCAGCGACCCCTCCGTGGCGGCTAGACTCCACGGCCCATGGGAATCAACGATCGAGATTATTCGAGGCCCGCGACCGGCCGAGGCTCCTCCAGGGCGTTCGGCAAGGGGTCTGGCATCTCCGCATGGTCGGTGAATCGCTGGCTGATCACGATCTGCGTCGCGGTCTTCATGCTCGATCAGTTTCTCCCGCCCGCCATTGCGCCACTGCGATCGGTCGCGGCGGACCTTCCGGCCAATGCCGTGCTGGACCCGGTCGATCGAGGGCGTCTCCGAATACCGACGCTCGAGCAGCTCACCGACGGGAAATGGCCGGTTCTGGCCACCACGCCGAAAGGGCTCGTCCCGGTCAAAATCGGACCGAATCCGAGGCGAGGCTCCTACACCGTGCCCGTGATCGAGGTGACGGCGGACGGTCCGGCCCCGGCCATGGGGACGTACACGATCCGAGACGAGGACGGGAACACTCGGAAGGGACAGGTCCACCTCCAGGAGGAAGTGCTGATCAACGGGCCGATCTGGGTCTACGGGTACTTCTCGACCGCCACCGCGCTGATTCAGCTCGACGATTTCTGGGGCCTTCGAGGGTTCGAGTTCTGGCGGTTCATCTCGTTCCAGTTCCTCCACGCGGACCTCATGCATCTCCTCTTCAACATGATCGGGCTGTACTTCTTCGGAAGCCTGGTCGAGCAGTATCTGGGAGGAAAGCGATACCTCGCCTTCTATCTCATCTGCGGCATGGCGGGCGCGGCGGCGTATCTCCTGCTGAACTTCACCGGATGGACGATTCTCCAACTGACCGGGAAGACCTTTCCCGTTCTGTTGATGAATGATCCGGGCACGCCACTGGTCGGCGCCAGCGCGGGCGTCTTCGGCGTGGTGATCGCGTCCGCATTCCTGGTGCCCAACGCGCGGGTCCTGCTCTTCTTCGTGATTCCGATGCGGCTCTCGACCCTGGCGTATGGAATGGTCGGAATCGCCTTGTTCACCGTGGTGTTCGGACGGGACAACGCAGGCGGGGAAGCGGCGCACATCGGCGGCGCCGTCACGGGTTTCTGGTTGATCCGGCGACCGCATCTGCTTCACGGGTTCTTCGACTTCCTCGGACGGTACGACCCGACCAGCAGAAGCGGCGCCGCATACCGGGCGGGCAAACTCAGGAGTGAAGGTGGGAGCAAGGTCGCAGACGTCGAGATCGATCGGATCCTCGCCAAGGTCCATGACAAGGGCCTGCAGAGTCTGACCTCGAAAGAGAAGAAGGTGCTTCGCGAGGCTTCACGACGGTGACTGGCCCGGTCCGATTCACGGTCGAGTCCGAATGCTCGTCGAATCATGCCCGCACCGGGTTCGTGGAGACGCCGCACGGTCGGTTCTCGACTCCGGCCTTCATGCCCGTCGCCACCGCCGCCGCGATGAAGGGCGTTCTTCCCCAGCAGGTCAAGGATGTCGGCGCCGAGATCATTCTCAACAACGCCTATCACCTGATGATCCGACCGGGCATCGAACTGCTCGAACGCTTCAAGGGCACGCATCAATTCATGAAATGGGACGGCCCGGTCCTCACCGACTCCGGCGGATATCAGGCGTTCTCGATGTCGGACATGAACGCGCTCGATGACGACGGCGTGTCGTTCCGGTCCTTCGTCGACGG
>JABABZ010000160.1 GCA_014237965.1 Phycisphaerales bacterium | reverse complement strand
GTGTCCTGGCGGGACGCATGTCCTCCGACCTGCGATGTCCGCTGGGGATCGCCGACGCCGATGACGATGGTGTCGGCGATCGAAGGCGGCAACCGAGGCGGACTGCTCGCCGAGAGTTCATCGCCATCACTCACCACCAGCAGCGTCGCGGTTCCCGGCATCCATGGCTTGGCGACCTCCAAGGCCTTCGCCACGCCTTCCGAGATCTTCGTCGCGCCGGATTCGAACGCGGTGGACATCGGAAGTCCGTCCAACGCATTTCGAACGACTTCCTTGTCGAAGGTTTCGGTGAGTACGTGAAGAGCATCGGTGTAGAACACGACGAGCGATATCCTGGTGGTCGAGGCATCGATTCGGTCCAGCACGCCCTGCACCAGCGCTCCAGCCCACGTGGCTCGCGAGACCTTCTCCACCTCGGGGCCCGAGTCGACCAGCTGCATGGACGGCGAGACATCGAGCGCGATCAAGAGATGCCTGGAAGCCTCGCGCACCGGCGTCTCGTCTCTGATCTGCGGGTCGAGCGATGCAAGCACCAGAAGACCCCAGGTCGCCGCCGCGGCACCGAACACTCGAAGCGGAAGCGCGACCACGGTCCAGGCCGCCGGACGTCCCGAAGGCCCGAAGGCGAGGAATGCGATCCGTCGAATTCGACGATGGTGGATCGATTCCGCGACCGCCACGAGAATCGCCACGACCACCGCGACCAGAAATGCAGTCATGGGAGTGATCACCACGGGGTGTACCTCCCCCAGCAGAGTCCGACCAGATGACCGCCGAGTCCGATCAACCCGAGAACGGCGAAGGGAAGGAAGAAGTCCATGGGAACCGTGCCGCCGGGTTCGAAGCGGTCGGGGCGGAGTCTCCCGATCTGATCGAACACCCTCTGTAGCCCCTTGCGGTCGGTCGCGACGAACGCTTCTCCGCCCGTCTCCCGAGCCAGGTCCTGCACCACCGCAGGCACGGCGCCGTTGCCGACGTGAACATGATGAACCGTGATGTTCGAGGCCTTCAATTCGTCCGCGAGCTGAAGCGCCGCATTGGAGTCGTTGAGGTCACTGCTCACGCCATCCGAAACCAGGATGATCATCCGATCGCCTTCCTCCGCCTCCGTCACCATGTTGCCGTGACAGAAACGCAGGGCGGCACCGATGCGAGTGCCTCCCATGTGCATCGGTTGCCGTTGCGGATCTGCGAATGGAAGCGCATTCCGGATCGCGTCGAGGTCCTGGGTGAGCGGGACCCAGCGAATGGGATAGGAACCGAAGATCGTCAGACCGAAGGCATCGCCGTCTCGAGAATCGACGAACTCTCCAACCGCATCCCGAGCCATCTCATATCGCCTGCCGACGGACATGCTCCCCGAGACGTCGACGCAGAACTGGATGTTGGTCAAGACGCGCTGATCGGTCGGCTTCCTGAGAATCTGCGGCCCCGCGAGAATGAAGATCACCCCGATCAGGGCGATGGCGGGAAGACAATCGAACAGCGAGAGCATCCAGGGCGTCCATCGCGCCGGCGCGTGGGACTGATGATCGAACGGCATGGCCACGCCCCAGCCTCGCCGCTGCCACGCCCAGACCAACAGCACCACTGGAATTCCCAGGAGGAGCAGGATGACGGGATCGGTGAAACTCACTCGTTCCCCTCCGATCCCGGTGCCAGATAGGGCGCCAGGAGCTCCGTGATCTCCTGCCTCGATGGAGGCGTTCGCCTCGGCGCGTGGAGCCACGATTCGATGGCGCGAAGAAGCCTTCCCGCCACGTCGTGCCTTCGAAGCACGGCCACCGCGTCGACTCGATCCGGCCCGAGCCCGAGGCGTGCCTGCCAGTGCGCATACAGCAACAACTCGAGCCGACCTTGTTCGGGCACCGTCAACTCCCGAGTCGCGGCGAGTTCGACCAACGGGGCGATCTTCTCGGCGATGGTGGGCGGCGGAATCACTTCGGTCGGTGGCGGCGGCCGACGGAGCGATCTTCCGATCACCACCACCACCGGCACGAGCAGCCAGGCGGCTCCGATCGCCCAGAGAATGCTCCGATACCCACCTCCGATGCTGGCTGGCGGCGCCTCGGCGAGAAACACGTCGCTCGGCGCATCCGCGGAGAGGTTCGAGATGACTTCGATCATCTGCGGGCCGATTCGGTCGATCGGACCACCGTCATCGAAGACCAGCACGCTTCGAAGGTCGAATTCCCCGACATCGGTTCCGATGAACTCCAACTCGGAGAGGTGTTCGCCCTCGGAACCGACGCGGACCTTCGCGACTCGAACGAGAATCGGCGACTCCAGATCGAGATCCGGTCTGCCACGGACGAATCCGTGCTCGCTTTCGACCAGAATGCGGCCGGTGATTCCCCGGGTCACGGCGACCATTTCCTCCGGTACGAATGCGGCCTCCGCGGCGACGATCCCCGGCATCAGGATCATCCCCGGGCAGAGGATGATTCCGAGGTAGGCGACGGATGCGAGCGACCACTTCGTGAACTCGATCATGCTCGCCCCCCACCCGTGCCCGCACGTTCCGCGAGGAAGTGCCGCAACGGCGGAAGGAAGGGCCGATCGGTCTCCAACTCGAGACAACTGGCGCCGGCCCGCGCCAGACGACGGGCAACTTCGTCTTCACCCTCCGACTCCGCGAGATCCCGCCAGCGAGATCGACCACGACCAATGAAATCACGGCCCGTTTCAGCCTCTCGCCCGCGGAAGAACCCGGCCTGAAGCCGTCCTCGCTCCGCCGGGTCGCGGAGCTTGATCACCATCACGTCGTGCTTTTGCGCCGCGTGTTTGATCGACGAAATCGCGTCCGGATCGTGAAGGTCGCTCAGAATGACCATCACGCTGGACCGGCGTGATCGGACCACCAGTTCCCGGAGCCGTTCTCCAAGCCGGGTGGCTTCGCTGACGCCGCCCTGACGAAGCGGTTCCAAGGCTTGGTAGAGATCCGACCGAAGGAGGCTTGGTTCGACGCGAGTTCGACGCTCGCCCGCGCCGATCACCGCGCAGGGGCTCAATCGGCGCTGGGCCAGAACACCAATGGCGGCAGCAATCCACACGGCCAGATCATGCTTGGTGAGCGGGATCGACGACACCGTCATGGATGCCGAGGTATCCACCACCAGATTGACCGACGTTCGCTTGAGCGCTTCGTATTCCTTGACGTAGGTCCGCGTGGTCCTCGCCGTCATTCGCCAATCAATCTGCTTGATGGGATCGCCTGGCTCGTAGGGTCGGGACTGCGCGTACTCGATGCCGCTTCCCGTGAACAGCGACGTATCCGTTCCGAAGGCCAGATCGTCGGCGAGTCGACGAATCACCATCTCGAAGTCGCCGTGAGACAGCTCTTCGGGGGGACCGAGTCGACTTCCGGGTTCGTGGGCCGTGCCGGTCATCAGGCGAGATTCGCCAAGATCTCGCGGAGGACGTCCTCGCCACGCCGACCATCAGCCAACGCCTCGTAGGTGAGTCGGATCCGGTGAAGCACGACGTCTTCGGCGAGGGCTAAAAAGTCTTCGGGAATCGCAAAGTCGCGTCCTTGGATGAACGCCCGCGCTCGCGAGGCGTTCACCAGTGCGATCGCCGCTCGCGGTGAGCAGCCCAGTTCGAGATCCGGATGATTCCGAGTCATCGTGACCAGTTCCACGCAGTCCCTGACGAACACATCACTGACGTGCACCTGCAGCACGAGCTCCATTGCAGAGGTGAGGTCCTTCACTTGGTACGGGCTGGCCTCCTCGATGGCGTCGAACGCAGACATCGGCACCGCACCGTCACCCTGTCGTTTCAACTTCAACTGGAGCCCTCTTCGAACGACTTCGGTCTCTTGCTCGAACGTCGGATAGTCCAATCGATGTCGAAGCATGAATCGGTCGAGCTGGGCCTCCGGGAGTTCGAAGGTACCCGCCTGCTCCACGGGATTCTGCGTGGCGATCACTAGAAAAGGTGCCGGCAGATCATGCGTGGTGTCACCAATGGACACTCGCCGCTCCTGCATTGCTTCGAGTAGAGCGGACTGGACCTTGGGGGACGCCCGATTGATCTCGTCGGCGAGCAGAAGATTGGTAAAAGCCGGCCCCTTGTGGATTCGAAAGCGGCCCGTCTCCGGATCCAGGATCTCGGAACCCACGATGTCGGAAGGGAGCAGGTCGATGGTGAACTGGACTCGTTTGAAGTCGAGTTCGATCGCCCGGCCGACCGCCTGGACGAGGAGCGTCTTCGCAGTTCCAGGAACGCCTTCGAGCAGAAGGTGGCCTCCGGTGAGGAGCGCGATCAGGACCCGCTCGACGACGACTTCCTGACCGACCACGGTCTTGGCGACACTGGCCGCGACGGTCTCTGCAAAGGTCGAGCCAAGGCCGAGGGTCGAGGCATCGGCAGTGTTGTGGCGTTCGGTCATGATCTGGTCGAATCCCTGGAAGATGAATTGGCAGTCGATGGGAATGACGACGGCTGGACAGCCGTCCAAACAATTTCATGAATCGGACGGAGGCGCGGCGTCCATCGGTTCGGCCATGAGCCGACCCACCACTTCCGGAATGCGCGCCTCCTCTATTCCGGCGGCCCGCACCCGGCCCGCCCGATCGATCACCACGTTGGTCGGCCACATCCGGACGCCGTACTGATTCGCCATGGCGCCCAGCGGCAGCCGCCCCTCCGACGGTGGTCGATCTCGGGCGATGGGAAACGGCGGGTCTTGGTCGCCCATCAACGCCTGCATCCGCTTCCAATCTGCGAGGTGATCGCAGACCCCCATGAACACCACGCCTTGCGGGCCGAGTTCGGCGGACATTTTCCGCCACTTTGACATCGATTCGCGGGTGGTCCGGCTCAACGGCGATACGAATCGAACCACGGTCACCCGCCCGGCTCGAGCGTCCGTATCGAGCGGCGTTCCAATCCACTCCTCGGATTGGATCGCTGGCGCGGGCCGTCCTTCAAGTTTCGCCATCGCGACCAGGCGTCGTTCCCCCCCGACGAACCAATCCACGGGGAACTCGGAAGCGGAGGCGGCACCGCGGCTCGGACCACCCGGCTCGGCCAGCAACTTCTCGACCACCGCTTCGACCTTGTCGGGAAGCAGGCCCGCGGCACGAATCACGCCCTTGCGGTCGATCACCACGTAGGTCGGCCAGAAAGACAGGTTGTACGACTTGACGCTCGCCCCGCCGGCATCACGGGCCACGGGATAGTTGATGCCCTTCTCCGTGACGACCGTATCCGCGGTGTCCCACCCGGAATTCGAATCGTGAACCCCGATGAACGTGAGTCCCTTGGATCCGAGCTTCTCCACCAAAGCGACGTTCTTGGGAATCGCGGCCATGCAGGGGCCACACCAGGTCGCCCAGAAATCGACCACCACCACCTGACCACGCAGATCCGCGAGTGAAGTCTCGTCGCCGATCCAGGTGTCGAGCGAGAGTTCCGGAGCCGGCTTCCCTTCCAGCGCCTTCAACCCCGCCGGCCGGTCAGCCCCCGAGAAGAAATGATCGTCGGAGAAGTCCTGTCCCTTCGCTGGCGAAACCGAGATCAGGGCGAGCAGAATCACAAGTCCGAGGAAGCGGGTGTTCAAAGCTGATCTCCAAGTCCGAGGAATCCTTGAGTATAGGGGCGGGACTGGCCTCGGTTTCCCGAAGACGGCCCAAAGCAGCGAGCTTCCTCGAACCGCGAACCCCGGATCGGCGGATGGGGATCGCCCTTCAAAGACGACCTTGAAAGCGAGTGCATCGCATCGCCTGTCGCTTGATCAGGCACACCACCGATCGTCCAGGCTCGATCTCCAGCGATCGACGGCTCGAACGTCCGATCTCGGCGACCAGTCGCAGCTCGCCGGAATCCAATCGAACCTCCACCAGCACGCCATTCCCATCATCCGTGCAGCGGGTCACGATCCCGGGAACCTGATTTCCGATCGACGTCCCTTCGACCCGACCGAGGGCCAGCGCGACGTCCGAAGGACGAAGCATGATCGTGACCGCGGATCCCGGATCAAGATCCACCGGCGGCGTGATCAACTCGACGTGCGAGGTGCCGGCAAGTTCGATCACACTTCCCCCCGCGGAAGAATCGCTCCGGAGAAGCTCCCCGTGCATGAGGTTGGTCATGCCTCTTCCCCGCAGCACACCGAGCGATCCGGCCTGATGAAGCAGGTCCCCGTACCGGCCCTGCCCGACGACCCGGCCGTGATCAAGCAGGATCAGATCGTCCGTGAGCCGGAGAAGCTCCTCGAGCTGATGACTGACGTGCAACATCTGCATCGTCTTCGCCGCCGTCGATTGCACTCGTTCAAGATGCCCGAGGACCTCACTACGAAGCCGATGGTCGAGTGACGCCAACGGTTCATCCAGAAGCAGTATCGCAGGACGTCGAAGCAACGCGCGACCGATCGCCACTCGTTGCCGCTCGCCCCCGGAGAGATCGTCGATCCTTCGATCGACGAGCCCGCCGATTTCCAGCAGATCGATGACGTCACTCCATTCCGACTGCATCTTCCCCATGCCGTAGCGGAGGTTTCCTTGAACGGTGAGATGAGGAAAGAGCCGAAGATCCTGGAACACCGTTCCGACGCCCCGTCGATGCGCCGGAACATCGATCCGCGCGGCGGAATCGAAGAGCGTTCGATCATTGATGCGGATGAGACCGCGATCCGGCCGAACCAGCCCGGCGATCAAAGAAAGCAACGTCGACTTTCCGGCACCCGAAGGTCCGAAGACTCCGAACGAAGGCGCATCAGACCGAAACGTGA
>JABABZ010000015.1:20543-27134 GCA_014237965.1 Phycisphaerales bacterium | reverse complement strand
CTGCCTCCCGAAGACAGCGCTCTACCAAGCTGAGCTACACCCCGAGGTGTTCTGTGCGCCGGGAAACGGAGTTCGGGACCGTCTCTCGGAATGGCGGGTGAAGGATTCGAACCTTCGAAGGCGAACGCCAGCAGATTTACAGTCTGCCCCCTTTGGCCACTTGGGTAACCCGCCCTTGTGGGAGTCGAAAAGTGTACCTGTCCCCCTTTGGCGGAGCAAGAGACCGCAGAAACGGGAAGCCTCATCCGCCGCCGGATTCCGACGTCAACGATGGCCGTCACCTTGCATTCGGTGTTCTTTGGCAAAAAAGAAGGGGTTCTCGGAACGAGTGAATCGGGAAGTGGTCTGTTTTCGTATCCGGGACTCGGGTTCGTGGTGGAATAAGTTACGATCTGCTCCACAATCAGCTTTGAATCCTCAAGGCCCGGGTTCCTCGGAATCTCAGCCAGGCGCCCCTTCCTGACAGTCAATCTACAGATACAGATACGGAGAATCACCTTGAAGATCGGAACCTCACTGACAGCCGTGCTTTTGACAGGAGCTGCAGCATTGGTTGGTCAAATGACCGCCGAAGCGGTGCCCGGTGGACGAGGCGGACCTGCTGGAGGCAGCGTCGGAGCCGACGTCGCCGTCTGCACGATCCCGGACATCTATCGATGGGGAATGTCGGAGGGATACACCGGCTACTCCGCGGCAACCACCAGCGTCAACCTGGGGGATGTGAACCTCCTCTGGGATGCATCCACCGATCTCCATCCGAGAATTCCCCAGAACGCTTTTCGCTACGCACCGGAAGAAGGCCGACTGGTGCAGATCGGACAGTCCTGGTGCAAGGACGGCTTCTGCGCCCTTCAGTTGAACGGCTGCGGTCCGTGCCAGCCCGCCGGCAGCGGCTGCCCCGAACTTCTTGGCCCCGGCTGTGCCGACCCGTACTCCAGCTCGCTCAACGGACAGCAGAGCAACCTCGGGCCACGTTCGCAGTGCAATCCGGTCACCGGCCACTTCACATTCCCACCCCAGAATCTCCCGTCCTACGCGCCCGTCATCGGACGTCGCTTGCAGATCCTCACCTACGATCTGAATCCGTCGATCTGGAGTGATGAGACGAACTACTACGTGGATGCGATGTACCTGCACTCGCAGGACACCGACTCCGGCAATGACATGAACAACGCCTCGTATCGCGGCGTGAGCGTGGGCTCGATCACCAGCACCGGATTCCCGCTCTCGACGTTCGGTAACACCACGATCGGCAAGCCCGGAATCTACGCCTGGGAAGAGAACAGCGACACGGTCTCCATCCAGCCGGTCGACTTCCCCGACGACGGCCGGGTCCACGTGGCGAGCGACGTCATCCTGCAGGAAGACGGCCTCTACCGCTACGAGTACGCCGTCTACAACTACAATTCCGCCGACGCGGTGAACGGCTTCAGTGTCCCGCTCCCGAGCGGCATGACGGTGCAGGGGATGGGATTCCACGACAGCGTCGCCCACTCAGGTGAGCCCTACGCCACCAACAACTGGACCACCACCCAGAACGGCGGACGAGCCTCGTGGAGCACCTCGGAGTACGCCGAGAACCCGGATGCCAACGCCATCCGCTGGGGCACCCAGTACAACTTCTGGTTCGTGTCGTCGGCCGAACCCTCCGATGGCACCGCGGAGATCGAGATCTTCGAAACCAACGGCATCGCCGAAGTCACGGTTTCGGTCCCGACCGGATCCGACAACCCGTACGACCTCAACGGAGACGGCATCGTCGACGGTGCGGATGTCGGGCTGTTCCTCTCCATGTGGGGCGAAATGGGTGGTCCCGCCGACTTCAATGGCGACAACGTCGTGGACGGTGCCGACTTCGGCATGCTCCTCGCCGCCTGGAGTTGATCACGATTTCAAACGGCCGCTCGCGACCGGAACATGTCATGAAGATGAACAACGGCCGGCTCCTCTGGAGCCGGCCGTTTCTTCTTAGAGGTCCATGACTCCGTGATCTCAGACCGACATCGGAGAGCCACGTGATTCCTCCCCCCGCGGGGTCAAGAATCGGGAGGGATGACAGAACCCGGCCCCAGACGATGCACCGTGAAGTGCACGAAGGAATCGTGCTCCCCAAGATCTTCGAATTCAAGACGCCAATCCAGATGCATCTGCATCGCCGGCGACATGTCCGGGATGTCGAGACGAACCGTTCGGTGGTCGGCCGATCTGGTTCCTCCGGTGACCGGCAACATGGTGACTCCCGACTCGCCCGTTCGAAGGTCGAGTTGCGGGGACCCGTAGTCGCTCGACCATCGATAGTCCCACGCGACCAGCGAGAACGCCTCTGCCAGATCGGAGTCTTCGGTACTCACCGGTTGATTGAATTCGATGACCAGTCCACCCTCGATCGCCCGAACGGCCAGCGGCATCGGCAACGGCGCGTCGGTCCGTCGAACCCGGTAGAAACCCCCGGGCTCCGTCTGATCCGAAGACCACCCGAACAGGCCGGCGATGAACAAGGATTCGTCAGATGGGTGGAAGCGTCCTCGCATCACACCGGTTGGGACCTTGATGGGGAGCGGGACGAAGGCACCTTGATGGACTCCGTCCACGTGATCTTCGAGCAAGAGATACACCTCGCCGGTCCCGTAGGAAATGCCGAGCAACTTCCCTTCGAGATCTCCCCAGACCCCTTCCGGCACCCGAACCTGCGCCGCGGGCGAGCGGTCCACGGTCGGGTGGATCCAGAGCAAGGGGCGATCGTATTCGGGGAGCGGCTCGAGTCCGAGCCGGACCCCGCTCCAGTTGTTGCCTTGGAACGAACCTTCCTCGATGCGGTTGATCCGATTCGCGGGCATCCAATGGCCCTCTTGATCGGAGCTCCAGGCGATGCCGTCCGAGTCGACCGCGACTCCGTTGGGAGCTCTCATGCCACCGGCAAAGATCTCTGAGGAAGCGCCATCCGCGGAGACTCGGATCAACGTCCCGTGCCGCGGATGAACTGGCAGCTTCGCGTGACGTGCGGCCTTGATGTAGTAGAGGCTCCCGTCAGGACCGACCTGCAATCCACTCGCCGGCTCATGGAAATGCGGGCTGTTCATTGCATCGACGTTGAATGCGTCGTAGACATCGGCCTCCCGATCGCCATCCAGATCGATCAGGCGGGTGATCTGATCACGACCGACGACGAGGATCTCGTCGCCACGGGTCGCGAGCCCGAGCGGCTGGCTCAATCCACTGGCGATTCGCTGCCATTCCAGGCGATCCAGATCCGCGTCGAGACCGTCGACCCGCCAGACGTCGCCATTCCAGGTGGAGATGACGGCCGATGCACCGCCGTCGAGAAAATCGAAGTCGCCGAAGCGCATCCAGGAGTTCCAGGGATTGTCCTCCGGCCAGGCGACGCGATCGATGGCGAATGCGGGCCGAACGGTCGGACCGGCCTGGGCTCGATCGGCCATGAACTCGGAAAGCCGTGACTTCGGACCACGCCACTCACGAATCGCGCCATCGATCGGCCGATCGCGCTTCGGGATCCGGACCACCACGTCCCCCTCGTCGAGTTGGAGGGTCCCCGCGGCGTCCGTCTCGATCGCCAACGCCTGAATCAGAGGCTCTCCACTCTCTGCCGCCACTGCCTGCAGCGCGACGGCATCGAGCACGCGATCATGGATTCGAAGGCCGTCGATGTATCCACTGAACCACGGATCCGCGGGGAAGTCGTCGCTGGTGAAGCCGACCTGGAAGAAACTCTCCGGTCTCGGCCCCTCGGGAGACAAGGAACCGACACCGTCCTCCTCGCCATCGACCCAGAGCACGACTTCTTCTTCGTCGGGATCAAGGCTCACGGCGACGTGATGCCAGTGGCCGTCCGCGACCGGAGTGGCCCCTTCGACGACACCGACCCACCCGATGTCGAAAGCAAGACGCCCATCTCGTACGAAGAACGTGATTCCGTCCGGTTCCCAGTCATCGTCGATCCCGGTTCGCGAGACGATCGTGCCGTCCTTGGTGGTGTGGATCCAGGCCGAGATCGTGATCGACGAGTTCGCCGGGTCGATCGAATTCTCCGTGGTCCAGACCGCACGCGCGGTTCCATCGAAGTCGAGCGACCGACCCCGGACCCCTCGTCGCCAGGTGACGCCATCGAGACGAAGATCACTGGCGCCATCAATTCGATTGCGCATCGAATCGGCCGGCTCTTCGTCGAAGTCCCAACCCGCGATCGCGATCGAAGCCTCGCCCGCCCGAGTCTCGAGCACGACCATTGCGTCTTCGAGCGAAGCGGTCCCGTTCTCGATCGACTGCCCCTTGGAATCCAGCAACGTGAGCGTGGCCCCATCAGGACGCTCCAGCCGCTCTTCCGCGACGCCTCGGCCGGCGGGCATGCGGAAGGGAGACGATTCGTCGTTCTCGTCCCCGAAGGAGACGGCCAGCTCGCCCTCGAGCGATATCCGGTCGTTCCACCGACGGGGGCTTCCCTTGGTCCAGGCCGCGGCGAGGTCACCACCCTGCTCGGCGGCCGCCACCCGATCGAGGAACGTCAGGACCTGAGTCTCGTCGAGCGCGGCGAAGAGCACGCGGAAGCGCCCGTCACCGGAACCGACGTTCGGTGGCAGGAAGCGAGCGGTCATTCGTCCGGGTTGGAAACACGCCTCCCCGAAGATCGCCGTCTCGCAATCCACGACCGAACCCATGCTCACCCATCCGATCGCCCCGACGACTTCGCCGTCGCGCTCGATGATGGTGTACCGCCGACCGTCGAGCGTCTCGATGGGCCACCGAAGATCTTCGCCGGCGTTGATCCGGGCGGCTTCGTCCGAGACGAGTGATTCAGAGTGGCCCTCGGGATCGTCGACCTCGAAGAGAGAGACGTCGAACGGTGTGGCAACATCCGCGACCTGAAACTCTCGAGACCAGACGGCCAAGCCGTCACGATCATCGACCCCCATCCGCTCGAGCACCGTCGCGTCACCGATCGAGTACCGAAGGATGATGCCGTCTTCTCCCGGGACCATTCCCTGGAAGCGAGCGTGATCGGTCGGCAAGGGACCGAACGGCACGGAACGCGGATCGTTGAAGTTCCCGGGACCATCCTCTTCGAACTCGACGGCGACGCCCGGACCGGGGGGATTGACCCACGCCGGCTCGCCTGCGATCCGAGGCCAGGTCCCGTGCGGCCCGTCGTACACGATGCCCCGGAGCTCCACGAAGTCGCCACGCCAGCCCGCCGCCCACCGAAGCTCGGCGGTGTCGAACAAGGCCGCGATCGAACCGTCATCGTTCAAGGGAATCGCGATGCCCTTCGACGCGATGTTGTCGGGATCGACCTCGATGGCGGCGGAGAGAAACGGACCGTAGTCCATGTCCTGCCAGGGATCTCCGGTTCGCTCCTTGAAACGGGGAAACGCCCCGACGCCGCCATCCGGCGCCGGCATCTCAAGGGCCCAATGGACCCCGTTCACCACGAGCCGTCGGAAGTCGGCCTGCGAGAAGTCCCGCGGATGTCCCATCGTGGTCGTGAAGGTCCTTCCACCCTCGGGCCGGGTCCAGGTCCACGCGACGGGATTGACGGTCTCATCCCCGAGCCCGCCTTCTTCAGGGCGAACCGGCCGACCGAGGGCGAGCACCGTCGCATCGGTCGGTGGGAAGTCGTCTCGAACATGATACGTCCACGACCGGACGGGAAACTCGGGATCGACGCCGGCAACCACCGGGTGGTCGCGCACGGAATCGGGAATCGTCACGTCGGTCCGGGCGTCGTGTCCGTAGTGGTACTTCCATGGCGCCCCGAGCACGTCGGCGCCGAAATCGTTCCATTGCGCCGCGCTCGGATGATCCTCGGGAAAGTCGAAGGCATGGGTGGAGGTCCGGAAGCCGACGATCGCTCCTCCCCGCTCGACGTAGTCCGCGATCATCGCCAACTGTTCCGGTGGCAACTGTCGGAATCGGAGATAGAACACCGCCAGATCCGCGGATTCCAGCGCTTCAAGGCCCTGAATGTCGTTCCCCGGTCCACCGTGGAGTTTCTCGTCGATGAGCACCGTGGTTTCGAATCCGTGATCCCGCTCGAGAAGGTCCGCGAGCGCCGCCATCGACCACTCGGATCGGTACTCGCCTTCTCCCACCACGAACACCACCGAGGGCGGGCCCGCCACCGCCGTCGTCGCGAATGCCAGGATCAGGACGATCATCGAACGAATCTTCATTTTCGGACTCCAGTCGACAGGCGAGGGTTTTCAGTTACCGCGACCAGTCTACGCAACCCCCGACCCGCAGTGGCGGATGCGACGCGGAGGAAAGGCGAGCCGTTGAGGTCGCTATCATGCGTCTCTCGCCACCTTAGCTCAGCTGGTAGAGCAGCTGATTTGTAATCAGCAGGTCGCCGGTTCGATCCCGGCAGGTGGCTTTCGGCCGACGAGACGGCGGAGGGCACGCTCCCGCCGCGGCGTCACGATTCACCCGCCCTCGCCCGGCCGAACCTCCTTCGCCCCCGCCCGATGCCGACGCATCGCGACCTGCACCAGGGTCACATCGGCGGGATTCACGCCCGCCAGCCGCCCCGCCTGCCCGAGGGTGCGAGGCTGGAACGTGGCGAGCACTTCGGCGGCC
>JABABZ010000015.1:0-20533 GCA_014237965.1 Phycisphaerales bacterium | reverse complement strand
AAATCGAGGTCGCCCGGAATCGATGCGTGCTCGGCACCTTGCTGACGACGGATCTCCCGATCCGCTCTGGCCACGAAGGATTCGTAGCGGCAGTCGTTCATCACTCGATCCACCAGTTGAACCGAACCACCGCCCCCGTCACCAGGCGAACCGAGATGGGCGGCCATCTGGCTCGCGGTCGTTTCGGGACGTCGAGCGAGTTCCGTGAGCGTGCGACCGTCGACTCGAGTCGCCTCGAACGCGGCGCGGATCGTCTCGAGTTCCTCCGACCGAGCAGACCACCGTCGCCAGCGCTCATCATCGACCAGACCGAGTTCGCGACCGAGCGGGGTGAGCCGTTCATCCGTGGTGTCATAGCGAAGTCGAAGCCGGTGTTCGGCCCGGCTGGTGAACATTCGATACGGCTCGCGGGGAATTCGAGTCACCAGATCATCCATCATCACGCCGATGTACGCCTGTTCCCGACCCAGCCGGACCGCATCGAGACCAAGAATGCCGCGAGCCGCGTTGACCCCGGCGATCAACCCCTGTCCCCCGGCCTCTTCGTAACCGCTGGTGCCGTTGATCTGCCCCGCCAGAAAGAGCCCGGCGATCAACTTGGTCTCGCCGGTCGCATCGATCTGGTGCGGACGCACCATGTCGTACTCGACGGCGTAGCCCGGCTTGAGCATCTCAGCCCGCTCGCATCCCGCCATCCCACGAATGATCTCGATCTGCACGTCTTCGGGCAGGGATGTCGAGATGCCGTTGCAGTAGATCGAATCGCCGCCGATCGTCTCCGGCTCGAGAAAGACGTGGTGGCTCTCGCGATCGGCGAATCGAACCACCTTGTCCTCGATGCTGGGGCAGTATCTCGGGCCGGCGTCGGCGTCGATCGCACCCGAGTACATCGGCGCGCGGTGAAGGTTCTCGCGGATTCGCTGATGAATCGCCGCCGTCGTTTCGGTGATCCGACACTCCACCTGCGGCTGCGGAGGAAACGTCGAACGGTTCGTGAGGTCGCTGAAAGGCACGGGATCCGCATCACCTCGCTGCCGGGGAAGCCCCTCCCAGTCGAGCGTGGCGAGCGAGAGTCTCGGCGGAGTTCCGGTCTTGAGTCGGCCGAGTTCGAATCCGAGATCCCGCATGGTCGCGGCGATGCCGACGGCGCTGCCCTCCCCGATCCGACCGCCTTCGGTCCGGGACTCTCCGATGTGCATCAACGCCCGCATGAAGGTCCCGGTGGTGAGAACCACGGCCGCCGAATGCATCTCGATGGGAGTCGGGCTCGGAACATCCGCCGCTCGAGCGTAGGCGCCATCGACGGGCGCCACGATCCCGGCCCCTTTCGGCAGACGCACACCGCTCACCGCTCTCCGTCCGTCGTGTTCCTCCGTGATGAATTCCGCAACCGTCCCGGCGAAGACGTCGATCGATGGATGCCCGGCGATCATTCGCTGGGCTTCGAGTCGATACGCCTCCTTGTCGTTCTGACAGCGAGGTCCACGAACCGCCGCGCCTCGACTCGTGTTGAGCATCTTGAACATGATGCCGGTCGCATCCGCGATCCGACCCATCACACCACCCAACGCATCGATCTCGCGAACGATCTGCCCCTTGGCGAGGCCGCCGATCGCCGGATTGCAGGACATCGTCCCGATCCGGTCCGGGTCCATGGTGATCATCGCCACCCGACCGTCGGCGGCGCGCAGCGCGTTCGCCGCCGCCCAGGCGGCCTCGATCCCCGCGTGCCCTCCACCGATCACGATCACCGAATATCGCATCGGAACAGGATACGCTCGCTCGCGATCGATCAGTGGAGATCCGTCGAATTCCGCCGAAGCAGCTAGGCTATGGGGCCAGGAGAATCCAATGTTCAAGAAGATCAGCATCGCCACCGTTCGATCCGCCACGCCCCTTCTCGCCGCCTTCACCGAAGATCTCAAGCCCAAGGCGAAGATCGACGTCCCGAAGACCTGCCGGAAGCAGTTCCTTTCCGCGATCAAGACTCCGGGCTTCAAGGCCGAGGTCGGCGAAGTGCTCTTCGAAGACGGATTCGTCTTCGTGGGAATGGGCGCTCGCGCCAAACTCGATCCGGCGGCGGCCCGCAAAGCCGGTGCCGCCGTGCTCAAGGCCCTCGATCGAGCCGGCATCGATGCCATCCACTGCACGGGGAGAGGCGACTGCGACGATCTGAAAGCGTTGGGCGCGATCGGGTCCGCGTTCGCAGAGGGGATCGGGCTTGCCAACTGGCGGCTTGCAGGATTCGACGGCACCGCCGCTCAAAAGACCACCCAGCACCCCCGGCTTCGGATCGACTGGAACCGCAAGGCCTTGAAGGCCGGTCTGGTGGCCGGTCTGGACCTCGCGGAGAGCACCAACATCGCCCGCACCGTGGCCGCGACGCCACCGAACGTCTGCAATCCTCGCTGGATCGCCAAGGAGGCTCGCAAGGTCGCCCGGGACGCAGGCCTGAAGTGCACCGTCCTCGATCACAAGAAGGTCAAGGAACTCGGGATGGGCGGTATCGACAACGTCGGCAAGGCGAGTGATGTGCCGCCCTGCCTGATCCGGCTCGACTACACCCCATCAAGAGTCTCCAAGGCGGCCAAGGGCGAGCATCTCGTCCTCGTCGGAAAGACCATCACCTACGACACCGGCGGCTACTCCCTCAAGCTCTCCGGAGGCATGCGCGGGATGAAGTACGACATGTGCGGCGGCGCCGCGGTACTGGGGGCGATCCACGCCATCGCCAAGGCGAAGCTCGGCATCAAGGTGACCGCCCTCCTTCCGGCGGCGGAGAACATGGTCAGTGACGAGGCCTATCGTCCCGACGACATCATCACCATGTACAACGGCGTGACCGTCGAGGTGACCAACACCGATGCCGAAGGAAGGCTCGTCCTCGGCGACGCCCTCGCCTACGCATGTGACAAACTGAAGCCCACGGCGATCGTGGACGTCGCGACCCTCACCGGTGGTGTGGTCGTGGCCCTCGGCCACTTCAGCGCCGGGCTCTTCGCCAACGACGATCGAATCTGCGGTGCGGTGGAATGCGCTTCGCAGGGCGCGAACGAGAAGGTCTGGCGGCTTCCACTCTGGCAGGAACACCGGGACTTCATGCGATCACCATTCGCCGACATCCTCAACTCGAACCCCAAGCGGTCCGCCCACCCGATCCAGGGCGCCGCGTTCCTCTCCTACTTCGTGGACGAGGACGTTCCCTGGGCCCATCTGGACATCGCCGGCATGGCAAGCCCCGATTCCGATCCGGTCACTGGATCGGGCCCGAGCGGATTCGGCGTTCGATTGCTTCAGGGACTGGCGAGGGGAATGACGACGTCCTGATTCGAGTCGCCGTCGATCAGGCCAACTCCGAGGGATCCCGACCCGACTCGATCTCATGGATCTTGTCGACCCGGCGTTGATGGCGGCCCCCGTCGAACGGAGTCTCCATCCAGGTGTCGACGATCCGTTTCAGCAAGGTCTGGCCGAGCATGTCCGCGCTCATGCACAGGATGTTGGCGTCGTTGTGACTGCGCGAGAATTTCGCGCTCAGTTCATCCAGGGCCAGCGCCGCTCGGACTCCGGCGACCTTGTTCGCGGCGATGCACATCCCGATGCCGGTTCCACAGAGCAGGATGCCCCGGTCACAGTCGTGCCGACTGACCGCGTTCGCGACCAGCCAGGCTCGATCCGGATAATCGCAGGAACGAGCCTCCGGAGATTCGATCCCCAGTTCGACCACTTCGTGCCCTCTCCCGCGAAGATAGGGAATGAGCTCGTCAATCGCCTTGCGTCCACGGTGATCACCGCCCAGACTGATTCGCATTGGTGCCTTCCCATCCAGAGGATCGGAATCATCGAGGACGACGCTTCGCCGGAGTCGCGGCCGGGGGAGCGACGAGAAGTTCCTGAAGGCGACTCGGGATCACCGCCTCCAGTCTCAGGGCGACACGATCGTACACATCCTGCGACTGCCCGATCGGATCCTGAATGTCGCCAGCGGGATCAAGTCGTTCAATGGGGGTCTGGGTGTCGGGAGCAATCATTCTGGCGGATTCGACGTGGCTCTCGGTCATCCCCAGAACCAGATCCGCTCGATCGATCATCTCCGCCGTCAGTCGAGTGCTGCAGCCATCGGCCTCGATTCCCCGCCGAGACAGTGCGGCACGGGACTCCTCGGAAATCGGCATGCCATCCTCGGCATGAACCCCCGCCGAAGCCACGAAGAGATCGGTCTCCACGCCGCTGACCGCGCCGGAGGCGACCGCTTCTCTTGCGATTCCCTCGGCGAGTGGAGATCGGCAGGTGTTCCCGGTGCAGATGAAGAGGACGGTCCGCATGGCGGCATGGTACCTCGGGATCGGACGCCACTGCCGGCCCTGAGTGGCCCAAGGGACCGACGGCGGCTACATTGTCAGAACCTGAACCAAGGAGACCCCGTTGGAATTCCTCCAATTCGATCGAGCGTGGCAGACCCTCACCCGTGAAGAAGTCGTGACCTTGAGTGGCGAGCCGCCTGCGGATCTCGATACGCTCCAGATCGACTACGACGAGCGCCGAACGGCGCATCGTACGATCTTCGCCAACAAGCCCGATCACGAGATCGACGTGGCGGATGCCGAAACGCTGTCGATCCCGCGAGACAAGGCGGGCGAAGTGCTCGAGCACATCCTTCACAAGCTTCATCTGGCGCCGCTGCTGATCCTTCCCATCGGAAAGTGGCGGCCCGTGTTCGACCTGATCACCAACGCGCTGATGGAGAACGAACAGTGGATGGCGATCGACGCCGAAGCCACCATCGAACTCAACACCCGCGATCCCCTGATGTGCGAACCCCGCGACCTGCATCTCCTCAAGGAGATGGTGAATGTGATTCTTCGGGATGGCGAGGAAATGCAGCAGGGAATCTCGATCGCCGCGATCCAGTCCCCGATCCTGGTCGAGGTGGAACCCGCCGGTGGCATTCTTCTGACCATCGGAAACGAAGGCCTCGCAGACGAAGTTCGCGCCGTTGCCAACGTTTTCATCTCCGACTGATCCCCGCTTCACGGCAACGACCGCGGCCGATCCGGATCATCGCATGGCGACGCGACCCCCGTGATCGTCGAATGCCGCTCCGCATGCGGCGCAATCCACGGCCCCGGGATGCGTGATTCCCCCCCCGCACTCCGGGCATACATGCCGCCGAATCGAATCGCGGGCGAGCCAACGCTCGCCGGCCTGCAGGAGCTTCCACACGAGCACGGCCGGCAGAAGGGCGAAGATCGAGAAGATCAGCGACAGGACGCCCACGACCGGAATGAGAAAACAGACCGCGAAGGTTGCAATCGCGATCGCGAGATACGAGAAGAACATCGCGAGGGGGTAGACCGAATTGACCCATCGAAGGGCTCGATACAGCAGCATGATTCGAGTCTATCTCGCGGATGAAGGGATCGACGTTCCTGCACCAGGGACCGCTCGATTCTTCGCTGCTCGACGCCACGCGGATTCGACGCCACGACGGTCCACCACGGCGAACCTGGTGACCCTCGCCCCTTCCGACCATCAAGATCATCCCGGCGGCGAGCCCAAGGACGGAACCCTCGACTCTCCGACCCCGGGAATCGGGCGATCCGGGTCCTCCGCATCCCCGTTTCAGGCCCGGGAACGGCATGCTGGAGCCGATCATTCCAAGTGACATGCCGTCCACCGACCACCATCAGTCGTGGCAAGACCCCGGAAATTCCTCGGGAACCGCTACAATTCGTGCCTGCTGATTCACCCCGGAACTCGCTCCCGGCGTGTCGTAAGGATTTCGATCGTGATCGAATCCTGAGCCCTTTGGCCGGCCCATCCCGACCAGCGTGCTCCAGCCCGACATTCGCCGGCCTTCAGAACGGCCGGATGCTCCCCAGTCTGGAACGAACCATGAAGCTCGTTTGTAGTCGTGATGCCCTCGCCGAAGCTCTTGCCATCGCCGGCAGCGTCGTGATCAGCCGAACTCCCGCCCCCGTGCTGCTTTGCCTCAAACTCGAGGCCAAGGACGGGCTTCTCTTCATCTCCGCCACCGACACCGAGATCGGACTGCTCCTCGGAGTCGCCGAAGTCGACGTGCGTGAAGAGGGTGTCGCCCTGATCCCGGCCGACAAGCTGAATCAAATCGTGCGAGCCAGCAACGACGACTCGTTGTCCATCGATGTGGCGAAGAACATCGCCACCATCACCGGCCGCGACTCCAAGTTCAAGGTGTTCGGATTCGATCCCGCGGAGTTCCCGGGCGTCCCGACCTTCGATGTGGATGAAGTTGAATTCGAGACCAACGGCAGCACCTTCCGGCGACTGATCGGACGCACCGTGTTCGCCACGGCGGTCGAGAACAGTCGGTACGCGATCAACGGCGTACTCATCGAGCGCATCGGACGCAATCTTCGTCTCGTCGCGACCGATGGCCGAAGACTCGCCGTCGCTCGAGGCGAGTGCACGACCACCGCCGAAGAGGACCTGACGTCGATCGTCCCCACCAAGGCGTTGAACGTGCTGAATCGGCTGATGAACGACCCGGACGAACCCGTCCGCATCCGACGCGACCGAAATCAGATCCTCTTCCAGGTCGGCAGCGGACCGGGTGCCCCGGTTCTGTCAAGCAACCTCGTCGAAGGATCGTTCCCCCCCTTCGAGGACGTCATCCCCAAGGACCAGGACAAGAAGGTCCAGTTCAAGACCATCGATCTCGCTTCTGCGGTGAGACGGGCCGCATTGCTCACCAACGAGGAGAGCAAGGGCGTCCGCCTGGCCTTCGCCGACGGTGCCTTGACGCTCTCAAGCCGGGCTCCGGAAATGGGCGAGGCCGAGATCAAGGTCGAGACCGAGGAATACAACGGCGACCCGATCGAAATCGGCTTCAATCCCAGCTACCTCACTGAAGGACTGAAGCATGCAGATTCGGATACGATCCTGATCGAACTCAAGGCACCGAACAAGCCGGGAGTCATCAAGGTCGGAAACGACTTCACCTACGTGGTCATGCCGGTGAACCTCGGCTGAGTTCCGGCACTCGACCCGAGCATGACTCCGGCGACATCACGTTCGAACGGTACACGAAGAAGGACGAGCCTCTCGGCTCGTCCTTCTTCTTCAGCGTTGCATCATCGGCCCGAGGACCGAGGCGGTATCAGCGTCCCGAATACTTGACGCCGCAACCGTAGGGGCGGGTCTCGGTGGGACTGACGGTGCTTCCGTTCTTGATCGCGGTGACCGCGTCGAGAACGTAGTTCTTGTCCGCCCGGTCACTGAACGCACCCGAGTATCGAAGCACGCCCTCACCGTCGATCACGAACATGTGCGGCGTCGTCTTGGCGCCGTACATCTTGCCGACCTTCCCGTCGAAGTCGACGAGGACGGGGTTCTTGATCTTCAGGCTCTCAACGGCTTTCTTGTCAGCCGCCACCACGGCGTCCATGGTCATTCCACGGGCCGTCGAGTCGATCGCCAAGTAGACGACGTCCTTGTCGGCCTTCTTGAGGTTGGTCAGCAACTTGGCGACCTGACCGGTGCTGTGGACGCTGTTGCGACTCTTCGAGCCGGACCAGGGGCACTTCGATGAGAACCACTCGATGACCACGATCTTGCCCTTGAAGTCCGAGAGCGAACGTTCCTTGCCCTCGAGATCCTTGAGTTTGAAGGCCGGTGCCTTCTCGCCGATCTTCGCGGCAGCGGCGGTCAGGGGTGCGGCCGGCGTGACCGGCATCGCGGTCGCAACCGCGACCAGTCCGGCGGCAGCGACGAGGCCGAGGCAGGCGAGAAGAGTATTGCGTCGAAGCATTGAGAGATCTCCAGTTGAGTTCGAAAGTCTAAAATTCGGTCTCAGTGGTCTAGGAAGTCGGTTTCGTTTGGAACACAGTCATGGATTCGAGGATGTACCGCCGACGGGGCCGAAGGTTGAGCTCCGGCTCAAGGTCTGATCGGCATCCGAATTGAAACGGCTGGATCCTGCCGGTTATTGCCGAAAAGGACGACTCCCGCCACCTCCAGGGGTCGCCCAAGGGCATTGTCGGGCTTGATCCCGAGGGGGACCAGAATCCGGTATCGATCACCATCGATGGTGGCCGGAGTCATGACTCCGCCGAGTGAGGTCACCCCCGGGGTGAAATCCGGCACGAAAACGATCTTCTCCGCGCCTCCGGTCGGACCCGTCACCTCCAACGCCATGCCGCCGTCCGCCATCTCCAACCGAGCGATCGTGCCGGTTGTCTTCTGGAATGGCACTGGAACGCAGGCCAGCCCTTTCGCGAAGGCCGATTTCGGATCGTCTTTCAGAGACACCACCGGCTCGCCGGCCTTGGCGACCGGAAGTTCGATCGAGGTGGAACCCGATCCCATCAGACAGATCTGGTCGCAGGCCAGCCACTCCGCCTTCACACCGATGCGAATCTCGGCCTCCTTGATGATCGCGGGTGCGGTCACGGGAATGAAGAGCATCGTCTCCTGGTCGTACCCGAACGTGGTCTCCCATTCGGTCGCATGAACCACCGGACGCGCCCACACCATCGGCCCCGCCTTGAAGCCGTCGGGCAGTTCGAGATCGATCCGCGTCTCCGAACCACTGTACCCGGGGTTGCTCCAGTAGATGTGCCATTTCGGGGCGATCCGAAAGTGCACTCCCAGCAGCGCCGTCTTCCCGGGGACGATCGCGTTCGTGGCGAAGGACGCCTCGATCCGCACCAGCCGACTTCCTTCCGGCGGGCCTTCCAGGCCGAACTGGGCCTGAGCCACCCGGGCCGTCCAGTGCACCATGGAGACCAGCACGAGCAAGAGACACGTGACACGATTCATCGGAACTCCTCGAGACGCAGGAAGACGGAATCTCGGCGGGCCGACCACGAGTGGAGCCCGACCGACCCAGCGTATCCCGTATCCTGCCCACGTACCGATCATGCGCCCGCCGGAGCCCCCCATGCCGAATTCAACCGTGACTCGCCTCTTCCTCCTCGTCGCAATGCTGGGAACATCCGTCGGCTTCGGCTGCTCCCAGAAGACCAGCGACCGGGATCTCCAACCGGTCAGCCCGACAGAGGCCATCAATCTGGCGTCGAAGGGTGAAGGTGGGATCTTCTCGAAGGACTCGAAGGTCGCGTGGGTCGATCCGAGATCTCCGAAGCTCTACGAAGAAGCTCATGTGCCGAACTCGATCAACATCTACTTCGGATCGGGTGAATTCGAAGACGATGCCATCCGCGAGCTCAAGGGACGAGGGCCCATCATCGTCTACGGAACCGACTATCAAGACGTCCTCTCCGCCGCCGCGAGCAAGCGTCTGATCGAACTGAAGATCGGCGATGTCTACACCCTCCGCGGCGGCCTGCTGCAATGGTCGAGGGATGGAAACAAGGTGGACGGAAGCGATCCCGACTCGATCGGGAATTGAGCGGCGACCCGAACGCCCCCGGCCGTGGTCCGACGGGAAGCCTCGATCGAACCCTCAGGAAGAAAACCGCCCGTGACTCATGAGGATCATGAGTCACGGGCGGTCGTTGTTCCGGTCGGACGGCGCCTGACGGCGGCGTGGCTCAGGCGAGTGCCGCAGCACCCGAGACGATCTCGGTGAGCTCGGTGGTGATCCGTGCCTGACGGGCCCGGTTGTAGTCACGCTTGAGCGTGCGACCAAGGCCGGCGGCGTTGTCGGTCGCTGCCTTCATCGCGATCATCCGCATGATCTGCTCGCTCACCACCGCGTCGTTGTACGACTGGAAGAGCGAGGTTCGGACCGCTCGCGGCAGCAGGTCGTTGAGCAAGGCGGCTTCGTCCGGAGTGAATTCGTACATCGATGCGGACACACCCGTCTCTTCACCATCGGGAGCCTGCAGCGGAAGCAGTTGCTGGACTTCCGGGATCTGGCGGGAGTTGCTCTCGAATCGCATGTACGCGACATGCACCGAGTCGATCTCGCCGGCGGTGAAGAGGTCCATGAAGCGATCGGCCAGCGCCGAGACGTCCTCGAAGGACGGCTTGTCGCCGATGTCGTGGGTCTCTGCCACCGGAATCCGGGCGAACTTGAAGAAGTTCGACGCCTTCTTGCCGCTGGTCTCGACCTGAACGTCGATGCCTTCGGCGACGCGACTTCGTTGGTAGCGAAGCGAGTTCCGGAGGACGTTGGAGTTGAATGCGCCGCAGAAACCACGGTCGGAGCCGATGACCAGCAGGAGTTCTCGTCCGGTGCTGGGGCGATCTCCCCCCACCAGCGGGTGGTCGAGATCGGCCGGATCGCTACACACCGCCGCGACGAGTTCGCGGATCTTCTCGGTGTAGGGCTGCGTGGCTCGTGTACGTTGGACCGCCGCCGTGAACTTCGCGGTGGCGATCATCTGCATGGTCTTGGTGATGCGTTGGATCGTGCCAACGGCGACCATGCGCTTCTTGATTTCGCGGATCTGTGCCATAGGGGTTGGAGAGTCTAGCGGAGGCGGACGGCTCCCGCCACGCCCCGAAGTCCCGGAATGCCCCGCTAGCGGAGCCGAACCCCGTCCCAGGCGAGGTTCATGCGGCTCGGCAGGCCGGGAGCGACCTCCGCATGCCGGATCTCGTGGGACATGTGGATGAACCAGGTCGAATCGGCGCCGATCCGTTCGGCGGTCTCGACCGCCTGATCCACCGTCAGATGGGTGGGGTGAGCCCTCGGACGCAGCATGTCGAGGACCAGGGTCCGGAGGCCGGTCAACCGGGGCCAGGTCTCCGGCGGGATCGCGGAGGTGTCCGTGCAATAGGCCAGTGGAAAGGGGCCGGGCTGCTCCTCGGCGATCCGGCCGTCGGAATCGAGGGCCTCGATTCGGAATCCCAGAATCGGCATCCGTCCGTGAAGAAGCCTGATCGGTTCGATCCGAAGTCCGAAGCGATCGACCGATTCGAAGGGACGCAGTTCCGTGACCGAAAGACTCGCGACGAAGGATGGATTGACGTTCTCGAACGGCCGGAAGATGTGTTGGAACTGCCGCTCGATCGCATTGAGGGTCGGCCGGTCGGCCAGCGTCTCGATCGAAGATCGCTGGACGGCGTTGTACCGACGAACATCGTCGAGTCCGAAGGTGTGATCGACATGACTGTGCGTGAAGAAGATCGCATCGCACCGATCGAGCCCGAGTCGGAGCGCATGCTCGCGATGATCGGGGGGACAGTCCAGGAGAATCATCCGGGGATCACCCGATGCGTCCCGGAACCGGATCGCGGCACCACAGCGGGTCCGACGATCACGACGATCCTCGCTCCGGCAGACGGGGCAGTCGCAGCCGATGATCGGAATGCCGCTCGACGTGCCGGTTCCACAGAGAGTGACGTCGAGTTCGGTGATCATCCGCGGCTTCCGGATGCCGCGGCCGCGGTGGACTCCGCGGCCTGTTGCAGTCGATTTCGAACGTCCGCGACCAGGCCCGCGGGGTCATCGGCACCGCAGATCGCCGCCGACATCGCCACCGCACGCCCACCGGACGCGATCACCTCATCGATGTTCTCGAGGCCGACGCCGCCGATGACCAGCTGGGGCCAGGTCGGAAACGCGGCTGCCATCGCCTGGACCAGCCCCGGGCCGCCTTCGACGGCATCGGGCTTGGTGTCGCTGGTCGAAAATCGGCCGACGCCGCAGTAGTCACAGCCGGCGGCGCGATTTCGTGCCGCTTCCTCGAGATCATGGGCGCTTCCGCCGATCAGAGCGAGCCCCCCGACCACCCGCCGCGCGACTTCGACCGGAAGGTCGTCCTGACCGAGATGCACGCCATCCGCACCGGCCGCGACCGCGACGTCGGCTCGGTCATTCACGATCACCGGAATCCCGGCCGGACGGGCGATCTCGATCACCGCGCAGACTCGATCGAGCAGATCCGCGGGCGCGAGGTGCTTCTCGCGAATCTGAATCGCATCGGCACCGCCGGCGATCGCCGACTCCAGAACCTGCGTCCAGGGTCTGCGGCACATCGACTCCGTGAGCAGGACCTGCACTCGCCATCCGGAAGGTCTTCCCCGTGAGACGGCCGCAGTCACCGCCGCCGCGAGGTCGTACGCGGTGTAGCGCGCCGATTGCAACGCGGACGCGACCCTTCCTCCGACATCCAGCACCTTCGCGGCTTCTTCGAGAGAGCGACACCCTTCGGTCACGCGACCGCCGGCCGCCTCCGCGACGGCGACCAGTCCGGGTCGGGAGAGCTCGCCATCGGTCGCGTGTTCGGTCCCGACGTCGCCGGCGGTGTCCCGGGGCATGGCGGTGGGTCCGACGAGGCGGGCCGCCGCCTCGGTGATCTCGTGACGAATGGTCTTGAGATCTCGAGCGAGATCCGACTCGTCCAGCACGAAGCGGGCGAGATCCTCCAACGTGCGAAGTCCCTCACGAACCCGATTCGCGTTGGCATCGACCAGTCTTTCCAGCCCGTCCTGTCGCATTCAGGAGAGCCTAGCACGCCTCCCCCGCCACCTCGACCGGCATGGGCCTACACTGCCTCCCCGTCGCGGCCAGTCTCCTGGGATTGCCGCCATCTCTCGCACCCAAGCCCTCCGACCGGAACACATCGACATGGCCTTCACGCTCCCCGACCTTCCGTACGCCGAAAACGCCCTTGAACCGTCGATCGACGCACAGACCATGGGCATCCATCATGGCAAGCACCACGCCGCCTACATCGCCAAACTCAACGCCGCCCTCGAAGGCCATGCCGATCTGGCAAGCCGTTCGATCGAGGATCTCTGTGCAGGCGTCGCCGACCTCCCGGAAGCCGTCCGGGGCGCCGTTCGAAACAACGGCGGCGGCCACTTCAATCACAGTCTCTTCTGGCAGATCCTCGCCCCCGCGGGAAGCGGCGGCGCTCCGAGTGCCGGACTCACCGCCGCGATCGACGCGGCCTGTGGATCGATGGACGAGATGAAGACGGCCTTCGCGAATGCCGGCGCCACCCGATTCGGGTCCGGCTGGGCCTGGCTCGGCGCCAAGAGCGACGGAAGCGTCTGCATCTGTTCGACGCCCAACCAGGACAACCCGCTGATGATCGGAATGGTCGACTGCGAATGCACGCCGATCCTCGGGCTCGACGTCTGGGAGCACGCGTACTACCTGCACTACCAGAACCGACGCCCCGACTACATCGCGGCCTTCTGGAACGTCGTGAATTGGAACGAAGTCAATCGACGATTCGCAGAAGCCACCGCCTGACCGAGCGGTTGGTCCTCAGAGAAATCGACACGGCCCGGACTCGATCGAGTCCGGGCCGTGTCTGCTTTTCTCCTGCCGCGGTCGTCGGGGCGAATCACCCCGCCGGCATGACGCCATCGAGCATCGCGTTGAATGCTTCCCGGGTGGCGACCACCGTCCCTTCCGGACCGACGAGTCGAACGAACACCCGTCGCCCCGGCGCTTCGATGATCGCACCGATCTGGGCTTGTCCGGTCCGTGGCGCCGCCGCACCCATCGATTGATAACTTCCCGCGGTCTCGACCAGAGTGACGGTCAGGCCGCCGATCTCCTTCGTGGCGATCGTCGCTTCGACCGGTGACCCGTCCGCACCTCGGAACTGCCCGGCCCATCGTTCGATGTTCATGTCGGTGGGGCCGCCGTCGGTCCCCCGGAAGAGCGAGAAGACGATCTCCGCGGAACCACCGGATCCCGGCTTCGACGGTACGTCGTATTGGAGGGTTCGGAATCGCATGCGCGGCTTCGACCACTTCCAACTCGCGGGCTTGGGAAAGACCAGTCCGCCCACCTCGGCCACCCTCGAATCGCTCGAGGCGGTGGAGACGGTCCAATCCGATCCGGAGGCGGTCGGCTCGTTCGGCGGAGGCGCCTCGGGTGCCGGCGGCCCTTCGGCCGGCGGGCGGTTCGCAGCCATCGGCGGAGTCGACGCCGGCGGTTTCGGGGTGCCGGCATCGTCGTTACCACAACCTCCGACGACCAGCAGGGCCGCGAGCATCGGAATCGTCTTCCACCGCAGGGCGGACATCCGCCGGACTTTCTTGTGACTCAACATCGGGGCTCCGAAAAGACCAGTGGACTCGACCGCGTTCCGGGAGGGAACGCCACTCCCAGGCGATCGATCTCACAGGACGTTGCGTACGATACTCACCATGACGCCTCCTGCCGCTCATTCCTCAGGAATCACCAATCCCGAGGGATCGTCGTGGACGATCCGAAACGGTCGCATCGACGGACGGAAGGTGGATGTTCGATGCGAGGCGGGCCGGATCGCGGCGATCGAACCCGCGGGAACCCTCTCGGCGGGCGACGGACCATCGATCGATGCTCGAGAGGGATGGATCCTTCCGGGTTTCGTGGACGCTCACGTTCATCTGGTTCTGGCCGGAACGGTCGCGGGCCAGATCGATCTCGCCGGTTGTCCCGATCGAGCGACCTTCGAGGCTCGGATCGAACAGGGCCTCGAGACGCTTCGGGACGACGAGTGGTTGATCGGCCATGGGTGGCTGGAATCCGACTGGGGTGGCGAGATTCCTGATGCCACCTGGCTCGCCGCAGCGGGGGATCGCCCGGCGGTCTGCATCAAGCACGATCATCACGCATGTCTGGTCAACGCCGCGGCACTCACCATCGCCCTCGAACGATTCGGCGATCGAACGTGCCCTCCCGGTGGCGAGGTCGTTCGGGATGCTCGGGGCCGACCCACCGGCCTCATGCTCGAAAGCGCGGCCTGGATGATCGTGAATCCCGTCGTGCCGACGCCCTCGGTCGAGACGCGACGCCAGACCACCATCGCCGCGAGCCGGCACCTCGCCACGCTCGGCATCACCCAGGTGGGAACGATGACCTACGCCGAAGACGTCGTCGACGTCCTCGATGCGATCCGCGACGAACTCGCGGTCGGTGTCGCGGTGACCATGCTCGACCGCGAGTTGCCGATCGACGAACCGCTCGCCCGGCTTGAAGCGCTCGATCACGACGATCGAGTGCGGCTGATCGGCTGCAAGGCATTCCTCGACTGCACACTCGGGTCGCGCACCGCGGCGATGCTCGCGGACTACGCGGATCGCCCGGGCGAACGCGGCCTGCTGGTCGAGCTCGCCGAACGCGGCGAACTGATGACGTGGATCGAATTCGTGGTGAAACGGGGCTGGGGCCCCTCGATGCACGCGATCGGCGACGCCGCGGCACGACTCGCCCTCGACGCCTGCGACCATGCGGAACGAATCGCCCGCGAGGCCGGACTCGAACCCCCGGAAATCCGGATCGAGCACTGCCAGACCGTCGACCCCGCCGACATCCCACGCTTCAAGGCCTCCAATCGTCACGCGAGCATGCAGCCGACGCACATGCTCGACGATGGAATCACCGTCGAACGATCGCTCGGCCCGGAACGCTTCGACGCGTTCTTTCCCTTTCGAGCGATCCACGACGCCGGCGGAACGCTGTCGTTCGGAAGCGACTGGCCGATCGAGAACCCCGATCCGATCGAAGGCATCCGCGTCGCGGTCACCGGTCGCGACCGTCGCGACCGCGTGGTTCCCGGCTCCCGCACCGTCGACGTCGCGACCGCGATTCGGGCGTACACCACCAATGCCCGCGCCGCCCTCGGACTGCCGCCGGTCGCGGTGCGTGTCGGCGATCCCGCCGACCTCGTGATCCTCGACCGCGACCCGCACGCCGTCGATTGGGCGAGCGAGCGCCCGGCCGTGCGGGCCACGCTTCGGAGCGGTCACATGACGCACCGCGCCGGGATCTGAGGGCGCGCGTTCGGCCTGGTGCTCTTCGGGGTACTCCACATCCGTCGATCCGACACCAGACCCGCCGCGGGGCCTGACGACCACGGGCCGCGGCATGGATCGTCGTATGGATCGTCGGCTTCGCCGTCCTCACAGAACTCGCAACCCCAAAGTCGGCCCCGATCTCTTTCCCGACGCCGATCGCCGCGATCCGCGATACTGCGGGGCATGAGTGAGTTCACCCATCTGGATGCCGACGGCCGGGCTCGCATGGTCGATGTCGGCCACAAGCCGCCCATGCGCCGCACCGCGATCGCCGAAGGATTCCTGATCGCGGCCGCAGGCACGCTCGACCGACTTGAAGTGGGCGACCTACCCAAGGGTGAGGCCCTGGCCGTGGCCCGAATCGCAGGCATTCAGGCCGCCAAACGCTGCGACACGCTCATCCCGCTCTGTCACACCCTTCCCCTTGATTCGGTGGCCGTGGCATTCGAGCGTGCCGCGCCGGATCGACTGCGGGTGACCGCGACCGCCACCGTCACCGCCCGCACGGGCGTGGAGATGGAGGCGCTGACCGCGACCTCCGTCGCCCTGCTCACCGTGTGGGACATGGTCAAGGGCATCGACTCGGATCTCGCCATCGAAGCCGTCCGCCTTCTCGAAAAGCGAAAGGAACCGGTCTCATGAGTGGATGGTGGATCGCGGATCTCTGGCAGAACGGGCAGGTCGTTCAGCTCGCCTCCTGGATCTTCTGGGTGATCGTCTCGATCAGCCTGCACGAACTGGGCCATGGATGGGCGGCGTTGTGGGAAGGTGACGACACGCCGCGACGACTAGGCCACATGACGATCAATCCCCTCGTCCACATGGGGAGCACCAGCCTCATCGCGTTTCTGCTCATCGGATTCGCCTGGGGGCTCATGCCGGTCAACCCCGGGAACTTCCGGCACCGTCGCTGGGGCGATGCGATCGTCGCATTCGCCGGTCCCGCCGTGAATCTGATCCTCGCACTGATCCTCCTGACCACCGCCGGGATCATCAGCGGCACCGTCCTGGGGAGCGAGACACCGCCGGCATGGGGCGGCCGGATCTTCGAGTTCTGTTACACGGGCGGATGGCTGAACCTCGTCCTGCTGGCCCTCAATCTGATTCCCATCCCCCCCCTCGATGGCTCCCGGATTCTCGCCTCGTTCTCCAGTGCCTACGCTCGGCTCCTCATGCATCCCAACGCCTCGATGTTCGGGTTGGCATTCTTCGTGATCGTGTTCTGGATCACGCCGGTGGGACAGATCGCGTACCGGTCGATCAACAACGTCGCCGGGATCTGGGTCGGACTGATCCAGGGTCTGATCATGGCTTGATCATGGCTTGATCATGGCTTGACCCGATTCGAATCCGCGGGCTGATCGCAACTTGATGGTGGCCGGCCGGAGGAGATCCTCGATTCAGCCTCGAAATCGGCGATTCGTCCTCGCGTATTGACCCCACCACCGATTCCCCTACAATCTGCGATTCGCCCCCGTGGGCCGAAGGCCGCCTCGCACGAGACCCGTCCGGGTCCCCAACGAGTCGCCCGATCTCCAACCACTCGCATCGTGTGATGCGGGGGAGACGAGGACCACGCCAGCGAGGATACCTTTCATGGTTGTTCTGCGCATGAAGCGGATGGGTCGCATCCGCCGTCCGTTCTATCGCATCGGTGCGATGGACAAACGCTCCCCCCGTGATGGCCGAGTCATCGAGGCTCTTGGCTGGTTCGATCCGATCACCACTGATCCGGAAAAGACCATCAACCTCAAGGCCGGTCGCATCCACTACTGGCTTTCGGTCGGCGCCCAGCCGAGCGAAACGGTGGCGGCACTATTGAAGAAGAACGGCATTGATCCGAAGCCGGGCCCCCATCACACGGCGCTCATCGATTCGGACAAGCCTGTTTCCATGGAGTCGGCCGCGGAGTGATCACTCCTCGGTCGCGGTGAAGCAAACGTTGATCGGATTCCGATGCGCATCGACGTCCTCACACTCTTTCCCGACATGTTCCGCGAGGTTCTCGCGACCAGCATGCCGGGAAGAGCGGCAGATTCCGGAGCCGTGGAGTATCAACTCCATGACCTCAGGGACTGGACCAAGGACAGACATCGCACGGTGGATGATCGACCGTTCGGCGGAGGCCCCGGCATGGTGATGATGTGCGAACCCCTGTGGGAAGCGGTACACGCGGTCGAGGCGATGGAGACATCGCCCGCCCGTCGAGTGCTGTTGACCCCACAAGGCGAGCCATTGACCCAGGCCCGGGTCGAGGAACTGGCGACCGAGCCCCGCCTCCTTCTCATCGCCGGACATTACGAGGGGATCGACGAGCGGGTGATCGATGAACTCGATCCGCTGGAGATCTCGATCGGCGACTACGTCGTCTCCGGCGGCGAACTGCCGGCGATGGTGCTGATCGACGCTCTCGTTCGACTGCTTCCCGGGGTTCTCGGGCATGCGGATTCCGCAGCCGAAGACTCCTTCTCCACTCGGGATGAGTCGGGACGTCCGCTTCTGGACTGCCCCCACTTCACCCGACCCCGCACCTGGCACGATCGGGAAGTTCCCGACGTGCTGCTCAGCGGCGATCACGGTGCGATCGCCGACTGGCGACGTGAACAATCGGTCGAGCGAACGCGACGGCGACGCCCCGACCTTCTCGACCATACACCGCGACCCCTGGACGGCGTGAACCGTTCCAAGTCGCGGCAATCCGACGGCGGCATGTCCGCTCGAGGGGAACATTCGGGCGACGGCCCGGGAGATTCGGAATCATGAATCGCACGGAATTCGTTGAATCAGTCGTAGCCGACCAGCTCAAGCCACAGGATGCCTTCCCGGAATTCTCCGTGGGTGACACCATCGACGTTCACTATCTGATCGTCGAAGGCGACAAGGAACGTGTCCAGGTCTTCCAGGGCGTCCTCATCGGCGTGAAGGGTCGCGGAGTCAACCGCACCATCACCGTCCGACGAATCGTCGCCA
This sequence comes from Phycisphaerales bacterium, assembly GCA_014237965.1. GTDB lineage: Bacteria > Planctomycetota > Phycisphaerae > Phycisphaerales > SM1A02 > UBA12014. Next base: position 1,870 of record JABABZ010000015.1, on the reverse strand, counting down.
ACGAAGGCGTGGAACGAATCTTCCCGATGCACAGCCCCCGCATCGCGAAGATCGAAGTGGTCCGGCACGGTGACGCTCGTCGCGCCAAGCTCTACTTCCTCCGTGAACGCATCGGCAAGGCTCGTCGTCTTCGCGACCGCCGCCGCGGCCTGAAATGGGTCAACGAAGGCTGATCGCCTTCTACTCATGCGGGTCTCGCTGAGCAAGTCGTTCGGATTCGAAGCAGCCCACTGGCTGCCCACGTTTCCTGAAGACCACAAGTGTCGCCGGCTCCACGGGCACTCCTTTCACGTCGACATCGTCGTCGAGGGAGACGTGCCTGAAGAGTCCGGCTATCTCATGGACTTCGGCACGATCAAGGCCGCCATCAAACCGGTCGAAGAGGCCCTCGATCATCGGTGCCTGAACGAGATCGACGGCCTCGAGAATCCGACCAGCGAGATGCTGGCCCGATGGATCTGGCGACGAATCGCACCGGAACTTCCGCTCCTCAGCGAGGTGCGGATTCGTGAGACCTGTTCGAGTTCGTGCGTGTACCGAGGCGATTGATCGAGGATTCCTCGTCGGAATGACGGTCCCCTCCGAGTCCGACTCAATCGCGCTCCGCGCACTGGAAGATTGCCGATGCGCTTCTGCACCATTCTCGACACCACCACCGCCCGGACGATCGGAATCCCCGATGCGGTCTGTGACCTGGTCGTTCCCCACGGAACGCCCGGTGAAGCCGTCGCGTCGATTCTCCCCGGGAATCCCCTCGCCGATGACTGGTTCGGGCTCGTCGATCTCCCCGGTGATCTGCTCGTGGCCTGGAGCGGCACCATGGCGGACGAACTCTTCGAGGACGATCCGCGGACCTGGATGCCGATGGGACACGAGCGGTTCGAGTCGTTCTGCGACGCGGTTCGCGAGCCTCTCGCTGCATCCGGCAGCCGGCTCTGCTTCCGACCGCATGCCCGCCACGTGCTGAGCGATCCCCAGGGAACGCTCGATTTCCTTCGCCGTCGTGAAGGTGAGCCGTTCGGGCTGGCGCTCTCCCCCGCGGACCTCATGCTCCCCTCGATGCTGGCGCACGCGGAGGATCATTTCACCCGGATTCTCGAATCGATGATCCCCCGCGCCGACCTGCTCCTCCTCGCGGATGCGGCGCCGGACGAGAACCGCGGTGACGACGACGCCGAAGCGATGACCCCGACTCCTCTCGGCGAGGGCGTGCTTCCCGCCGAGATGATCATGGAAGCGGTGAACACCGGACTTCCGGAGTCCACGCCGGTGGTGGTCGCGGCGGGTGATCTTCCGACCGCGACCAGTTGGCGACACGGCGACTTCCGTTGAGCGCCGCGACCGATGTCACGCGATGCGGATGGTGCGGCGACGATCCTCTGTACTGTCGCTACCACGACGAAGAATGGGGCGTTCCTCAGCGAGATGGCCGGATCCTCTTCGAGAAGCTCTGCCTCGAGGGACTTCAGGCGGGCCTGAGCTGGATCACGATTCTTCGACGACGCGACGATCTTCGAATCGCCTTCGATGGTTTCGAGCCGGACCGACTGGCCGCCTGGACCGACGAGGATCGACTCGCGGTGCTCGATCGTCCCGGGGTCATTCGACATCGAGGGAAGATCGAAGCGATCTGTGGGAACGCTCGCGCCGTGATCGGGGAATTCGAGGGTCTCGACGACTTCTCCCGATTCGTGTGGTCATTCGCACCCGCCCCGGACGCCGAGCGGAGACGGCCGGAAACGACGGACGACCTTGCGACGGAGACGGCGGAGAGCACATCTGCTGCGGCCTCCGTTGCGTTGCCGAGCAGCGCCGCCACATTGCCGTCTTCGCACCACCAATCGTTTGCGTGGCATACAAACGGCCGGTG
>JABABZ010000159.1 GCA_014237965.1 Phycisphaerales bacterium | reverse complement strand
ATCGGCACCTGGTCGGGCTCTCAGTATCTGGGCGAGAGGCAGCCCGGGCAGGTCGGTTGGTGGGACAGTTGCCCTGAAGACCTGAACATGGACGGCGTCGTCGATTCGGGGGACCTCGGGATGCTGATTGCAGCCTGGGGAACGCCGAATCCGTGTTCCAATTTCAACAGCGAGACACCCATGGTGGATGCGGGCGACCTCGGGCGACTTCTCAGTTCCTGGGGTGCGTGTCCCGGGTGGCCGCAGGAACTGATTGATGCGGGGCTCGTGCCTTCTGACTATGAGCCCTGATTTCCGAACCGAGATTCCGTCTCGACGTCGATGACGACATTCCGCAGGATCGGCGGATCGCGGCGAAAGCCGTTCTATGGTCGTCGGGACCGTGAAGGAAAGATTCGCTCCAACCGGAGGTGACGTCGGACTCGCGATCGGTGTCGGAGCCGTCACTGGAACCGTCCTCGCATCCTGGACGTCGGAATCGGCGTTCCCTCTGCTCGCGGGCGGCCTCGCTCTGGCCGGCTTCGGGTGGCTGGTCTGTCATTCACCATTCGAGTACGTCGATCGGCGGCGGGAGCGATTCCGGCGAGTGGTGCTGGTCGGGATCGCCACCGCGGCGTTGTTCATGTTTCGAGGGCGATCCAACTTTGAAGATCCCTCGGCCGGCTTCCGATCTCTCGCGCCCTCGACCCGGTTGGTCACGGTCGAAGGCCGGCTCCTGGAAACTCCACGCGCGATTGCAGGAGGAGTTCGACGAACACGCCCCGGCGTCGGTGAGCAGTCGACCACGGCTCGATTCGAAGTGCATCGAGTTTCGACGGATCCGTCGTCTTCGAGGTCGGTCTCGTCCGGCGTCGTGGCGCTCGTCCGCTTCGATCGGGGGGGTTCCCTCGTGGTTCCCGGCGTCCTCATTCGTTTGAGGGCGCGGCTTGAACCGAGGGTAACGATGGAGAACCCCGGAGAACGATCACCACCGGTTCATCCGATCCATGACGCCTCGGTCGTTCTGGTGGTGAGCGATCCGGGACTGATGGCGCCCGTCACGGATTCGATGGGTGAACCGATCATCAACCGGTGGATTCTGCTTCGAAGTTTGTTGCGCGATCAGCTGATGGATGCAGTCGGACGAATCGCGGGAACCGATGGCGGCAATCATCCCGGTGGAGGATTGATCCGAAGTCTCCTGGTCGGAGACCGTCGCGATCTTGATGATGCCGTCCGCCGAGACTTCACAAGGACCGGCCTGGCGCATCTTCTGGCAATCAGCGGTCTCCATCTGGCGGTACTGGCGGCGATTCCCTGGTTCGGACTGAAATGGATCGGGATCGGTCGACGAATCAGATGTCTGGTCGTCGTGATCCTGCTTGCGGGATACGGATGGATCCTTGATTCGACGGCCAGCATCGACCGGGCCACCCTCATGGGCGTGGCGGTGTTCTTCGGAATGGCGATGGGCATTCGCTTTCGGACGATTCCGCTCCTCGCATCGGCCGCCACGATCCTGCTCTGGGTCAATCCGGGACTCGTGGAACAGACGGGATTTCAGCTGAGTTTCGTGGCGACGGCGGCGTTGGTGGTCTCCATGAACACTGCCCGCATTCGGTGGTTCGGATCACCCGACGCGATCGGGATGACCCGGCGGGCGATCATTCGGAACAGATGGACCGCGGCTCTCTCCGCGGCGATCGTGGCCTGGCTGGCGACCATGCCCATCGTGGAGAGTCGATTCGGGGTGGTGGCGATCGTCGCAGTCCCGGCGACATTGACGGTGGCACCAGCCATCGTGGTGATTCTCGTGGTGGGGTTTCCCTTGCTGGTCCTGGCGCACGCCGCTCCGGCCACGGCCGAGATTCTGGCGAGTCCACTTCGATGGTTCAGCGCGGAACTGTCCAGCCAGCTGGCGACGCTGTCCTCGGTGATGCCGGTCTTGACCGCAGCCGACTTCGGGCCGACATGGACGACGATCGCCACCGTGCTTGCGGTGATCGTTCCTGGTCTGGAGGCGCCCCGATGGTGCCGGATCGGAGGAGGTCTGGTTCTGACCGGCATGCTGGTGCTTCCGCTGGCTCCCGGACTTCACGGCGAATCTCCCGGGAAGCTCCGGATCGACCAACTTTCGGTCGGGGATGGAACATCGATTCTCCTGCGGACCAGGAACGGAAACGTGCTCTTCGATGCAGGCAGCGCTTCGATCGATCGTGCGGGTGGAAGAGTGATCGTGCCGGCGCTCCGAGCGCTGGGCGTTCGTCACCTGGATGCGATCGTCATATCGCACCCGAATCTGGATCACTTCAACGGCGCGGTCGAAGTGGTCGATCGAATTCCCACCGACCGCGTCGTCGTGTCGGAGGAGTTCGGTCGGATTGCGAGATCCCGACCGGAATCCCTCGTTCGCGCGCATCTCGACGGCTTTCGGCGGGCGGGCCTCGTGGTCGAGGAGGTCTCGCGTGGAAGTCGCCGGACCTTCGGTGGAGCCGAGTGGTTGTTTCTACATCCGGCCGCTGGAGAAGAGTCCCGCACGGTGAACGACGGATCGATCGTGGCTTTGGTCACGCCGAAGATCACCGAGCGATCCACCAGATGGAAACGGGAGGGGATGGAACGACCATGCGAACCACTGGTATGTGCTGGCCACGCCGAGAAGGCTTCAGGCTGCGGTGTTCTGCTCTTCGGCGATGTTCAGGATGAAGGGGTGGCGAAGATCCTCCAGCGGGAACCCGAGCTGCGAGCCGCGGTCATGGAACTCCCACATCACGGAAGTTGGCGTCCCATCGTCGAGCGGTTGATCGAGCGCATCGATCCGAGGATCATTCTCCAGTCGACCGGTCGTCGCCGGTTCGAGTCCGATCGCTTCGGTCCCGCATGCGATGGTCGTATCCGCCTCGTCACGGCTCGAGACGGCGCGGCCACGATCGAGCTGGACGGCAGGGGTTCGGCGTCGATCCGGACCCGGCGAACCGGACTCGCCGCGGACATGGTCCTGATGCGAAGATCCTTCGGAGATCTTCCCGGGCCGGTCAAGGACGAGCAGGGGGTGCCGACTCCATCTGGATCATCGCATCGGCAAACGCCTTCCCCATGAGGAACTGCGTCTTTCCGCTTCCGAGATAGTGGTACGGCCGGTCCGAGGCGATCCGGTAGAACCGTTCCTTGGACGGTCCTTTCCAGACGTCCTGTTTGTAGAGTTCGTGTGCGATGCGGTCGTAGTACTCGGCGGTCCGTACGAATCTCACATTGCTCTTGAGGTCCGGCTGTTCGGCCACCGCCGCCTGCGCCGCCCGGAAGACCAGCATTCCACCCTTGGCGCGATCTCCGTCGACGCCAAGCTCGCCGATCACCACCGGGCAGTCGGGTGCATCGAGATCGGTTCTGAGATCCCGGATCATCTGGGCCAGATTGGCGGTGTACGCGGCGGTCTTTTCCTCGTTGACCATGTCGTTCCAGCCCTGGAACCAGACGATGCCGGCCAGTTCGGTCGAACGTCCGGCCAGTTCCGGGAATCTCTGGTCGAGTTCCGCGATCGTCGACGTGTAGTGTTCGATGGTTCTCCGGTAGAACTCACCGGGCCCCTCGTCGCCGCCCAGGGTGGGACCTCGAAAATCCCTGGCGACGTCCTTTCCACCCCAGGCCGCCTTCACCAGCAATACCGGCGCGTCGTTCGCTTCGCCGACGTTCATTCCGAAGCCATACTCCGGACCGATCAGTGGCCCGTGCGGGGAGCCGGTGGATCCGAATCCGACCGCGAGCCTGCCACGTCGTCCGAGATAGTCGATCCAGACATCGTCGCCTTCCTTCCATGAACCATCTCGGTTTCGGATCGTGGCAAGCAGACGACCGTGCTCGGGATCTTCGCCGAGCCAGGGAAGGGTGTTCACCGCGCCCTTTCCCTCCATGTTCGATTGTCCGGCCAGAAGGTAGACCTTGATGGGCGATCGGTCGGTCGGTGGATCGACGGCGGGAGCATCTTGCGCCGCGACCGTGGCGGCGACGACGATCGAGGTCACGACGGCGGTGATACGGCCAGTTTCGATGTTCATGGGGATGTTCCGGCAAAGAGGCGTTGGTGGTGCGATGCACCATCATGCCTCCGCGCCGTGTTTGGTGCGACCGGAGTTCGGGCGTGGGTCGATCGGGCCGGAATCAGAAGAACCGGAGTCCGGCTTCGTACCCGGAGCCGATTCCAGCAGGCCGGGACCAGACCACCATGACCGATCGATCGAGGCGGCGACCTTCCGGAAGGATGCTTCGGAGCGTCCCGGTCATTCCCTCGAGGAGTGGGGTGCTGGATCGAAGTCGCATTCCCGTCTCGCTCAGGTCGACGGAGCGGTACCTCACCGGTTGATCCGGATTGAAGTGCCACGCCATCACGACTTCGACCGAAACGGCGTTTCGGATCGATTCCCGGCGGTTGAGATCCGAGGTCCCTCGTGCCGAGTCGGGCGAGTCATTCTGAAACATGGATTCGTCGAGCATGGTCCCAAGGCATCGGCGGATTCCCGTGGTCGGTTTGATGAGTTGCGGCGCAAACACCCGCTGGAACGTCACTTGGGACGAAAGAACGATCTATGCGGGTTGCGAGAGTGGACCCTCTCGGACAGCGGGGCTTCTCCACGACTCGCCCACAAGGAGGGTCTGATCTGCTTGGTTCGATAACCACGGTGGAATCAGTGATCCACGCATGTCGAGGCTGGTTCGAGCCGATGAGAGGGGTAGAAGATGACGAATACTCCACGAACCAAACCGACGTCAGAAACCGCTGATTCCAGCGAAGAATCGCCTCTGGACCCCTCCGGGTTCGTGGAGGACGTCTTGCGTGATGCCAGATCGTTGCTCGGCGAGTCCGATCTCGAGTCGACTACCGGACTGCAGGTCCCGGCTGAGAACTCGGATGGTCCTGCGGTGCCGATCGAGAACACCGATCACGACCCCGGGATGTTCAGCGAGTCGGAGACGGCCAACGCGATCAAGCACGCCGAGTCAGCTCGCGACCTTGGCAAAAACGGTCCGATGGTCGATCTGTTCGGCCATGCTGAATCGAAGTCGGAGCCGCCGGAATCCTCACTCGATACCGGCGATGTTGAACCGAACGAGACGTCGGCGAAGAGTGAGGCAGCTCTCGCACTGGATGCGCTTCTGGCAGAACGCGTGGCCCAGGAGCCCGACGCCAGCGAGAGTTCCACGTTCGCGATGGCGACGGATGACATCTCCCGTCGGCGTGCCGCGGAAGCGGAACAGTCGGCAGTCGATGCGCTCGAAGGACTCGGGTCTTCACCGTTGCGAACCACTGCTGGAGAAGTCGAGACGTTGGTGCCACCCGAGCCTTCTCCGGCGAACATTCTCGCGGAGCCGTCGATGGTCGCTGCGGTGGGTTGCGAGACATCGGTCTCCAACGAGTGCGCGATCGATGCACCGGTTGCAGAGACCGCATCCGAGACGTTCGTCGATGAGCCCGATTCGGAACCGGTCGCCGCGGCAGAGACATCCACCGATGTCGCTGATCCAGCTCTTGAGGAGTCAGCCGTTTCGAGTCCGGCCGGGCCCTCGGAGGTCGGACCGGAGTTGAAGGTCGATTCGCCGTCGATTGCGATTCGACTCGGCGCGTTGCCGTTTCAACTGATTCCGGATTCGCTGCATCGCCTCGTGACCATCACGGCCCTGTCGCTCGCGATCTGGGTGCCGGTGGTGTGGACCTATGCGGTCTTCGGTCCGGAGTTCTTCATCGGAGCGGTTTCCGACGCGGGCGCAGATGTTCGGGAGTCCTCGGAGCCGATGGATGCCGCGCCCGCGATGTTCGACGAACACGATGTCGCCACCGCGACCGACCCCGTCGATCACTGATCGCGGACCGCTTCGATTCTTTCAATCATTCAGATCCAGGTACCGGTCGTGGTGCGCTCGTTCGCGTCTGCGTCGCCGGTGTTGACGAGGCCCGCAGGCTCGATCAGCATCACCGAGCATTCCTGTTCCGCGACCGGACGATGTTCGACACCGCGAGGAACCACCAGCATCTGGCCCTCGTGGAGTTCGACCGAGCGGTAGCCATATTCGTCCGGGGCCCCGAAACTCTTTCGGAACTCCATGGTGAACGAGCCGTGCAGCACCAGGAACATCTCGTCTTCGTCGGGATGCGAGTGCCAGTCGAAGGCGCCGATGAATTTCGCGAGCTTCACTTCCTGACCGTTGAGCGCCGCGATGATCCGCGGCGACCAGTGGTCGGAGAAGAGGTCGAGTTTCTCATCGAGATTGATGGCGTCCATTGAAGACCTCTGCAGACGATGCGGATCGCGCGATCATTTCCTGCGGCCGCTGATCAGACTCACGAGAATCAGCACGATCGCGACGACGAGAAGGATGTGGATGAACTGGCCCATGGCGGCACCGGAGACCAGCCCCAGGAGCCAGAGAATGATGAGCACGATGGCGATGGTGTAGAGCAATTCAGGATCTTTCAGTGGCGGGAAGAGACGCTGGGGTATCGAGGCCGCGGACAGAAGCTTGATTCGGGAGCGTTCGGACGATCAACTTCCCGAGGGATGCCAGATGGTCTTCATTTCGGTGAATGGTTCGATGGTCCACGGGCTGTGCCGGGAGTCGTCATCGAAGTAGTCGACATCGCCGACGGACTCGAGCCGGACCCGTTTCATGTTGTCCGCGGCGCCGAGCTCGAGGGTCCGGCGTTCTTCCGCGGTTTCCGCGGCGCCACCCAGAGCATCGATGTAGCGGTGATCGGCGAACTCCGGGAGCATCTCGCGTCGGTACCCGGTCAGGATGTT
>JABABZ010000158.1 GCA_014237965.1 Phycisphaerales bacterium | reverse complement strand
GAGCCATTGCTCGGGCGACCAGCCGCAGGCCGTCGCGATGAGGAGGAAGGCGAACGCGGATGCCATGAGGCAGAATTTTCTTGATCTCAACATCCTGGAGAATCTCCGGAGGGTTCCACTCCGCCTATCGGCCCGATCCGCGGCGTCACTCCCTTCTCTTTGGAAAGCGGGGAGGCCGATTTCGCGAGATCCGACGCTGATGCGGCCGGAACGGGCCTTCCGTGCGGAACACCAGCTCGCCGCCCTCGCACGATGAACGCAGGTCGGCGTCGTCTGGAAGGGCGATTTCGAGCGGTGCTATTCGACGAGGCCTGGTGCGAAGCCACGGCGCATCGCGTTCTCGGTGATGCAGCGAGGTTCCACGAAGTGCATCAGGTAGTCGTGCCCTCCGGCCTTCGTGCCCACTCCCGACATCCCGAAACCGCCGAATGGCTGTCGGCCGACGAGCGCACCGGTGATCCCGCGGTTCAAGTAGAGATTGCCGACTCGGTAGTCGCGCCGGGCTCGGTCCAGGTGACTCGGCTTGCGGCTGAAGACGCCGCCGGTCAGTTTGTATCGGGTCGAGTTGGCGAGTTCGAGGGCCGCATCGAAATCCTTGACCTTCATGACCGCGAGCAGCGGTCCGAAGACCTCCTCGTGAGCCAGGCGGTGGTGCGGCTCGATGCCACTGATCACCGTGGGGCTGGCGTAGGGAAGTCCGACTTCGGCTTCGAGGCCGGCCGGGATCGGCAGAGAGACTTCGAGCTTGCCTTCCTGTGAACCGATCTCGATGTACTTCTCGACTTTCTGCTTCGCATCGAGGTCGATCACCGGTCCCACGTCGGTTCCGGGCAGGAGTGGATTTCCAACGACGAGGGTTCGCGTCGATTCGACCAGTCGCTCGAGGAAGGTGTCGTACGCGGTCTCGACGACGATCGCGCGACTGCATGCCGAGCACTTCTGGCCGCTGAAACCGAAGGCGGAATGCCGGACGCCGAGGACGGCCTCGTCGAGATCGGCGCTGGCGTCGATGATGGTGGCGTTCTTGCCGCCCATCTCACAGACGACCTTCTTGACGTGGTGTTGATCATCCGGCGTGATGCCGGCCGCCTGCAGGATGTCCAGACCGACGGCCATGGATCCGGTGAAGGCGATGATCGCGGTTCGCACGTCCCGAACCAGCGTTGCGCCCACCGTCTCGCCCGGTCCCGGAAGGAACACACAGGCATCGGGAGGACATCCGGCTTCCATCAGGATGTCGTGGAGGATTCTGGCGATCCCCGGGGTCTGCTCGGCGGGCTTGATCACGCAGGTGTTTCCGCAGACCAGCGCCGCGGCGGTCATGCCGGCACAGATGGCAAGCGGGAAGTTCCACGGGCTGATGACCACGGCGACGCCCCGAGGCTGATGGATGATCTCGTCGATTTCGCCCACGAATTGACCGAGCCGCCTGGGGTCGAAGAGCCCGACCGCCTCGCGGGCGTAGAACTCGAGGAAGTCGATCGACTCGCAGACGTCCGCATCGGCTTCCACCCAGGGCTTCCCACTCTCCTTGATGATGATGCCGCTGAGTTCGTCCCGTCGCCGTCGCATGATTCCCGCGGCTCGGACCAGGACGGCGGATCGTTCGCGGATCGGCGCGTCTCGCCATGCCGGGAAGGCGGCGTGCGCCCGGTCGATGGCCGCCACGGCCGACTCGGCGGTCCCGTCATTGGCGATCTTCGGAACCTTCGCCGTTGCGATCGATCTCGCGAAGGCCTCGCGTTGATCCCGCGATGAGAAGTCCCGCATCGGTTCGGTGAAGAAGGGGCGTCCGTCTCCGACGTCGGGGTCCTCGGCGGAGAGGGCGTGCCTCTCCGCGGCGCCGCGAATGCGTTCGATGCCGGGGTCCCGGTCGAACTCCCGATGTGGGGATGCCAGGAGTGTGGACGCGTCGGCGTTGTCCATGAATCCGGCCCGAAGCCAGGATTCGTTGGAGGTGTTCTCGAGGAGGCGACGGACGAGGTACGCCATGCCGGGAATCATCTCGCCGACCGGGACGTATTCGCGAACTCGGAAACCCATCTCGCTCGCGGCCTGCTTCAGTTCCGGGGCCATCCCGTAGAGCATCTGCAGTTCGAGCGCGGCCTTGGGCAGGCCGGCCTTCTCGAGTTCGGCGATCGCCGCGCCGATCGATCTGGCGTTGTGGCTCCCCAGCGCGAGTTTCACGCCACCCTCTTCCTGATTTCGAGGTGTCGAGTGGATGAAGGCTTGGGCCATCCGTTCGAAGCAGGCATCCGAATCACACTTGCGACTCCAGACGGGAACGGGCCAACCCATCTCTTCCGCGTGGATCGTCTCGTAGTCCCAATAGGCGCCCTTGACGAGGCGGACCGTGACCTGTCGGCCGGTTCGCTTCGACCATTCGATGACTCGGGCGGCATCGTCGTCTCCGGAACGGAGATAGGCCTGCATTGCGATTCCGGCGTGGAAATCGATCTCCTCGCAGCACCGCATGAACAAGTCGAGCGTGAGATCCTTGAGCGCGAACTGCTCCATGTCGAAGTTGACGAGGACCCCGTTCTCGCGGGCTTTCAGGAGCAGCGGTCTGAGGGCTTCGACCAGTCCATCGATCGAACCGGCGGTATCGATGGGATCGGTCTTGGCGTAGAGCGAACTGATCTTGATCGAGACGTTGGTCCGCGGAACGGGGCCCAGATGATCTCGTTCGAGCTTCTCGTTCTCCGGCCATCCCTCGACCGCGTCGGGGAGATTCTCGATCAGGTCCATGTACTTCCCGCAGTAGTCGGCGGCTTCGGCGTCCGAAACGCAGGCTTCCCCCAGAAGATCGACGCTGAAGGCCAGCCCTTTCTTCCAGAGCTTCTCGAGCATCGGAAGCGCGTCGGCGGCATCGGTTCCCGCGATGAACTTCTCGGCCATGCCGGTGATCTGCTTGGCCATCGTCCTGGCGAACATCGTCTTGGCGACTCCGCCGGCCTTGATCGCCAGATCCATGCCGGGTGGGGGGGTGACTCCGGGCTGCGAGAGATAGTCGACCAGATGATCATGGATCTGCTCCGGAGTTCGGAGCATGGGGAAGGCGTCGACGAACCGGAACAACTGGACCTTGAACGCCTCGTCCTGCATCGCCCAGTCCATCAACTTGTCGGACCAGAAGGCGGCATTGAGCACGCCGGCCTTGCCACCGCGGGCGAGGTCGAGAAACTCGTTGCCGACTTCGATGATCCGCCGTTCGATCGCGGGGTCATCCGGCGGAATCGATCTTCCGGAGTCGATGGACGCCGTGACCGGTGGCGTGATCGCAGTCGGGTTCGTGCGGGGTCTCGGTTTGAAGAAGAAGGCCATTCGTCGACATCTCCGCAGGTCCGGGGAGACCTGAATCAAGGTCGGCGATTGTAGCGGGGAGGTCGATCGAACTGCGGCTCGGGGGGGCGTTTCGAGGGCGGAGTGATGCGGATCCCCGGCGGTCAGGCCTTGGCGGCGAATTGCCGAAGCACCTGGTCGTACACCTGGCCGCATCGAGTGGCCGCACCGTCCCAGGTGAGGGCCCGGATCTCGAACTGGCCGTTGTCCCGGAGAGCTTTGCGGAGGGGCGGGTGTCGCAGGACCGCGACGATCTTGTTGGCCATCTCCTCGACATCCCAGAAGTCGACCTTGAGGGCGTGGGTCAGGACCTCGCTCACCCCGCTCGACTTCGAGATCAGCGCGGGGACGTCGTGGCTCATGGCTTCAAGCGGAGCGATCCCGAAGGGTTCGCTCACACTCGGCATCACGTAGAGATCCGCGAGGGAGAAGACCCGCTTGATGTCTCCACCCCGCAGGAATCCGGTGAAGAGCACTTTGTGGCCGATGCCCATTTCGGCGGCCATCTCGATCATCATCGATGCCAGATCGCCGCTCCCCGCGACCACGAACTTGACGTCTTCCATCACATCGAGGACCCGCTTCGCGGCCTGTACGAAGTACTCCGGACCCTTCTGCATGGTGATGCGTCCGAAGAAGAGAACGATCTTGTCCTTGGAGGTGATCGGTCTCACGCCCTTCGACGCGGGGTCGAACTCGACGCCGTTGTAGACGACGTCGACCTTCGAGGGCGGGATTCCGTAACGAGCGACGCAGAGGTTCTTGGTGAGCTGGCTCACGGCGATGACCTGCATCGCGCCGTGCATGCCGCGTCGCTCGATGTTGTAGACGGCTTGATTGACGTGTTCGCCCGAACGGTCGAATTCGGTCGAGTGGACGTGGACCACCAGCGGCTTTCCAGTGAGCTGGGCGACCGCCAGTCCGGCTGGGTAGGTCAACCAGTCATGGGCGTGGACCACGTCGAAGGGGGTCCGTTTGGCGACTTCGAGGCAGAACTTCGCGTAGGCGTGGGCCTGTCCGATGAGATCGCCGCCGTAGTCGGCGGACTTGTTTCCTCGCGCCGACATCCCGGCTTCCTCGGGATCGCGTTCGGGGATCGCCGATCGGAGCGCCATCGATTCGGTCATCGTCCTCGCATCGCCGAACGCGCCGGCCTTGATCAGGGTCTCCAGTCGGCTCTCGTCCAGTTCGTACTCCTCGAGCACCCGCCGCCAGGTCGTCTCCTGTTCCCGATACACCGACTGGACCTCGACCGGGAGATCGACGAATCGGGTGTGCTTGAAACGTTCGCGGAATTCGCGGACGACCTCGAGGAGCCGTTGTTCCGGCTGTGTGGTGACGGTTCGAGTCACGGTTTCCGTGGTGGGCACGGTCTGCCGCTGATACTCGGGCAGGGTGTCTCCCATGTCGCTGGCAGGACTCACCAGTTCCACATGAGCTGCATCCTCCGAATCGCCGGGGACGCTCTTGGGAAGAACGAACGTCGTCTCCATGCCCGCGCGGTCCATCGCCCGGGTCAGCCCGTGGCACGCCGTGCCGAGGCCGCCCGTGATGAACGGCGGGAATTCCCATCCCAGCATGAGCACGCGTGTGGACATCAGGTATCGGCCGATCCAGAGGAGAGTAGGAGGACGTGCCCTGGCACGCGAAGATCGGTGGGGTCAGGCATCTTCGGTCTCACCGGCGACATCGCCGAGTTCGCGGAAGGTCGCCTCGTAGGCGAGCAGCCAGGTTGCGGCGGCTTCAGTCACGTCGCCGCCCGCGGGTACGTCGTTCTCGAAGGTGTACAGGAGATCGTCGCTTCTGAAATGGCGGAAGGTCGTGACCGGAATCTCGTCGATCGGCCATTCCAACTCGTCGAGCGATTCCTCGAGCAGTTCCTCCAGGGAGTCGCTCGAGTGGTAGAGATCGGCTTCCACGGATTCGCTGAGCCAGCGGTCCGGCGTCTCGAACCGGACGATCAGGCCGGCGTCGGAGCGGGTGAGGACGTAGAAGGCCTCGCTCTCCACATCGCGAGCCCGGCAGCGGATCGAGTCGTCACCGGCGTCCAACGAGGCGAATTTTCCGGAGGCGGTCAAGCGGTCGGCGAGGGCATCGAATCGTAGGTCGGTGGTCACGGGTTCTCGGGTCCTGGCTCAGGGTCGGGGACGGGTCTGCCGCCCTACCGACGGTTCATGAGAATCATACATCCGGGCCGGACTTTCGGCGGAGCCGCCCTTTCTTCGAGAAATCGACCGTACGATGTTCGTGTGCAAGATCAGGAACCATGGACGACCAGACGACTTCGAGGCTGGATCATGACCCACCTCGAGGAACGAGGGGTTGATTCGCCGGCCGTCTGTGCGGACATGCTCCTCTCCGCCGCCATCGGCGCCGAGCGGCTCCGCCTTTACATGGAGCCGGATCGCCTTGCCAGCGACGAGGAGCGAGCGACGCTCCGGGACTGGGTCAAACGGGCTGCCACGCACGAGCCGGTCCAGTTCCTCGTGGGGGAAGCCTGGTTCCACCAGATCCGGATCGAAGTCGACTCCAGCACCATGATTCCCCGGCCCGCCACGGAGACCCTTGTTGAAGTGGGTCATCGTCGGCTCGACGCCTCCACCGATTCCGCGCGAATTCTCGATCTCTGTACGGGAACGGGATGTGTCTCAATCGCGTTGCTGAACCTCATCGATCGGCCCCAACGAGCGGCGGCGCGAATGCAGGAAGCGGAGCAGGCCGCTCGCGCCGAATTGGTTCGGCTTTCCTCGGCGCTCGGGGCGGCCGGGGGAACCGGGGGCAACGAAGGTGAACCGGACGGAGCGGTCGGCATGGAACACGATCCCGCGATCGACGAATCGATCGCCAATGAGCCTTCCTCGAACGCCGAGGAGGGGGAGCCCGTGGCAGCCGGCGAATCCGGAAGCTTCCTTCACGCGAGCGTGGTGGCGACCGAGTTGGTGAACGAGGCGGTGGAGTTGGCACGCCGGAACGCCGCCCGGCACCTCCATGCGGATCGGATCGACGTCCGACAGGGATCCCTGTACGACCCGGTGACTCCCGAGGAACGCTCGAGCTTCGACCTGATCATCTCGAACCCGCCGTACATCAGTGATGTGGAATTCGAACGCTGCCCACCGAACGTTCGCGATCACGAGCCTGCCACGGCACTCCGCGGCGGCAAGGACGGGCTCGACGTCATTCGCCGGGTGATCGAGGAAGCGCCAGTGTGGCTCGCTCCCGGTGGAGTGCTCGCGATCGAGATGCAGTACGACCAGGCTTCGGCGGTTCGAAGCCTCTTCGGGGCGGCGGGATTCGGGGACATCGAGGTCCATCAGGACGTCGACGGGCTGGATCGTGTGGTTTCCGGGCGACTCCACGACGGCTCGATCTGACGAGCGCCGAGATCGATCCGACGAAACATCCGCGGATGGACTCCCATCCGGGCCGTTCCAAGGGGGCGAGCCGGAGGTGCCGACTCAGTCGCTGGACGAAGGCGAGCTGGTCAACGCCTTGTGGACTTCCTCGATCAGAAGGGAGACCTGGAACGGCTTGAAGAGAAAGGCCTCCAGGC
>JABABZ010000157.1:278-6927 GCA_014237965.1 Phycisphaerales bacterium | reverse complement strand
GCTCCTTTTCGCCTTCCTCCCGACCGGCTGCGGATACGGAGGAAGCGGAGTGGGACCAACACCTCCCCGCCTCCTCGGAACCATCCAGACCGCGACGCTGAAGACCACCGACCAGGGGGAAGTCGAACTGGCGTCCGGCGATGATCGAATCACTCTTCTTCTGGTCTGGGCGACGTATGCGCCGGACTCGGTCTCGATGCTCTCGACGCTCGAAGAACTGCATCGAGACCACCCCGGGGAGATCCGGGTCATCGCCGCGTCGATCCAGTGGGCGAAGACGGTGATTCCGTGGCTCGAGAGTCGGCGCCAAGCGGTCGAAGACGGCGACCTGGCATCGATCGAGGCACCGACCTATCACGTGGTGACCTCGGAGGGCGCGTCGGTCGAACTCATCGGCTGGGCGGATCGGCCGACGCTGTGGTTTCTCTCGGGAGATGGTCTCGTGCTCGATCGCCTCGACGGACTTCAGGACGCGGCGACGGTTCTCGCGAGGGTCGAAGCGCTCCGCGCCGCATCCGACGCGTCCGCGGACGCGACCGAAGAAGACGGCTCGACACCCTCCCCCCTCGGCGGTTGCGTGATCGAACGGCGGGATGGAGAGGTGCCGTCGGATCTCCGACTTCACACGGAGATCCTCCGCGATGATCGCTACGCGCCATTCACGAAGCATCTGACCTCGGGTGGGGTCGTCTTCATCGCGACCGACGACGTCGAAGATTCCTTCATGACCGCGGTCGGCGATCTGCACGCGGCGATGTTCGATCCCACGGCTCCCGGGATCGATCGCGGCCTGCAGGATGCCGTCCTCACCTCGATGTTCGAAGCTCGAACCGCGATTCCGATGTGGAAGGGTGAAGACCCCGACTTCCCGAACCAGGACGACTGGAGCGCGTTCGATCGACTGACCGACCGCCTCTCGATCTGCGATGCGATCTTCCAACTCGACCCGCGAGACCGTGCGAGCCAGCCGATGGAGGTGGTCGAACACCTGCTCCACCACCTGAACATGGTGGGCCTCCACGAGGTCTTTCCGGATGACTGGGGCATCACCACCGAGTCCACGCTGCACCGTTCGATGCGGAAGGCGCTGGAGGAATCGTGGTACGTCGTCGACTACCTCGACGAATTCGACGACGAGGAGGAGGCCGAACGGGTGCTTCTCCAGGAATATTCCTACTGGGTGATCTCGACCGAGTGGGATCTCCAGCGTCCCTTCGGTCCCGATGCGGAGAACGGCGAATGGAATCTCTCCGACCCCGAACGATTCCGCTCGCTGCAGCCCGAACTCCACGAGGCATTCGATCGAACGATCCCGAGCGTACTCACGCCGCCGAACCGTGCCGCACTCGCCGCCTTCGCCGAATGAGCGTCGACGAACGTCATTCCCCGCCGACCGCCCAGACCGCGATGTCACCGTCGGGCTCGGAATCCCCCGACCCTCGAACCATGCCCCAACCTCGGGACGAGCCCGCGAGCCCGCCGCGCCGGAGATCTCTCCATCTGCCGGACCCGGGGCCCGACGACGCGATCCCGCGGCCTCCATCGTCATCTCGATCGGGCCCGAGAATGTAGATCAACGGCCGCCCGTCCCGGCGGAGATATCGCACCGTCGAGCCGTCGAAGGGATCCCGCGCCGGTTCACCGCCAGCCGTGAATTCAAGCTCGTCGAGCGAGTCCGGCCATCTTCCGTCTCGACGACGCGTCATTTCGAGTTCCAGCACGGTCAGTACCAGATCACGCTCCAGACGGATCGCCGCACTCGTAAAGACCAGGCTCTCGGTCGCGGGAACCAACAGGTTGATCGGGAAGTACCGGATCATGTGCGTGTAGTCATCGTTCATGGCCTGCCGCGGGATCTCGTCGATCAGGCCGAGCGGAGCGGTATCGATCTCCCAGGGGGACTTCGACGCCTGCTCTTCTGCGGAGTCCATGAGGTTCATCCAGATTCGAATCGCTTCCGCCCGTCCGAGCGTGAGTTCGGCGACGATCGGGCCGAGCAGAAACGCCCCGGTACCCGACGTGAGCTGCTCCGGTCCAAGATTCCCGGACGGCGTGCCGAGCATGTCGACCACCGGCGATCCGATCGAAAGCGATCCATCCCCCTCGCCATCATCGCTGTAGATTCGCTGGGCGATGTCCAGGAAGAACCACCGCTCGCCGGCCATTTCCAGACCGAGCCGTTCATCATCCAATCCGCGAATCATCTCCGCGAGGGCGAGCATGGATCGATCATCGATGTTCTCGGGGAGCGCGGCGATCGAGTCCAATACCACGGTGAACGCCAGACGCTCCATCGACATTCCGACGAGCTGGGCGATCATGATCGAAGGCTGCCGGGTCTGCTCGGCGAGCTCGAGCATCGCGCCGATGTCCGCGACCATCCGGGCATCGTCTCCCTCGACCACGGCACGCCGGGCATCGGCGGCCAACAGACGAGCCGCAAGCCGCACGCTTCTGAAGTATGGGAATTCCAACGTGAGAATCGAATCTTGAAACGCGTCCGCATCCCCTTGCGAGACGGCATCGGAGGGCTCGGCATCGATTCCGAAGAACGTGCGGTCCGCGGGCTCCTCCAGACCGCTGGCGGCCAGCGGAAATCCGAGCAGCGGCCGACCTGCTGCCGCCCGAAGTCGTTCGAGTGCGGGCTGAGCCGCCTCGAAGAACCGATCCACCCTCGCCGCTTCGACATCGTCGTCATCGGAGAGCTGCGCCGGGGGCCCCAGCTCCGCGTCGATCCACGGCGCCGGCGCTTCCGACAAGGAAGCCGAAACGATCTTCGAGATCTCCCGGTCGACGTGCATCAGTTCGTCGGGGAGAGGTCCGACGAGCCCACGCAATGTGGTGATCGCCTCACGGATCTCCGGCCAGGACCGATCCGAGGGCTCGGATGCCAGCGTCGGCGCGTTCATCATCGCCACATAGTCGACCTCGATCCTGATCTCCCGATTCCGATGTTTGATGGCAAGCACGAGATAGAACAGGACGACCACGCCGAAGCAGAGCACACCCGCCCGGACGGTCTGCCGGACACCCCGCGCAAAGACCGAGTGCTTCCGTTGCATCGACCGGCGAATCAACTTCGCGGCGACGCGCTCGTCGCCGAACTTCTCAATGAGCCGTGATGCGGTGACACCCTCGGCCATCCCGTCCGTGAAATGGTCCACCAGATCGTGGGCGACCTCGACCCGCTCCGCCCGGCTCAATCGAGTGCGTCGCGCGACGCGGCAAGCGATCCGATCCAGTTCCTCGGGAAGACCGGATCCGGCGCTGGCCGCCTTCGCATCGAGACTCCCGGAGAGCCGGCCGCGAACCAGATCCTGCAGCGGCGTGCTCAGAAGCCGTCGAAGAAACGACGGCGTGGTATTCATTCTTGATTCGTCGGACATCGCATGACCCCCTGCGGCTTCTGATTGGTTTGATCTTCCATCGAGCCCCCCCATGTTTCACGAATTGACCGAACCTTCAGGCGATCGCGAGACCAGGCGTCATGAGCTGGCCCGACACGACCCCGAGCGTCTGCATCGCGTCCGTCACGGCCTGCCACTGCTTTCTGTCCGTCGCGAGCCTCGTCTCACCCTCGCCCGTGATCGCGTAGTACTTGCGAGTTCGCCCGTTTTCCGCAAGACGTCGCTCGCTCTGGACCAACCCCTTGGCCTCCAGGTTGTAGAGCAAGGGATACAGGGTGGACTGGCCCATTTCCAGAGTCCCCTCGGTCCGCTCGGTGAGCGTCTCGACCAGTTGATACCCGTACATCTCCGAGTTCGAGAGCAGGCTCAACACGGCCACAGGCCCGGCTCCCCGCATCAACTCTCGTTCGATTCGCATGACGTGTTCTCCATTGCTTCAAGGATCAAGGCCAGATTGGCAAGATGTTGCATGGCAAGCATACTATGTGTGGCATAGTACGTCACGGCCGCGGGATGGGTTGCCTGAAACTGCGAGATTTCCTCCTCCCGGACTACACTCGAATCATGAGCCCGCAGTCCGGCATCCTCGTTCGGCTCCTTCTGATGGCCGTCACGTCCATCGGCACCGTGACCGCCCTGGCGGTGCCTGCAACCGCACAGGATGGCCGGGTTCCCGCCTCGGCGTCCGGAGATGACGAGTCCGGATCGGCCCCAGATACGCCCTTGAGCAAGGCCCCCGCCGCCGAGCGGACCGCGATCCGCAATCTTCTCGGGGCACTGGCCTGGCCGCGACGGATCATCGCCGTACTCCGCCTGCAACGATTCGATTGCCACGAATCCGCGGCGATGGTGATCGACGCCCTTCACGACCGCCATGTCGCGGTGCGATCCTTCGCCCTTCTGGTGCTCGCACACCGGAACGTTCCACAGGACGAAGATTGGCTGACCCATGAAGCCGAGCCGACGGTGATCCGAACCGCGCTGCGAGTCGGCTACCGCGTGGATCCCGATCGCCTCGCCCGAGGGGCCGCAGCGCTTTCGCGAAGCTCGAGGCTCGATGACAAACTGCTGGCGGCCGAACTCGGCCTCCTGTCGGACGATGAGGATCTTCAGGAACTCGCCATCGAGTTGATTCGCACCGTGATCCTGCGCATGAACAAGCAGGAGGCGGGCAGTCTGAGCCCGAGGCTCGCACGCCTGACCGGCGGCGACGACCTGCGACGTGATTACAAGTGGCGCCTCTGGTACCAGAAGAACCGGGGCCTCCGAAGCATCGACGCCGCCCGAATGCTGCCGCCGCGTTCCATCATGACTCCAGCGATGAAAGGTGCGGAGGCGACCGTCGTCCCGACGCCATCGAATCCCGCGGACCTCAGCGAGATCGCCCGCCTCCCTTTCGCGGAATTCACCGCCCTCAGTGATCACCTCGAAGCCCTGGCCCTCCAACCGCTCGACCTGGCGATCGTGCTTGACTGCACCGCCAGCATGTCCGGAGAGATCGCGGAGGCGCAGGGAGGGGTCGACGACCTGATGCGTTTCGTGGGGGACGTCGCCGGGGGGATCCGCGTCGGCATCGCCGGATACCGGGATCGCCGCGAACTCTTCGAGAAGGTGGGCTGGGATCTCACGGGTTCGATCGAACAGGCCCGGGCCAATCTCTGGCGATTGAGTGCCGAGGGCGGTGGCGATCGACCCGAACTGGTGGATCAAGGTCTCTCACTGGCCTATACGACGTTCTCGTGGAATCCTCGACATCGAGGGGTCCTGATCCTCGTCGGTGACGCACCACCGCATCCCGGACATGGAGAGGGCTGCATCAAGCTGGCCAGATTCGCCCGGCAACGGGGAGTGACGACGCACGTCGTCGGCTGCGATCCTCGAATCGTGGACAGCGAGGACACCGAGGACGATCCGGACGAAGAGCTCGTGGACGCCGACGACGGCGGCGCCGTGAGCCCCTTCGACGTGGAACGCGGCGAAGATGCGATCAGCCGTCCGACGAAGAGACGACGCTGGAGCCGTGATCGCGATGCGATCGAGTTCTTCCCGGAGATCGCCGAAGCAGGTGGTGGACGAGTGGTCAATCTGGACCGCGACGAGCGTCTGGTTCCCGAGATTGCAGGCCTCATCGTCGGTGTCGACTTCGAGGAACCGATGGTCGAGTTCTTCGAGGTCTACATGGAGCTCTGTCGCTGATCCAGATCGTTCGCCGACGCGAGTCGACGAACCGTCAATCGAGCGGCGACTTTCCGGTGATGCCGGGCCATTTTTCCTTCTCGCCTTCGAGATCGACGAGCAGTTTCCATGCTCGCTCCAGGATCTCGCGCACGTTCAGACCGGTGGCACCACTCGCCACGACGACCTCTTCGGGATCGAGGCCGATCGCATGGGCCGTTCGACGCACCAGGCTCTCCTTCTCGTCGGGATCGACGAGATCGATCTTGTTGAACACCACGAGCTCGGGTTTTTCCGCGAGCACCGGACTGAACGCATGCAGTTCGCGGCGGATCACGTCGTGATTGGCCACGGGCTCGCTCTCGTCGAACGGCAACAGATCGATCACATGGATGATCACCTTCGTCCGTTCGACATGCCTCAGAAAATCGTGACCGAGCCCCGCCCCGTCGGCCGCACCCTCGATCAGCCCCGGAATGTCGGCGATCACCAGCCGGCGGTCTCCCGGAAGTTCGGCGATGCCCGGCTGTGGCGTGAGCGTGGTGAATGGATAATCCGCGATCTTCGGACGAGCCTTGCTCACGGCACTCAGGAGCGTCGACTTGCCCGCATTGGGCAGGCCCACCAGACCGACATCGGCGATCAGCTTCAATTCCAGAAGCAGCGTGCGTTCGATCTCGGGTTCTCCGGGCGTCGCTTCCCGGGGCGTCTGATTGGTTGAATTCTTGAAGTGTTCGTTTCCGAATCCGCCTCGCCCGCCCTTGGCGACCACCAGCTCCTCTCCCGGATGATCCAGATCCGCGATCACCTCGCCGGACTCCTGGTCTCGAACGATCGTCCCGACCGGCACCTTCACCAACTTGTGCTCGCCGTCCGACCCGTGACGACTGGTCGAGGCTCCCGGCTTCCCCTTCTCCGCGAAGAAGTGCGGCGCGTATCGGAAGGGAAGCAACGTGTCGAGGTGCGGATCGGCGACCAGCACCACATCACCACCACGTCCACCGTTGCCCCCGTCCGGCCCACCCTTGGGGATGAACTTCTCTCGATGGAGACTCACGCAGCCGTCC
>JABABZ010000157.1:0-268 GCA_014237965.1 Phycisphaerales bacterium | reverse complement strand
GTGCGTGGGGAAGAGACGGATGGTCGGGGAAGCGAACACGCCCCGAGCGGTTGGAGCTCGAGGCGTGACGAATGTTTCGTTGGGGAACACCCTCGAAAGCCGGACTCAGTTCGAGGCGGCCATCGCTCGATCGATCACCTCGTATCGAGGGATCTCGGAATCGGCTGGAACGATGTCGATGAAGCGGCCGCGAAATCGCACCGTTCCTTCGACCCGCGCCATGAGCGTGTCGTCCTTGCAGCGCTGAACGAGATAGCCGGGCTTGAAC
>JABABZ010000156.1 GCA_014237965.1 Phycisphaerales bacterium | reverse complement strand
GGAGGGCTTCGACGCGGACGTCCTGGCGCAGTACCCCTTCGCCGAGGTCCCGACGTTCCGGGTCATTTTCGAGACGAGCCATCTCGACGACGAGCAGTTCGAGGCGGCGGTGTTCCGAGTCGGCGATTCCCGCCGGACCTCGCCCGGCACTCGACACGACGGCCTCGAGAAATCTCGGGAGATGCCAGTTTCGAGAGACCCGCGCCCCTACCGTGTCGCCATCGACTCCGATCACGCGGCGAAGCGTGTCATTGAAGTCCGAGTCGAGAAGGGTCGCGGACTCCGCGAGGCGTTCCATTGGTTCGGGGATCGCCGTCACCAGCACCAGATGCCCCAGATCATGCAGAAGCCCGGCCAGAAACGCCGTGGAAGGCTCGATGTCATCGAGTCCCGGAAGACGCTGCGCCGCGATCCGGGCGATCGACGCGGTCAAGACCGCATGTCGTCGAAGTCCGATGGCGATCCCATCCAGCTCGCGTGTTCCAAGCAGTCCGCAGATCTCGATCGAAAGTACCGCGGCTCGGATTTCCTCGAATCCCAGCAGGACGACCGCCTGCTCCAGGGAATCGACTTCCGCGGAGAGCCCGTGATTGCACCGTCGACAGAGCGAAACCACTCGGACGGCGAGCGCCGGATCTGAAGCGAGAATCGCCACGACTTCATCTGCGCTGGTACGGGCGGAGGAAGTCGCCTCGAAGAGTCGCAACGCGACCGCTTGAGGCGCGGGGATCGCATCGATCCTGACGATCACCTTCCGAACCCGTTCCGCGAGTGAGGCATCCTTCATGAGCACTGGCCCTTCAGGTGACGATCAATCCGTCGATCTTCTCGATGAGTTCCTCGACCTGGAACGGCTTGGGAATGAAGGCGTCCGCACCGGCTTCAAGCAGACCGTCGATCTCTTCTCGCCGAACCACACCGGAGATGACGATGATGCGGGTCGCGGCGAGCTCGGGATCGGATTTGATGCGTTCACAGACGATGTTGCCGTTCAGATCCGGAAGCATGTAGTCGAGGAGGAGGATGTTCGGGCGAAACTCCCTGGTCATCATTCCGGCGTCATAACCGGTGGATGCCGTGCGAACCTCGAAACGATCTTCGTGACCGAGCATCTCTTCGACGATGCGAACGATGCTTGGATCGTCGTCGACCACGAGGATCCGGATGTGATCCTCATCGAGCAGATCGACCGGAATGTCATTGACCCGCATGAAGCGAATCAGCTCCGATCTGGGGATGCGCCGGAAGCGGGAACCAGGAACGCGAAATCCCGTGAGACGACCGTTGTCGAAGCAGCGAATGATCGTCTGCTGGCTCAATCTGCAGATTTCCGCAGCCTCTCCCGTGGTGAGGACCTGCTTCTCTGCGAGCGATCGTTTCCGGTCGTTGTCGGTCATGCGCCGTGCCTCCTGACCAGCTCCGGGATTCACAGTGACCCGATTCACCAAGAGCTGTATCGAGGAACATCGACCGCCTGACGGTGGCGATTCAGTGAAGATCTGCGGGTCGTGACAGGTCGTCGCGGATTATCGGCCGGGTCGTTCCCGCCACTTCCGCACGGCTTCGGGCTCTCTCGGATACAGGGGCAGGAGCCTTGCCGGATCGTCCAGGACTCGCACGTCGGGCCCGCGTTGAATGGCGATGTCCGCCAGCACCGACGCATTGAAGACCGGCGGAACGATCGAGATTCCTGACCGTCGCGATTCCTCGAGCAGCGCCGGATCGACATGTTCATCGGCCAGAACCGCCGACGGATCGAAATCGCCCGTCAATCGATCCACGATCCCGGGCGTTCCCAGAATCCTCCATGGCTCGTCGATCGTGGCCCGCTTCAGTCGGGAACACCACACCGTCCCGCTCTTGGCGGCCGCGCACACGATGACCACGCCGGTGCTGGCTGAGATGCTCGGAGTCGACCCGGCAGCGACCAACGCCGCAGGAACCGCGATCACCATCGCGGAAGCGACTTCCGCGATCGCCTGTCCCGCTGCGATGGAGATTCGGAGCCCCGTGAATCCTCCCGGACCGACATCCACCGCGACCGCGGCAAGCGAAGAGGCTCGAATGCCCGCATCCGCCAGAGCCGACTCGATCCCGGGAAGGACGTCATCCCGATCTCGTCGTCCGCCTTCGAACTCGACGACATGGGTCGTCCCGTCCTCGTGGCGCACTGCGGCGCCTCCAGCGCGTTGTGAGAGTTCGATGGCCAGCAACGGGAAATGCGTGCCGGGAGACGTCGACTCGGCATCCCGAGTCATGCCTGCGATCCCATCGCCGCCAGCGGCACTGACGAGAACATGGCCGTCTCGACCGAAGGCGGAGCCTCGCTCAGATCGATCGGCAGAACCGCCGCCCGCTCATGGTCGGTGTTGAGCAGGATGGTTCGCGGGCCCCCGATCTCGATTCCATTCTCCACGAAGGCGTGGCCGAGCAGGAAGAGGGACACGCCCCATCGATCTGCGATTGCTTCCATCTGTTCCGCCGTATGCCCTCTTCCCCAGACCATCATCCACGCACTCCCATGAAGCGGGAGATAGTCCTCCGGAACGAGACTCCGATCCACGATGTCGAGATCGAATCGCGACATCATCGCCGGACCGGGCAATGAATGCGAACAGAAGATCCCATGATCGGTGCGAGCTGCCAGCGGCAAGGCTCGCACGAAGACCCCCATCGCTTCCGCCACGTCCTCGGCATCGTCTCCGAAGACGAATTCAAGCCCCTCGGTGAAACGGGTCGTCATGCAGCCCCCCCCTTTGGAGACCGAATGGCCCGCCATCTGCGCCAGCTCGTGGTTCGCCAGAAGTGGATGGACCTGACCGGGATGCTCGAGCAGCAACAAGGCGACCTTGACCAGCATGCGATAACTGAGATCGAGCCCGTTCATGGTGCGTTCACCGTGAATGAGCTCCTGAAGGATCACGTGATGATCCGGATCGGCGTCCAACGCGGCGAGTGAGACCACTTTGGCGAAGTGCATCGGATTGTCATGGAGATCACCCGTGGCGAGAAGACGCCCCCGAGCGGGAATCTTCGAGATGCACCCGTCGCGTCCCGGCGCGGTGAGCATGGCGTCCGCAGCGGCGCGAAACAAGTCCACGACATCCCCGCCCCGACGATCGCTGAACGTCGTGGTCTCGATCATCGAACGACCTTCGCGGCGACTTCAAGCAGCCCGTTTCCGGTCGACGTCCTGATGCCGATGAAGCTGACCAGCAGATCCGATGGTGGCCCGGTCGGAGTCATCCGGATGCGCACTTCCGCTTCTTCGTCATTGAGCCTCACGACCCCCTTGAATTCAGCCCGAAGCGACCGGGGTGACGCGCTGGTGACGCCGAGCACCTGCCACCAGTTGGCCTGCTCGACGGCCCCTCCACCCCGAGGGTTGTAGTGCTTGATGACGCAGGTCAGATCGATCGGTTGACCGATCCGAACCGACCCCAGATCCAGAAAATCCTCGTCGATGATCCAGTGCCGGGTCATTCGCGCCATGTCCCGCCGCGCCCCGGTGTTCTCGTTCCGAAGTCGGCATGGGACCAGCGGGCAGTCGGCCCGATCCGTCGTGAAGATCCACCACCGCGGAATCGACGCGCCCGCGACCCCCGCAATCGACCACTTCAATCGATAGCTGCTGCGCGGCTGGTCCGCCGCGGGGTCGAACCCCTCGAAGACCGGCGGAGATCCGTTCGACGCGATGACCGAGAAGGGCTTGCCGTCCTGGGATGCGAGGTCGATCACCCCGCTCGTGACGCCCTTGAGCGCATCGACATAGGTCGGCGTCGGCTGGATGGGCAGCGTCACCATTCCTTTGATCTTCACCATCGCGACCGAGTCCACACCCGCGATTCGAAGGAAGACCTTCGCCTCCTTCTCACCCGGCTGCCGGGGGGCGTCGAGCGACGCGGACATCTCGATCATTCCGCCGGCGGGGATCGTCACCCCGGCGAGGTCGGTGAGCGTGGTGCAGACGCAACTGGGGGTCACGCTCTCGACGACCACGTCCTGCGTTCCGATGTTCGCGATCTGAAAAGTCGTGGGGTGAATGGTCCCGGGACCGACCGCGCCGAAGTCCACCAACGCGGGAGAGATCTTCAGATACCCACCCGGCACGAGCATGTCTTCGGAGCCGCTGGCCCGAGTGGAGCTCGCGGGAGGCGCCGCCGTACCGGCACTCGTCTCAGCCAGAGGCTTTGTTCCGCCCGTCGAATCGACCGAGGCCGGAAGCGGCGAAGCATCGTCACATCCGGCGGGAATCGCGATCAGGCCGAAGATTGCCACGAGCGGAAGAGCGCGAGCGAAAAAGAAGGTGAGATGGGCTTTCATACACATAGTGTAGATGCTCCACGGACTTCGCCGGGCCGCCGTTCGACCACGATTCGATGAAGGAGGAAAGAACGCGAGCCCGGTCGATACGACCGGGCTCGCGTTGAATTCAGAAGGGGATCGGTGGAACGGGGATCAGCCGGTCCAGTTCGAGAGCAGGATGCCTGCATCGGCTCCGTTGACGATGCCGTCCAAGTTCAGGTCGGCGGCGCCGCCCAGCTGTCCCCACTGCGAGAGGAAGAAACCGAGATCGGCACCGTTGACCAAACCGTCTTCGTTGAAGTCGCCGGGAATCGGGCCCGGCCCACAGTCGACCTCTCCGCTGGCGGGGATGATCTTGTAGATCCGACCGAGGCTCTGGCAGCAGATGTAGATCTCACCCTGCAGGTCCTGGCCGAAACTTGCGATGTTGCTGAGGGTCCCGCCACCGTCACTCGAGAAGCGGAGTTCCGAAGTGCGACTCTGGACGCTGAAGGATCCGTTCTTGTTTCGGGTCGCCGACCAGAAGTTGGAAGTCCCGTAGTCGGCGAAGAAGTAGGTTCCATCGAGCTCGGGGATCTCGCAGCCTCGATAGACGTATCCACCGGTGATCGAGTACCCGCCCGAGGAGTTGTGGCCATAGGTGTAGAAGGGATCGACGAGGTTCGAAGCGTTGCAGGTGCAGCCGCTCGAATTGGTGTAACAATTCGCGCCTTCCATGCAACGCCAGCCGTAGTTCTCGCCGCCGGGCGCGTCGGCCGGCTGGAAGTCCATTTCTTCACGACTGTTCTGGCCGACGTCGGCGATGTACAGATCTCCGGTCGCCATGTCGAAGGTGGATCTCCAGGGATTTCGAAGGCCGTAAGCCCAGATCTCCGCCTCGCCACCACCGCTCGCGAAAGGGTTGCTCGGCGGAATGGCGTAGGGCGTTCCACCGTCGACATCGATGCGAAGAGTCTTGCCGAGCAGCGAACTAGAGATGTTCTGAGCACGGTCGCCGGGATCGCCACCGGAACCACCATCACCGGTGAAGATGTAGAGGTAGCCGTCGTTGGGACCGAAGGCGATCATGCCTCCGTTGTGGTTCGAGTACGGCTGATTGATCGTGAGCAGCGTCAAGGCGCCCGACGTGGTCGCGTGATCGGCATCCGAACCGCGGGAGTACCGACGAACGACGGTGTCACCACCGCCCGCGACCGCGGTGTAGTTGACGTAGAAGTAGCCGTTGTTCTGATAGTCCGGGTGAAACGCCAGCCCGAGCAGACCTTGCTCGCTGCTGGTCGATGTGCCACCCGTGATGATCGAGTCAAGGTTGATGAAGTAGTCGCTGTTCAGCGTCTCGGTCTCGGTGTTGAAGATCCGGATCCGGCCTTGCTTCTCGATGATGAAAAGCCGAGTGTCATCGCCCGGAGCCTGGGTGATGAAGATCGGCCGAGCGAGCCCGGAAACGAACAACTTCGTCGAGAGGGTCTGAGCGGAAGCCACGCCACTGCTCATGAGACCGGCGAAGACGGCGGCGGCGGTGAGAAGATTGCGACGGATCGACATGGTGTAGGGACTTTCCGAAAGTGGGCTGGTGAGCCTTTGAGACGAATCAGGTCAAACGCGACCGAGATCGAGCGAGCACTCTGCTTCGCCCCTGAATAAGACGTTGGAGAACACGAAAGGTTCCGATTCTTCGCCACCGTTGGGTGTCAAGCCTGACTCGACACCACGACCGCTCCGACGAGAACAACGATCTCGCATCCTCTACGATAGCACCAGAAACACTTGTTTCCATGCCATTACGGCTGATTTTCATGCAATCCTCGCCGGTGGCGGGACCGACATTCCGGTGAGACCCCGAGGGGCCCGGACCGGAGTCGCTCTCAGGGCTCCTCCAGGGCGGGATTCGCGGCTCCCGAAACAGCCTTGGCGGATGCTGCAAGACGCAAGAAGGCGTTCTGATAACGTCGAAGGGCTCGATCCAGCGCCGCCTGATCCCGGTCAACGATCGCTTCGCGACACAAGGGAAGAACGACGGCCCCGTACCCACTGTCTCGATTGCTCGTGGCAAAGACGTTTCGGAACCAGGCTCGACCCGGAAGCCCTTCATCCTCTCCCCACGCCCGTTCCAACGACCGGAGTGCCGCGTTGACCTTCGACCGCCGCGGCTCCTCCAACGCCACCTCGGTGGCGTTCTGAGCGGCGTGCAGCGCCTGGTCGAGGACTGCGAGATCCTCGTACAAAGGAGCGAGGTCGATGGTCAGACCAGCCTTCTCCGCGGCTTGCCCGACCGACTCGAGGCGTCTCGGAAGATCGCGAGCGATCGCCGCGGGTTCGATCGGAAGAACTGCGGCATCTGCGAGATCCGCGGTCAGCGCGGCGCAGAGCCGAGTCACCATCAACGCGCCGTCGTAGTCCTCACCGACCGTCGATCGATACCAGGCCAGCGTGTCGTAGTTCGAGTGGTAGGACGTACCCGCGCTTCCGCCGACACCGCGAGAGATGCTCGGAATGCAGAGGTGGCAGAGAAACCCGACATGGTCGCTTCCCCCACCGAGATCACCAAGCCTCGGGGTCTCCCGATCTCCAGCCCACGCCTCTCGAACCGTCTGGTCGTCTCCACCGGGTTGTTCGACCAGTCCAGCGGCCCGGATCA
>JABABZ010000155.1 GCA_014237965.1 Phycisphaerales bacterium | reverse complement strand
GAAGCCGAGATCACTTATCTGATCCGAGTGCTTGCCGCCGGCAGTCTGGAAGCCCGCCTGAGTTCGGAACCGATCTCGACCAGCATCCTGGGTCCGGCGCTGGGCCAGGACAATCTGGTGCGAGGCCTCGAGGCCGTCGCCATCTCGGTGATCATCGTCGCCTTGATCATGCTGCTGTACTACTTCGGAGCTGGCCTGATCGCGGACATCTCGCTGATGGTCAATGCCATCATGATCTTCGGGATCATGGCGATGATCGACGGCACGTTCACGCTGCCGGGGCTCGCCGGCATCGCGTTGACGGTCGGAATGGCGGTGGATGCCAATGTGCTCATCTTCGAGCGAATCCGGGAGGAGTTGATCAACAACGGCGAGGATCTCCGCGATTCGATCCGAATCGGTTTCGCCAAGGCGGCGAGCGCGATTCTCGACGGCAACATCACGAACCTCATCGTCTGCTTCATTCTGTACCAGACCGCCGCGACGGAGGTGAAGGGATTCGCCCTCACGCTTTCGATCGGTGTCCTTTCGACGCTGTTCACCTCGCTCTTCGTGAGCCGGGTGCTCTTCGCGGTCTGCACGGAAGTCTTCAAGTTGAAGTCGATTCCGATGCTTCCGACCGTGTTCCCGTCGATTCACCGGCTGCTGGAGCCCAAGATCAACTGGATCTCGCTTCGGGGTCCGCTTCTGGTGTTCAGTGCGGTCCTGGCCGTCGGATCGCTGGTGCTCTTCTTCTCACGGGGCGCCGATGTTCTCGAAACGGAGTTCCGCGGTGGGGTCAGCGTCAAGATGACCACGCGAGCCGCGACGGATGGCGAGAACGCCGGTACGGACCGCGACATCGACGGGCGGCTCCTGTTGAGCCGGAAGGAAGTCGAGGACCGCGTTCACAAGATCGGTGACGACAACCAGGACGACGCGGTTCTGGCCCAGTTGTCCAACGCGACCATTCTGACGGTGGGGACCACGACCGTCGACAACGAGGCGGGCAGTTTTCAGGTCAAGGTCGCCAACCCTCCGGGCATCGCGGAAGACGAGAACATCGCCGACCGCGTGGTCGGTGCGCTGGTCGAGCAATTCGGCGATGCGCTCGCGGTGATCCAACCCGTGCACTTCGATGCCGAGGGAGATCCCGACTACAGCAGTCACACCTTCGCGCTGGAACGAAAGTCACTTGGAGAGTCGATCGGTCGGGACGGAGCCGCGATGCCGGTCGACGCCTTCCGCGGCGGAGTGGCGGTGGTCATCGACGGAATCGTGCCGCCCATCACCCTCGTCGACGCCGACGAACGCATTCTGCGAATGCGAAACCAGCCTGACTTCAGCGATACCGCGGGCCGGAACATGGAAGTCGTCGGTCTCGAGAAATCAGGCACCAGCGGCGATGATTCCACCTATTCGGCGATCGCGATCATGGTCTTCGACGATGAGCTCTCGAGCTTCGAGGTCGCACTGGACACCTGGGATCGCGGTCTCGCCCAGCGAGAATACGAGCTGGTTCAGGCCTCGTTGACGCGAGAGGCCAGTCTCGATCAATCGAGCTTCTCTCCGAAGGTCGCCCAGAACCTCGCCGCCAGCGCGATCGTGGCGGTCATTCTCAGTCTGCTGGGAATGCTGGTCTACATCTGGTTCAGATTCGGCTCCCTCCGGTATTCGATCTGTGCGATCTCCGCACTGGTCTTCAATATCAGCATCTGCCTGGGCGCGATCGCCTTGAGTCTGGTGATCGGCGAAACGAGCATCGGAGGTTTTCGCGTCCTTGACGAGTTCCGAATCGATCTCAACGTGGTCGCCGGCCTCCTGACCATCGTCGGGTACTCGCTCAATGACACGATCGTGATCCTGGACCGTATTCGTGAGAACCGCGGAAAACTGAGTTATGCGTCGCTTGATGTGGTCAACAACTCCATCAACCAGACGTTCAGCCGGACGATCATGACCAGTGGAACGACGATCACCTCGGCGATCGTGCTCTACTCACTGGGTGGCACGGGTATTCGCCCGTTCGCCTTCACGTTCTTCGTGGGACTCGTTGCCGCGACCTACTCGTCGGTGGTGATCGCAGCCCCGCTGACCTGGAGCCGCAATAGCGGAACCCGGCCCAGTACCGATGGAGAGTCGGAGGGCTCGACCCGTAACGCAGCACTCACCACGGGTTGAGTTCGAATGCGTGACCGGTGGTGCCGAGGGCATCACCGCCAGCAAGGCCCGGACGCCGTGCGAGACGGTCCCCGGGCGTACGGACCCCGGTCGAATGCATCGACCGAATCTGGAGGACGGCCCATGTCCAGTGGCGTTCGATTTACCGTGGCGGTCATCGTCGTGGCGATGTTTGCAATCGGCCTGTACTACGCTCGCCTCGAAGAGCCGGCGGAATCCGGCCCGGATGACGTGACACGAATGGCCGACCCGTCGCCCGAGACAGCCGATCCGACGCCGCTCCCGGTGGTGCGTGAGCCGACCCCCGAACCAGCGGACCGGATCGTCGCGGAGCCGGCCGCCCCGGTCGAAGGCGACGAGGGAGCGGAGGAGGTCTCTTCGTCAGACGACTCATCGCCCGGAACCGTCGAAGAAGATCCGGCTGAACCGCTTGAGGTCGCTCCTTCGGAAACGACCGAACCGGAAGCGGTCGCGCCGCCCTCGGGGCTCGCAAGATCGTACGGCCCGAGCCTGGGCGTTCGGGAGACCGGCGTGTCGCTCCTCTCGGCCGTCCCCCTGGATGATGAGCGTGTGGATCAGGAGTCCGCCCGGACCAGCCTTCGGAATTCCGGAGATGCCGGAAGGCCTGCGGGCGTCGAAGGCACCGTCTGGCTTCCCCTCGCGTCCTGGAACACCATCCGGGGCTCGGGCGAGATCGAAGGGCTGGTGGTGGGAACTCGCCGCTCGGGAGAGACCGAAGAACGCTTCCTGCTCCTCCGCGATGATTCGATCGGCGGACTCCGACTCGATGGAAGAATCGCAGGCGCCACGGTTCGCGAGGATGCCGAAGGACGACCCGAAGTCGCCTATCTGCTCGAATCGGATGCCGTCATTGAAGTCCGAGAGGCGACCTTCGACCTCGTGGGCGGAACCGTGGCCTGGGTCGTGGACGGCGAGATCGTCTCGACGCCGACGCTTCGGATCGCCATTCAGAATCGCGGCCAGATCATGGGCGGGTTCGATCGCGAAGATGCGGCGTGGATCGCCGCGAGGCTCCGTGGCGAGTTGATGGCGAGGCCCGGTACGGTGGTGGAGGATGCGAGCGAGGAGACGCCGCTCGCGGAAGCGCCGTCCGCGTCCGGCCTTCCCGCCGAAGCCTATACGCCGTACACCATCCAGTCCGGAGACAACTTCGAATCCATCGCAGCGAGTTGGTTCGGCGATCCTCGAAAGCAGTCATTGATCGCCCTGGCCAATCCGACCGTCGATCCGATCCGACTTCAGGTGGGGCAGGTCATCAAACTCCCGCCGAAGAACTCCACCGCGACGATCCGCCGAGCGAACCCCACTTCGGGAGGTGTCGTCGTTCACACCGTCCAATCGGGCGAGACGCTGAGTGACATTTCATTGGAGTACTACGGAAAGGCGTCGCGTTGGCGGGAGATCCATGACGCGAACCTCGCGGTCATCGGCGACGATCCCGGGAACCTGCGGGTGGGAATGGAGATCGTGATTCCATGAGCGACGCGACCCCGACCACGGAGGCGGAACGACTCGCCGCCGATCTGCTCCCGAGCCGGATGGACGAGCTCGCCCTCGCGGGGCGGACCGAAAATGCGATGTTGAACGTCCTCTGGGCCGCCGCATTCGCGTTGCCCAAGTGGTACTTCGCCGGAGAAGGGGAATTCCCGAAGGTTCGACCCGCCGCAGTGGTGATCGACAAGCGGCCCTTCGTGATGGCGTTCACCGCCAAGGGGCGGGCGCATGAGTATGCCCTCGAACGAGGCCTGATCCCGATCGCAGGCAAGCCTTCCATTCTTTCGTTTCCGGTCCAATCCGCGATCCGACACATCGTGAGTCTTCAATCCGCGGGGATCTTCGGCGTCTTCTTCGACAACCATCGCGGAGGCTGGTGCATCCCGACGGAACGACTCCCCGGAATGTACGAACACTTCAAGCCCGGCGCGCCGGGAAGCGAAGGTGTCGATCCGGGCCGGTGAGCCGGCCCGACCCCGGCTTCAATCATGAACGATCGCCGCTCGGGCGATGGCGAGATTGTCTCGAAGATGCGCGGCGGTCAGCGATCCGATCACCACCGAGGCCACGCCGTCCGGCCGAAGACAGTGGGGGATCGCGGTGGCGGGATCCAGACGGCCGGACGCCAGCCCTTTCTTGACCACCACGCCGATGCCTGCAGCGTCCGCCTGCTCGATGACCTCGCGCTGCGACTCGTCCAGAGCGTGATATTCGATCATCAGGCAGTCGACCAGTCCGGTCGCGATCGCCCTCAGATGCCCCTCGGTCGTCTTCCCGCTGAACCCGACGAAGCGGAGATCGCCTGCGGTTCGTCTTCGGGCGAGGGTCTCCAGGGTCTCTCCCCGGTCGACGATCGCGACGTCTTCGCCGTCGGAGTGAACGAAGACGAGATCAAGCCGGTCGGTTCGGAGCCGACGAAGACTTCGAGTGACGCTCTCGTCGATCGCGGGGGCGGAGAAGTCGAACCGGCCGACGCCGTTCTCGAACGTCTCGCCCACCTTCGTCGAGAGAATGAACTCGTCACGACGCCCGGCGAGCAGCCGGCCGATTCGATCCTCGCTCGAGCCATACGCCGGCGCCGTGTCGATCAGGTCGATGCCCATCTCGAGCACCGCCTCCAGCAGCGCCTCGCAGGCGGCGTCATCCGGAAGGTCGTAGGCAACGCCGTACTTCGTCGCCTGGTTCCTTCCGATCTTGAACGCGCCGAACCCCACGGGGGCCGGACTCAGGCCGGTGCGGCCGAGCGGACGTCGCGGTGACTGGTCCACGTGCGGTTCTCCCAGGGAAAGGTGGCGATCTCCGGGGGATGGAATCCGGTGAGCGTCACGGGTGCGGTTGATGTTGAAGCGATCCCGGCCGGGAGCGCCTCGATGACCGCGGCGGCGAGACGGGGTGCCAGCGCCCACTTCGTCGGCCAGGCGACGAGAAGCCTCCCCTCGTGAAGAGAGATCAGCTCGGCGTCGTCGGGTCGGAAACCTGATCCGGTACGACGTTCGGCTCGATCGATTCGGTAGGTGGACCATGCCGCGCCGGACACGGTGGCAAGATCGAGATTCGAGAGGACCGCCCGAAGCTCCGCTGCGGCGAACGCGATCTGGTCGAGGGGATCTCGACCCACACCGGACTCGGCGAGATCACCGCCCAGTTGCCAGACGACGTTCCCCTCCGCATCACGCCCGCTGGTGATGGTGACCCTCGTTCTGTTGCCGTCCACGCAGTGCCCATGAAACTCCGGAAGCGAGGGGGCGCGCAAGAGCGTCATGTGGAGCGGACGGCGTTGGGCGACCGACGCGTCGAGTCCGAGTCGGGAGAGCAGGCCTTCGTTTCCAGCCCCGGCTGCAAAGACCACCGCTCGGGGTTCGAGCGTCACTTCGGCGGTTCCGTTCCGAAGAATGACCCGGCTCACTTCTCCTCCCCGCGATGCGAACTCGATGCCTTCCGGCCCGTCGACGGCGACGAGGCTGGTCGGATGCGCGGTCGCCAGCGCCCTCAGCACCGATCTGGTGTCGAACACCGGCTCTTCGACTCGAAGCACGGTGCCGGGGGCATCCCGAATGAGCTCCGGCCGTTGCTCCCGGTCCACCGTCGATGGTCTCGTGCGAAGCGCCGCCTTGGCGCCGAGCATGCCCATTCGGGACGCCAACGAGTCGGTCCGCCAGAGCCAGGTGCATGGAGACGACATCACCGCTTCCGAGAGATCCGGCCCGAGCTCGGGAGACCCGGAGGCCAGCTCGGTCCAGAGCGACGGCATCTCGCTGATGGGGCTGGCGGCCGCAAGATCGCGTTCCTTGAGGGTGTACTTGAGGCCCCCGTGGATGATGCCCTGCGCGCACACGCTCTGGCCGGAGCCGAGCTTCGAAGCCTCCACGCAGATCGCGGACAGGCCGGATCGAATGGCGGCGTCGAGAATCCAAAGGCCGGCGATTCCGCCTCCGACCACCACCAGATCGATCGACTGTGATCTCGACTCGGGCATTCCTTCACGGTAGCCGAGGACGCCGAGCGACGGGGGCCTGTCGGGTGCCGTATCCTGTCGGATCATCCATCGGATCACGGTCCCGAGACCGCCGACCGGAATCGGCCCATCCTCTCGATCAGCAATCAGCAGGAACGCACCCTTGGAACACGGATCGGTACTCATCCCCGGAGACGGCATCGGCCCGGAAGTCACTTCCGCCGCCTGTCGCATCATCGACGCGGCCCTTGAGGGATCCGGCTCCTCGATCGATTGGATCGAACGCCACGCCGGGGTCGCCGCGCTCGATCGCGGGCACACGGAGCTCCTGCCCCAGGAGACGGTGGATGCCATTCAGAAGGTCGGAGTCGCGCTCAAGGGTCCATGCACCACGCCGATCGGCGGCGGCTTCTCCTCGGTGAACGTCGCGTTGCGGAAGACGCTCGACCTCTACGGCGCGGTGCGACCGGTCCGATCGATCGACGGCGTCGACACTCGGTATCAGGATGTGGACCTGGTGGTGATCCGAGAGAACACCGAAGGCCTGTACGCCGGGATCGAAAACGAGATCACCCCGGGCGTGGTCACGAGCCTCAAGGTGGCGACTGAGAAGGCGTCCTACCGGATCGCGAAGTTCGCCTTCGAATACGCCCGCAGCCGAGGTCGCAAGAAGATCACGGTGTTCCACAAGGCGAACATCATGAAGCTCTCGGACGGGCTCTTTCTCGAATGTGCAAGACGCGTGTCGCGGGACTATCCCGAGATCGAACTGCGCGAACTGATCATCGACAACTGCGCAATGCAGCTCGTGACGAAACC
>JABABZ010000154.1 GCA_014237965.1 Phycisphaerales bacterium | reverse complement strand
GTGCCGGATGGATTTGATACGCCGAAGACTGCGTAATTGCCCGTCATCCCGGGCGAAATTAACGCTCAGGGCCTCGTTAGATCGGTCGTTCGGCTCGTCCGGAATGACGATCGCGTCCAGTCGCTGGGCGGCGCACAACGCGATCGCCAGCGCGTCGGCGACGTCGGGAGGTTCGGGAATCTCATCGAGTCCGCAACGGCTGGTGATCGCGGCCTGCATCCGAGTCTTGTCGGCACTTCCGTCGCCGGTGAGGGCCTTCTTCACTTGTGCGGGAGGATGCTCGACGATCTCGACGGACTGCTGGGCGGCGGCAAGGAGGATCACGCCTCGGGCATGTCCCATCCGAACGCCGGTTGCGGCGCGGTCGGGATGGGAGAACAACGCCTACACGGACATCAGATCGGGTTTCAGATCTTCGAGCACCGTCATGAGATCGAGGTGCAGCCGATGCAATCGCGTGGCCAGAGGGAGATCGGGCGGAACTCGAATCACTCCGGCTTCGACCACTCGAAGACTCGAACCGCTGGCGTCGATGGCGCCGTAGCCGGTGATGCGGAGTCCGGGGTCGATTCCGAGAATGCGCACGCTGGAACTCCGAAGTGCCGGGGTCGTCTGGATCACTCGCTTCGTTGACATCGGCTCGAAGCCGATTTCGACTGGATCATGCGGCTTGGATGGGGCGTCAGGTGACGCTGCGTCCGACCGGTTCGTCCGAGGCCACGTCGCCGTCTTCGAGCGTCACCACTCTCTGGCACCGGGCCGCCACCTTCGGATCATGGGTCACCATGATGATGGTCAGCCCATCGGCGTGAAGCTGGTCGAAGATGTCGAGAATCGCATCGCCGGTCGCCGTATCGAGATTTCCGGTCGGTTCGTCGGCCATGAGAATGGCTGGATTGGTGACGAGCGATCTGGCGATGGCGACCCGTTGCTGCTGGCCTCCGGAAAGCTCGTTGGGGCGATGGGTGAGCCGATCGGCCAGGCCGACCATCTCGAGCCGGGCCACCGCTCGAGCATGGCGCTCGGCGCGAGGCAGACCCTGATAGAAGAGCGGGACTTCGACGTTCTCGACGATGGTGAGCTCGCTGATCAGATTGAAGGCCTGGAACACGAATCCGATCCGGCTCCCACGGGCACGACTCAGCGCCGTGTCGTCGAGACCCGAGACATCGATGCCGTCGAGCAGGTACTGGCCGTCGGTCGGGCGGTCGAGGCAGCCCAGCAGATTCATCAGGGTGCTCTTCCCGCTTCCGCTCGCACCCATGATGGCGCAGTACTGACCGGCGGGAATCACCAGATCGATGCCTCTCAGGGCTTCCACCAGGATGGATCCGTCGGGCTTGAAGTAGTGCTTCTTGAGCCCTCGAAGGATCGCCGTCGGTGGACGTTCGCCGGAGCCGAGGGGGAGTGTGTCGATCTGGGGTGGAGAGGAAGTCACATGCCGATGGTAGCACGCTGGAGAGGACTTCCGACGAGACGGCGGTGGATCGACCGATAGACTCGGAACAGGCCACGTTCGTGGTCCGAT
The DNA here is from genome assembly GCA_014237965.1 of Phycisphaerales bacterium. Lineage (GTDB taxonomy): Bacteria > Planctomycetota > Phycisphaerae > Phycisphaerales > SM1A02 > UBA12014. The sequence continues at coordinate 5,458 of JABABZ010000154.1, read as the reverse complement.
CGTCATGGAGGCCGCGTTCTTGTCCGATCCCGACCATCAATCGCCGGAGTCCGCCGCCGAGGTGCCTCGCGCCGTCCAGATGATTCGTCGAATCTTCGCCGACCAGCTCACGCCCGTGCTCGCCTACCGTCGGCTCGTGGCGCCGGATGATCGAACCGCCCCCAGTTTCCTCTTCGAATCGGTGGAGAAGGGGGGCGGGGTCGCGCGATTCTCCATGGTCGGTGTTCGTCCTCGGTTGGAGGTGATCGCCCGGGGGGATGATCTGGAGGTTCTTCATCATCGGCCCGCGGGAGACGAGTCGATCGTGGTCGAGGACCGGGATCCGTTTGATCTTCTTCGTGAACTGGCCGCGGCGTGGGCGCCGGTCCGGCAGGTCGGTGCGGTCAAACCGCCCGATACCTTCCGTGCCGGATTCGTCGGATTCGCGGGATACGACACGGCACGCTGGGCCGAACCGGAGAAGCTCGGCTTCGAATCCGCTCCGCGAGACGACCGCGAGCTCCCTGATCTGCACATGGGTCTCTACGGTCGGGTTCTCGTCTTCGATCATGTCGGAAAGACGGTGCATGTGGTCGCGACCGAGGCCTTCGCCGACCACCCCGATGAAGGCGCGGCGGAAGCGGCGGCCTCCGCCGCAGTCGACGAACTCGTCGGTGCGGTCGTCGATGAAACGGTTCATCTCTCGCCGGGACATGTCGATCTCGACCTCGAGGCGTCGCCACGACCGCCGGTCGCTTCCACGATGAGTCGTTCGGAGTTCGAGTCGGCGGTGGAACGGACGCAGGCGTACATCGCCGAAGGGGATGCCTTCCAGGTCGTGCTGAGCCAGCGTTTCGAGCGGTCCACCGAAGCTGATCCCTTCGACCTCTACCGAGCGTTGAGAGTCGTCAATCCATCGCCGTACCAGATCTACCTTCAGGCCCGTGGATGCATGCTGGTGGCGGCGAGCCCGGAGATCCTCTGTCAGGTTCGCGCCGACCGGGTGGTCAATCGTCCGTTGGCCGGGACGCGACCTCGAGGGCGGACCCGGGAGGAGGACGAGGCGCTCGAAGCGGAACTCCTGGCGGACGAGAAGGAGCGGGCGGAGCATGTGATGCTCGTCGATCTCGGTCGGAACGATCTCGGCCGCGTCTGCGATCTCGGTTCGATCGAGTTGGAACAGGTGATGGAAGTCGAGCGGTACAGCCACGTGATGCACATCGGTTCGATGATCAGCGGTCGGCTTCGAGATGGCGTCGACGCGCTCGATGCACTGCGAGCGACCCTTCCGGTCGGCACGGTGAGCGGTGCTCCGAAGATTCGAGCGATGCAGATCATCGACGAGCTCGAGCCGGTTCGCCGAGGCCCGTACGCAGGCGGGATCGGTGCGATCGACCTCACCGGCGATCTCGATGTGGCGATCGCCCTGCGAACGATGGTGATTCCCACCGGCGACGGGGTGGTGCCGTGGACCGTGCACCTGCAGGCGGGCGCGGGTGTGGTGTTGGACTCCTCGCCCGCCGCGGAATGGAAGGAGACCGTGGACAAGGCCGCGGCGCTCGGTCGGGCGATCGATCTGGCGGAGTCGGCCTTCGGGTCGTGAAAGAGATCGAGACCCGGCGTCGGTCACTCGGTGCGACGAACCGGGGGCCGCTCGGGTTCGAGGGGAAGTGGTTCGGGATCGGCCGCGGGCGAATTCCCGACGGGGATCACGCCTTGGCTGGTCTCGATGCGATGTGACTCAAGCAGGTCGTTGGCAAGGACGGAATCCACTCGGGCGATGCCGTCGCGGACGATCGGGATGGCGATGGCTGCGAGTACTCCGCCGAGAATCAAGGCTCCGGTGAATCCGATCGTGGCAGCTCCGGGGGTGACCAGAATCAGACTCAATCGTCCGCAGATCGCGGCCCCGCCCGCGATCAAGGCCGCGGCGGCGCCGATGTAGAAGACCTTGGGAGCGATGGTCGATCCCCACGCCGTGGTCACGCGAGCGATCAGGAAGTTGGTCGCCGCGACGGAGATCGCGGCTGCCAGCGAATAGATCAAGGTCGTCGCGGGCCACGCCGACCAGGGGATCACACCGACGAGGGTGGCGACCACCGCCAACGCGGCCAGAGACTCCACCCAGGCGACGATCAACAGTGTGCCGCCGAATCCTGGAGGCTCGAACTGCCGCAGGGGCGATCTTCGATACCGGAGTTGCAATGCCATGAGGCGATACCACGGTCCGAATGCGGTCAGAATCGCGAGGATCGGGCCGATCAATGGAATGAGCAGGAATCCAGCGAGCGGGACGAACGAACCGATCTGCGCAGTGACGACCTGTCCAAGACCGGACTCGTGGATCGTGTCGATCCGCTTGCCTTCGATGGCGGATGAGGAGCGGACCGACGTCTTCGCCCCGCACTCGGGGCATCGGGCGCCGGTCAGCGAGCCCCGCAGGTCGTAGCCGCAGTCCTCGCAGGGCATGGCCTGGTCGGGGCGGTGATCTTGGCGGATCGGTCGTGGCCTGTTCAAGGCGGGCCTTTCGACGGGAGCTCCGGAATCTGGTCTGATAAGGGGGGTGTGAGGCGACGAATCCGAACTTTCGACCGTCGGTAGGGTATGAAAGATCGGTCTTCGTCGACGGAAGTGAAGCCGGGGGGGATCGAAGCTCGATGTACTTCGGGACGGAATTCGAGGTTGGAGGCCGCAGGCCCGCGCTTCGATCGGTTCGAGGGCTCGAGCAGGACAAGGCGATTTCGTCCGCGCACGATGGACGCTCGCGACGACTCGGGCACGCAGACAGGCGTGCACTCCCATTCGGCCTCGAGGAGGTCGGCGGGTTCAGATCGGCCGTCCCCCGGGTCTTCCCGGAAGCGGCCAAGCAAGGGAATTTCTCGACATGTTCGATCGATATCAGATCACCGGCCGTCTCCTGCTCGCCAGCACGATCGCGTCTCTCGGAATTCCGAGCACGGTCTCGGCGTGGCAGGATGAACCGGCCATCCCCGCGGAAGTGGATGAGTGGCGAGCAGATCTCTGGGAAGCGGCGATCGCCGGTGACGCTCAACTCGTCGAGGCCCATCTGGCGTCGATTCCGCAGGATGCCGATCCGGCCTCGATGGCGAGCTTGGAAGCAGCCCTCCTGGCACGCGACGGCCATGATGCCCAGTCGGTCGATGATCGAGATTCCGGGCGTCGGGAAGCGATCGACGAACTCCAGGAGAAGTTGGATGCATCCGACATCACCGGAGCCCTGACCGCGGCCGTGCGACTGCAGACGCTTTCCGACGATTGGGATGCCGTTCTCGACCAGGAACGCATCAGGTCGCTGATCGTCAGAGCGGAAAAGGTGGAGGCCGCCGCCCGCTTGGAAGGCGATTGGTTGCAGGTCCAGGAGATCCTCTTTCGGCTGCGAACTCTGCACGAAGACACGTCACGGAAGGCGCTCCATTCGACCTACGACGAACAGCTCGAAGAGGTCAATCGGCGGATCGGGCTGCTCGCCCGATATGCACCGCGGGCCCTCTACGAACTCCGAGCCCGCAACATGGCGAGGCTCGAGCCCGAGACGGAGTTTCCTGAATTCAACGACGCCTTCGCCGAGGACTGGAAGGAAGCCCTCAACGGCATCTCCGAACGCATGGTTCGAGCATCGCTTCGAACCGCGGCGAGCGAGCACGTGTCGAATTGCGGCTGGAAGCCGTTGCTCGACGGTGGCCTCGAAGCGGTCGAGATCTTCTCCACCACCGATCAGCTCGTGGAGAACTTCGAAGGGCTCGCCGATTCGGACAAGGTGGACGCCTGGCGTGCCCTGGTCCTCGAAGAACGAGCCCGGCTCGACGAAAAGCCCGACGCCGAAGTTTCGCGGCAGGAATATCACCAGATCATGCGGGCCTTGATCGAAGGAAACCGCGAGACGATCGACGTTCCCGTGGAGATTCTTCTTCGCGAGTTCGCCGAGGGAGCCACCTATCGACTCGAGGATGTCTACGAGGATCAGTACACGCAGGTGATCTGGCCCGAGCAGCTCCGACGATTCCAACAGCAGGTGCAGGGCGACTTCGTCGGGGTCGGCGTGATGATCCGGCACGATGACAAGCGTGAGATCATGATCGTAAATCCGCTCGAGGGTTCACCCGCGTCGCGCGGCGGCGTCGAGGAGAACGATCGAATCATCGCGGTGAACGGCATTCCGACCACCGGTTGGAGTCTCACGCGGGCCGTCAGCGAGATCACCGGTCCGAAGGGCGAGGAGGTCCTGCTCACTCTGCGCCGCGATGAGGTCGAGGATCCGATCGAGGTTCCGTTGGTTCGCGATCGAATCAAGATCCGTTCGGTGAACGGTTGGTACAAGAAGTCGCTCGATGACGACGGCACGCCCGCCTGGGACTGGTACATCGATCCGGAAGCCGGGATCGGCTACATCCGGTTGACGTCCTTCAACGATGAGAGCTTCAGTGATTTTCTCGTGGCGGTCGACGAGATGCGGGCGGAGCGACCGCTTCGCGGTCTCGTGCTCGACCTTCGCTTCAATCCCGGCGGGCTGCTCGACAGCGCGATTCGTTTCTCGAACCTGTTCGTCGATGACGGAGAAATCGTTTCCTGTGAAGACCGGGACGGGATCAAGGTCTGGAGCCGGCCGGCGACCCCGCAGATGGCATTCCTCAAGGATCTGCCGTTGGTGGTCCTGGTGAATCAGGGATCCGCGAGTGCGAGCGAAATCGTCTCGGGTTGCCTTGACGTTCATGGTGCGGCCGTCGTGGTCGGAGAGCGGACCTTCGGCAAGGGGAGTGTCCAGTCTCTGCACGACGTCTCGGATCGATCCGGAACCGCGGCCCTGAAGTTGACCACGCAGTACTACGCGCTGCCGGCGCTTCCTGGTGAAGAGCGTGGCCGTCTGGTCCACAAGACGCCGGGCGACGACGACTGGGGCGTCAATCCGGACATCGGCGTCTCGATGACGCCGGAACAGAATCAGAAGGCCTACGAGGTGCGCCGGGAAGCGGACCTGATCGCGGACTGGGATCTCGACCGAGACCCGGGCGATCGTCCGAATCCTCTGCAGTTGATCGAAGACGGAATCGATGCTCAGCTCGAGATGGCCCTCCTGATCCTCCGGGCGAGATTGCTGGAAGCAGCGAGTGATGACGGGGTCGCGGCTGGCTGATTCGTGAAGGAACGGCCGCGGGTGACTGATTCGACCTGATCCCGGCCCTCGATGGGGCCGGCGTGCACCGATCTGGCGAACTCGGACGGATTTCCCTGAGATTCCGAGGAATCGACGTTGTTTCCGCTTCTGGTTGCCCGAGGCGTCCCAGTCCGCCATAATCAGGGATTACGCGGAGTCCGATGGACTTCGCCGCCCGTCACTCCCTCCGCTCGGAGATATTGGATGTCCTCCGTGACCGATCCCGCCCCACCCGCCGCCAGCGGCGGTCGCCCGCTGGCCGAACGAACTTCCGCGACCCCGGCGCAACTCCATGAGTGGCTCCGA
>JABABZ010000153.1 GCA_014237965.1 Phycisphaerales bacterium | reverse complement strand
GCCCGCGGTGACCTCGAACGTGAACGCCTCCTGGGCGCCGTCGCAATTGGTGTTCTGGCACTTAAAGGTGTGGATGACGTTGCCGCCGGCGGTGGTCACCTCGCCGCCGGTGGCTTCGACGACGAGCACTTCGTCGCCGGCGATCACTTCGTCGTCGGCGTGAGGAACGCGGGTGCTTTCGCCCCGCTGCACCGCGATGATCGACCAGTCGGGCGTGAGCTTGATGGTCCGAAGTCGCTGCCCCGCGATCTCGCACTTCGGTCCGACCACGACGCGGAACACCGAGACGCTGCCGTCCGCGAACTTCGAGATCGTCCGGACCGGACGGTCGTCGAGCGCGTCCTCGATCTGCTTCGCGGCCACGGTCCGAGGGCTGTACGCTCGATCCAGACCGATGGCGAAGACGGAATCGAGGTAGGTCGACCGCTGCACGATCACGGTGACCGAATCGACGCCGCGGAGTTTCGCGAGCACGCCCGCGATGATGTTGTCCTCGTCGTCGCTGCGAAGGGCGACGAAGTGATCCGCATCCTGAATCCGCTCCTCCGCGAAGACGGTCGCATCGTTCACATCGCTTGCGATCACCGTGACCCACTCAAGGTCCACGGCGAACTGTTCGGCGCGTTCCCGATCCTGTTCGAACACTCGGATGGAGAACGCCCGCCCTCGCAGTGCCCGGCAGACCCATTCCGCCATCGGCGTCGCACCCTGGAGGACCACCGACCGTCGCGACTTCGGATCCTCCCGGAATATCTTGCGGGCCGCGTCGTAGATCGGTGCATCCGCGACAAGAACCACGAGGTCGCCGGCATCGACCGTCGATGAGGAATCAGGCACGGTCACCACGCCGTCGCGGATGATCGCGGCCAACCGCGCCCCCGTCGGAAGACCAAGGCCCGACAGTGGTCGACCGACCGCCGAACAACCATCGGCGATCTGAAACTGCTGCATCTCCACCTGGCCGCGGGCGAAGGCCTCGACCGCGAGCGCGGCAGGATTCCGAAGATTCTGTGCGATCGTGAGGGCCGTGCTGTACTCGGGGCAGATCAGGCGATCGATACCGAGCATCTCCCCGTAGTCGTGGCCATGGCGATCCGCGAAGTTGAAGTCATGGACGCGGGCGACCACCTTCTTGGCCCCGGCTCGCTTGCCGAGGGCGGCGGTCAACAGGTTCACTTCGTCGATGTTGGTCGCGGCGACCAGCATGTCGGCATCGATCCCGCCCGCATCGGCGAGGATGTCGACGCGGGCGCAGTTCCCGACCACGGTGCGGGCGTCGATGGAGTCACCGAGACGACGAAGCCGATCCGCATCGCGGTCGATCACCGTCACCGAATGACCCGATCTCACCAGAACCTCGGCCGCATGACTGCCGACCTCCCCGGCCCCGCAAATGACGATCCGCATGACGTCACTCCGTCGAAGGACTCCGATCCGGGACGTCCCAGACCGATCCAAAGCGTGGAATTGTACCTCTGGAGCATCAACTCCGGGCCTGAGAGCCTCGGATCAGCCCTTGATGGCGACTGGAGCGAGCGGAACGTTGGCCAGCATGCGATCGAGGGCCGCCCGGGCGTGCCCGGCCGCATCCGAATGGACTTCAACCCGATTCACCACCCGACCTTCCGCGAGATTGTCGAGGGTCCAGAGGAGGTGAGGCTGATCGATCCGATACATCGTGGTACAGAGGCACTGACAATCACTCAGCATCCGGACTTCCACCCCTCGCTCGGCCATTGCTTTCGCGACTCTGGTGACCAGGTGAACTTCGGTGCCCACGAACCAGCGGCTCCCGGGCTCGGCCTGACTCAGCATGTCGATGATGTACTCGGTGCTCCCGGCGAGATCGGCCAGATCGACGACCTCCTGACAGCACTCGGGATGAACGATGACCGTGCAGTCGGGATCTTCCGAACGCGCCGCCGCGACATGTTCGGGACGAAACAATCGGTGGACGCTGCAATGCCCGGCCCACAAGACGACTTCCGCCGCCCGATATGCCTCGTCTTCCGCCCCGCCGTCCTTCCGCGGATCCCAGATGACGGTCTCCGCGCGCCCGGTGTCGCCATCCGCCGCGAGATCGACTTCGGTTCGGAGCCCGCGAGCATGCGCGGTATTCCGACCGAGGTGCTGGTCCGGCAGAAAAAGGATTTTTGCCGGACCGTCCTGCGGCGACTCCCCGCCGGCCCGCGCCCAGTCGAAGACCGCCCCGGCGTTGGAACTCGTGCAACAGGCGCCGCCGTTCATGCCCACGAAGGCCTTCACCGCAGCCGAACTGTTCACATAGGTGATCGGCACGATCCGTTCGCCGGGCATCATCGACTGGAGGGCGTCCCAACAGTCGTTCACGTCGTCCCATTGCGCCATGTCGGCCATCGAACAACCCGCGGAGAGGTCGGGCAGGAGAACCTGCACGGAGGGCGGCGTGAGAATGTCCGCGGTCTCGGCCATGAAGTGAACGCCGCAGAACACGATGAATTCGGTTCCGCGCCGAACCGCCTCCTCCGCCGCCAGGCGACTGAGCTTCAGGCTGTCGCCCGTGAGATCGGCGTGGCGGACCACGTCATCCTGCTGATAATGGTGCCCGAGAATGAGAAGCCGGTCGCCGAGTTCCTCTCGCCGGACGCGAATCTGCGTCGCGATCGACTCGGGATCATCGGCAAGATAGTGATCGGGAATCTTGGGCTGCCAGAGCATCGTGCCTTCATGGTACGCTCGCTCCCCCTCGGAATCTGCGCATGCGTGAACGAATTCAGGCCCGCGGGCCTGCCAAACTCAACCTCGCCCTCTCGGTGGCCGCTCCCCAGGCCGACGGAATGCATCCGATCGCCAGTTGGATGGTGACCGTCGATCTGTTCGACGACCTCGAACTCACTCGACTGCCGGTCGGATATCCGAGTCGATACGCCATCACCTGGCATGAAGACGCACTCCGGAAATCGGACATCGACTGGTCGGTCTCGAAAGACCTCACGGTCCTTGCTCACGACGCTCTGGAGCGAGCGGTGGGACACGCCCTCTCGGTGCAGGCCCGGGTTCAAAAACGCATTCCCGTCGGCGGTGGTCTCGGCGGTGGCTCGGCGGATGCCGCCGCGATGCTCCACGGATTGAATCGACTCTTCGAGCTCGGCCTTTCCTCGGAAGAGCTCGCGGAGATCGGCGGGCCGTTGGGATCGGACATCGCGTTCCAGGTGCATGGGGGCGCGGGCATCGTCACCGGCCTCGGCGAGCGCATCGAATTGGTCTCTCCGCCCTCTCTGCTTCACGCCGTCCTGATCTTCCCCGAGACCGCATGCCCGACCGGCCCCGTCTATCGGCGCTTCGACGAACTCGGACCGGAAGCCCGAACGGACGAGGAACGCGTTCGAGCACTCGCCACCGCGACGCTGGACAAGGACGCACCCTTCAACGACCTCGCCGCCGCCGCCCTGGATCTTCACCCGGACCTGCAGGAGGATCTGGATCGAATCCGCCCCATCGTCGAACAGGCGATTCACGTCTCCGGAAGCGGCTCCACCCTCTTCACCCTGTGCGACGACCAACTTCACGCAGATCTGCTCGCAGCGGCCATCTCCGAACGGCTCCAGATCCCCGCCATTTCGGTTCAAACGGCCTCCGGCCAGAACCTGGGCGAGATCGAGCGGTAGGGATTCGCTGATTCCCCGTCGTCGATCCGATCCGAGCCCTCGTTCCCTCTTATCCTCTCCGTTCGATTCACCCCGAAGGCCGCCGGCGCTCCGACGTGCTTCGGGAGGACGATTCAAATTCACGATCCCGAAGGCGGACCACCACCGCCTGACAGTCCCTCGATTTGAAAGCCAATTCCATGAGTTGCACCACCAGTGATTTCGTTCCCGCAGACCTTGACGCCACGAAGTGGGAGAACCTCGAGCCGCTCTACCAGGCGCTGGTCGAACGGGAACTGAAGTGCCCCACCTGCCTGAAGAACCTGATCCTCGATCGCAGCGAGCTCGATGCCGCGACCAGCGAAGCGATGGCCAACCTGTACATCGAGACCACCCGGCACACCGATGACGAGGCGATTCAGAAGGCCTTCGAGGAATTCGTCCAGAACGTCGAGCCGCCGCTCAAGAAGATCGGATTCGAACTCGACCGCAAGATCGTCGATTCCCCGCATGCGTCGTCGCTCGACGCCGAACGATACGAAGTGCTGCTTCGCGCCCTTCGCACCGAAGTCGAACTCTTCCGCGAAGAGAACGTCGCCATCGAGACCGAACTGAGCCTGCTCGATCAGAAGTACTCCCGGCTCTGTGGCGCGATGACCGTCCAATTCCAGGGCGAGGAACGGACCATGCCGGAGATGGGGCGATACCTCGAAGTCACCGATCGCGAAGTCCGAGAGGGCGCCTGGAAGGCGATCGCCGAGCGACGTCTGGTCGAACGCGACGCCATGGACGACATCTACGAGGAGATGATCGGCAAGCGGAACCAGCTCGCGAAGAACGCCGGCTTCGACAACTACCGTGACTACCAGCACCGCCGGATGCATCGCTACGACTACACCCCCGCGGACTGCACCAAGTTCCACGACGCGGTGGAAAAGCACTGCGTTCCCGTGCTCCGCAGGCTGAACGCCGAACGCCGGACCGAACTCGGCATCGACCCGCTCCGCCCCTGGGACCTCGGCGTCGACGTCAAGGGAAGGGAACCCCTCCGCCCCTTCGAGACCGCCGAACAGATGGTCGAAGGAACGTCGAAGATGTTCCACCGCATGGACGGCCGACTCGGCGAGATGTTCGACGAACTCCAGGAAGGCGACTGCCTCGATCTGGCGACCCGCAAGGGGAAGGCGCCCGGCGGATATCAGTACCAGCGAGAACGCAGCCGCAAGCCGTTCATCTTCATGAACGCCGCCGGCCTTCACCGCGACCTTGAAACCATGGTGCACGAGGCCGGACACGCCTTCCACTCCATGCTGTGCGTCGACGAACCGATCCTCGCGTATCGCTCCGCCCCGATGGAGTTCTGCGAGGTCGCGTCGATGGCCCAGGAACTCCTGACCTTCCCCTACCTCGACGAGTTCTACGACAAGACCGATGCGAACCGCGCCCGTCGCGAACACCTCGAAGGCATGGCCACGATCCTTCCCTGGATCGCGACCATCGATGCGTTCCAGCACTGGATCTACACCAACCCCACCCACTCCCGAGATGAACGCACCGCCAAGTGGATCGAATTGACCGATCGATTCGGCGCCGACGTCGATTGGTCGGGCGCCGAAGACGCGAGATCGGCTTCCTGGCAGAAACAACTCCATCTCTTCGGCGTCCCCTTCTATTACATCGAATACGGCATCGCACAACTCGGCGCCTTGCAGGTCTGGTGCAACGCGATCCAGGACGAGCAGGACGCCATCGGGAAGTACATGGCCGGACTCACCCTGGGCGGAACACGTCCCCTTCCGGAGTTGTTCGAAGCGGCCGGGGCGAAGTTCGACCTCGGTGACGACACCGTCGGCCCGCTCATGGCCCGAGTGGCGACCGAACTCGAAGCGCTCCCGGCCTGACTCTCCCGACCAGAAAGTCGACAAACTGGCCGATTTTCTCGAGATCACGGCGGCTTCTGGGTTACCTTCGAAACATCTGGTGCAAACGGGGGCAGAAATGCCGCCAGTAGCGGCGATCGCCTTCCGGCGTCGCCGCTTTTTCGCGCCCATGGCGGAAACTCGCGGTCCGCGTAGCATGCGGAGCCATGCACCACGAACCAGACCGAAACGGCCCCCACCTCGAGCCCGCGGAATTCGAGCGCCTCGGCTCCGAGGCCCTCCGCTGGATCACGAACTACCTCGATCGCGCGGAGGCCCTGCCGGTCGCCTCCCGGGTCGCGCCCGGCGACATCCGACGTTCCTTCCCCCCCGCTCCCCCGGAGACCGGGACATCGCTCGACGATCTCTTCGAGGTCATGGACGAGAAGGTCGTTCCCGGACTCACCCACTGGCAGAGCCCCAACTGGTTCGCCTACTTCCCGTGCAACCATTCGTTCCCGTCGATCCTCGGAGAACTGCTCGCGGCGGGCCTCGGCACGCAGGGGATGATCTGGGCGACCAGCCCGGCCTGCACCGAGCTCGAGTCCTTGATGATGGACTGGGCGCTCGACGCGTTCGGGCTTCCCGACCGGTTCCGCACCGGCGCCCGCGACGGCGATGGATCTTCGGACTGCATCGGCGGCGGCGTGATCCAGGACACCGCGAGCAGCGCGACGTTCTGCGCGCTCCTCGCAGCCCGGGAGCGGGCGACCGACGGCGTCGCCGGGCGTGACGGCGTCAGCGCCTGCCCGCCGCTCGTCGCCTACACCAGCGAACACGCACACTCCTCGGTCGAGAAGGCGTGCGGCATGGCCGGGCTGGGTCGGGCGAACCTCCGGTTGGTTCCGAGCGACCCTGAAACGCTCGCCATGCGGCCCGACGAACTCGAGCGACTCATGGACGAGGATGCGGCGGCGGGACGGATCCCCTTCTACGTCTGCACGACCTGCGGCACGACCTCGAGCGGCGCGATCGACGATACCGCCGCGATTTCGGAGATCACCCGCAAGCACGGCGCCTGGCTGCACCTCGATGGCGCGATGTTCGGCGTCGCGGCCATCTGTCCGGAATTCCGCTGGGTGCTTGCCGGGGCCGAGCACTGTGATTCGGTCTGCGTGAATCCGCACAAGTGGCTGTTCACGAATTTCGACTGCGACCTCTTCTGGGTCGCGGATCGACAGGCCCTCACCCGCGCCCTCGGGATCATGCCCGAGTACCTTCGAAACGCTCCGAGCGAGAGCGGCAAGGTCATCGACTACCGCGACTGGCAGGTCCCTCTGGGCCGACGCTTCCGCGCCCTCAAGCTCTGGCTGGTCTTCCGGCACTACGGCCTCGAAGGCCTCCGTACGGCGCTGCGTGAACACATCGCGATCGCCCAGGAGTTCGCGGACATGATCGACGCGGACCCCGATTGGATCCGCTGCGCGCCCTCACCGCTCTCGCTGGTGTGCATCCGTCACCGCGACGGCGA